>NZ_SRHZ01000048.1 GCF_004684085.1 Stenotrophomonas maltophilia
GCCGCATGGATGCGGCGACCGAGCTTACATGGACGTACTTGCAGCGCCCCCCGCAACCGGACCCACCCCGCCATCCCACGGAATGCATGCTGTTGCTTCGGCTGTTGCTCCTGAAGTTGCCGGCCAGCGGCCGGCTCTACCCGCGGGTGCCGGGTGCAACCCGGCCGCAACCCCATCCCTCAAAGCGGCAACTGGGTCGTCTGCTTGATCCGCTGCATCGGAATCTCGGTCTTGGTGTTCTGTACCCCGGCAATCCGGTTCAGGTGCTGCATCTGGAACTGCCGGTAGGCATCAAGATCGGCCACCGCCACCCGCAACAGGAAATCGCAGTCACCGGCCATCAGGTGGCATTCAAGTACTTCCGGGAACGACTTGATGCTGTTGATGAAGTGGTTGGTGGTGTCCTCGTCCTGCCCGCGCAGCCACACGCGCACGAACACCGTGAAGCCACGGCCCACCTTGACCTCGTTCAACAAGGCCACATAGCGGTCGATGTAGCCGCCCTCCTCCAGTAGCCGCACCCGGCGCAGGCAGGCCGACGGCGACAGCCCGACCAGCCGGGCCAGCTCCAGGTTCTGCAGACGACCATCGCGCTGCAGGGCGTCGAGGATGCGCCGATCGAGGTTGTCGAGCTGGTACTGCATGGCATTTCGCCTTTGTCACTTCTGGCCGCATGAAATATCAATCATCCAGAATCCAGTGGCATCAACGCAACCCGATTTCGCGATTGGACCGCTAGCATGGGCCACCCCCACCTCGTTGTGCCGTTCGATGGACGCCCGTACCACCCTCCCCCTGCCCGACACCTGCGATACCGCGCCGCGTGCCGAATTCCTGCGTGGCCTGCGCGCCGCCGTGCCGGTGATGATCGGCTTCATTCCCTTCGCCCTGGTGCTCGGCGCGCAGGCGGCCCAGAAGGGCCTGAGCGCACTGGAAGTGCCACTGATGACCGGCCTCAACTTCGCTGGCGGCTCGGAGTTCGCTGCCGTCGAATTGTGGACATCTCCGCCACACATCGCGCTGATCGTGGCCATCACCGCGCTGGTCAACAGCCGCCACCTGCTGATGGGTGCCAGCCTGGCCCCGCTGCTGCAGCACCTGCCGCGCCGCCGCGTGCTGCCGGCCCTGTTCTTCATGTGCGACGAAAGCTGGGCGATGGGCGTGGCCGATGCGCGCCGACGTGCACTCGGCTTCAGCCTGGCCTATTACCTGGGCGTCTCGGCAGGCCTGTACACGGTCTGGGTGGCCTGCACCGCGCTGGGCGCAATCGTCGGGCCGATGCTGGGCGACATCCACGCCTATGGCTTCGACATGGCCTTCCCCGCCGTGTTCCTGGTGCTGTTGCGCGGCATGTGGCAGGGCATGAAAGCGGCGCGGCCGTGGCTGGTCAGCCTGGTCGTGGCTGCGGCCACCTACCTGCTGATTCCGGGTGCGTGGTACGTGGCCAGCGGCGCCTTGGCCGGCCTGGCCGCCGCCTGGCTGCTGGCGGAGGACGCGGCATGATCTTCAACGGACTGATCCACTGGACCTCGGTGCTGACCATCGTGCTGATGGCCGCCGCCACCTACCTGACCCGCATCGTCGGCTTCCTCGCGCTGCGCAACCGCACGTTGAGCAAACGCGCAGTGACGGTGATGGAAGCCGCGCCAGGCTGCGTGCTGATCTCGGTGATCGCCCCGGACTTCGTCGCCGACAAGCCCGCCGACCTCGCCACGCTGGCGATCACCCTGCTGGCCGCCACGCGGCTGTCGATGCTGCCGACGGTGCTGATCGGCGTGGCCTCGGCCGGGGTGTTGCGTTTTCTGATGGGCTGACACACGCGCGACTTCACAACGCGGTGCGACTGGAGGCACAAGTGTCGCCATTGGCACGACCTGGACATTTGCCTGCCGCGTCAAACGTGGCCCGGAGCCAGCTACTGGAGGTGTTTGAAACAATTCCGATTGCCTGATCGAGCCAGAGTCGATACGCATTGACTACCGAGCCAGCGGGTTGAGCTGATCGGTCAATCGACGTCAAACGTGGAGAGTACCAATGAGCAATCTGCGAGTTGTCGTGGTAGCAATCGGTATCACCCTCGTCTCTGCTGGCGGGCTGACCCCCTGATGCAGCGCCGCCAGTCCAGGCGTACCCAACCGGGCTCCGTCGTCGGGCACTATGCTGGGCTGGCGGCAATCCTTCTGGCCACAAGTGCGTGCCAATCCCTCCAGGTGCCTCCCCGGAACCTGGTCAGTACCGATGGAGGGTATGCCACTCTGCTGCGAGGCCCTTCCTCGCATCTGAAGATCAGCACAGTGTCAGTGCTACCCGGCCCGGAAAGCTCGGAGTATCCCAACCGATCCATCGAGTGCGGGCGATCATCCATTGCAACCCGGGTTCTCTGGGCGGATGGAGCGCTTTCGGCCATGCAGGCGTCACGGCTCTGCGAGGCGGCTGCACGATCCGCTGGACTGCCGCTCCAGGCCAATGGGCAGGAACGGGCGCCTGTGCGCTATCAGCTCACGATCGTGAGTGACGGCGGCGGTATCTGGCGACAACTGCCAGGACCAGAGCGGCCGGGCCAGGTGGTCAGCTTCTGGTTTCCCTCCAGCCCGGACGCTGATTCGCTGCGCAGGCGCGTGATCGCCACCACCGCGCATGAATTCCAGCATATCGCCACCGCATTGTCAGGGCAGCCGCGGCGCTGCGGGCAGCGGGAACCAGACGCCTATCTGGCAGGCGCATGTGCCCAACTGATGATCGAAGGTTCAGTTGCACGTACGGATCTGCCAGGCGGACACGATCCGCGAGCTGATCCGTTCCTGCCATCCGCCGCCAAGCGCTCCGCGCACGCGGGCAGTACGACAGGGACCGCGCTGCTGCGGTTCTTCGGTGACGGGGAAACTCTGCACATCAATGAGGGAGGTCGCCACCTCGTGCAGCATTGCCACGAGACCATCGGCTTTCCCCTGCAGCGGTGACCGCCCCCTGCGACACCCGGTCGCAGGCGATCCCGCCACCCACTTGATCAATGTCAAACCGCCTACCGCCGTGCGGGCGTATTTCTATGCAGGACCCGAACACGCCGGCGTTACCGGCATCCACAAGGACCCTGCGATGAGCTACACCCCCGACAACGTCCAGCTTCTGAACGCCATGCAGAACGTCATGGTGATCTCCACTACTGACCTGCAGGGCAACATCACCTACGCCAACGACCTGTTCTGCACGCTCACCGGCTTCGCCCGCGAGGAACTGATCGGCCAGCCGCACAGCATCGTGCGCCATCCGGATGTGCCGAAGGCCGTCTACAAGGACATGTGGGACACCATCAAGGCCGGCAAGACCTGGACCGGCATCGTGCCCAACCTCGGCAAGGGCGGCGTGCTCTACGTGGTCGATACCACCGTGCAGCCGCTGTTCGATGCTGAGGGCAACATCACCTCGTACATCAGTATCCGTCGCGTGGTGAACGACCTGATGCAGAACTACGACCTGGTCGAGTTCAGCAAGGAGAAGTTCGACGACTTCTACGAGGCCGCGTGAACGCCCTCCCGACCAGTACGCCCTTCAGCCGCCTGCTGGTGGGTTTTGCGTCCGAGTCGGGCAATGCCCGCGCCCTGGCCCTGCGCCTGGGCGCGGACCTGCAGCCGCACGGGCCGCAGGTGCTCCCGTTCAACGACATCGACGTGGCCAGTCTCGGCCAAGGCGATGTGCTGCTGGCGATCTCCAGCTCGTTTGGCGACGGCGAACCGCCGGCCAACGGCGAGCAGTTCTTCGAAACGCTGCGCCAGATCCCGACGCTGAGCGGCCTGCGCTATGCAGTGTTCGGCCTCGGTGACACCGGCTACCCGAGTTTCTGCGGCTTCACCAAGGCGCTGGATGCGGCGCTGAGCGAGCGCCAGGCGCAGCCGCTGCTGCATCGCGTGGATGCCGACCTGGGCTACGAGCAGTTCTTCCAGCAATGGCAGCCGGTGCTCGGTCAGGTGCTGGATGGCGACCTCAGCGCTGGCCAGGACCTGCACCTGCAGGTCACCGCCTATGGCGAAGACAACGCCTTTGCCGCCCCCATTCTCGAACGTCGCCGCTTGAACAGCAGCGACCCGGCGGCATGGCACCTGCAGCTGGACATTGCCGGCAGTGGCATGGCCTACCGCGCGGGCGACACCCTGCACGTGGTGCCGGAGAATGACCCTACCCTGCTGCAGGCGTTGGCCACCTGGTATGGCGACACCGCCGCCGTGGCTGCCCTGCATGATCGGGAGCTGCGCCTGCTGAGCAAGGGTGTGCTGCGCGAACTGGCCAAGCTCGGTGGCAGCGAGGCGCTAAAGGGCCTGTTGAAGGTCAGCCAGAAGCGCGAGCTGGACGCCTACCTGCACGGCCTGGACCTGCTGGACGTGCTGCAGGACCACGCCACGCCGGACAGCGTGCCGCTGGCCCGACTGCGCGAACTGCTGTCACCGCGGCTGCCGCGTGCCTATTCCATCGCCTCGCACCCATGCGACGACCAGCTGAGCCTGTGCGTGCGCGAAGTGCGCTACACCCTGCGCGGCCGCGAGCGCTTCGGCACTGCCACCGGCAGCCTGCTGCATGGCGGCGACCATGCCCGTGTGTACTGCCGCTCCAACCCTGGCTTCCACCTGCCCGATACCGGCGAGGCACCGCTGCTGCTGGTCGGCACCGGCACCGGCATCGCGCCCTTGATGGGCCTGATGCAGGAGTTGCAGGCCAACGCCTGCGAACGCGAAGTGCACCTGGTGTTCGGCGAAAAGCACCACCAGCACGACTACCTGTATCGCGACCAGCTGCAGGACTGGCACACACGTGGCGTGCTGGCTGGCCTGCATACCGCGTTCTCGCGGGATGGCGCCGAGAAGGTCTATGTGCAGCATGTGCTGCAGCAGCGCGCCAGCGAAGTGCGCGACGTCCTGGCCCGCGGTGGGCATCTGTACCTGTGCGGCAACAAGAGCCACCTGGAAGGCGCGGTGCGTGAAGCCATCGATGCCATTGGTGGCGAAGGGCACTGGGACGCGCTGCGAGGTGAGGGCCGCACGCACTGCGAGTTGTATTGATCCATCCCACTGGACCGCACGAATCCTGGATCGGTAGAGCCGGCCGCTGGCCGGCTGCGCTTCGCACTACAAGCTGCCGGCCAGCGGCCGGCACTACCCAGGACCCCTCTACATCGGCACGCCCACGATCACGCTCGACGCTTTGAACAGCACCGTCGCCGCGCCGCCCTCCTGCAGCTCCAGCGCCGCGGTACTGGCACGGGTGATCACCGCCACCACGCTGCAGCCATGGCCGATATCCACCACCACCTCATCGTTCACCGCACCCTCGGTAATACGCTCCACCGTGCCGGTGAACTGGTTGCGTGCCGAGTAACGCGCCCCCTCGCCCTGCGCCACGATCACCGACGAGGCCTTCACCAGCGCATAGGCCGGCACGCCCACCGCCAGGCCCAGCGATTCCACGCTGCCATGGGTGATGGTGGCGACCAGCGCGAGACCTGGCGCCACTTCGATCTGCACTTCATCGTTGACGGCACCGGTGGCCAGCGCACTGACCCGGCCATGGAACTGGTTGCGTGCACTGGTGATCATGCCGATTCTCCGGATCAGGGCCAGATCCTCGTCCAGCCCGGGGGTGGCCTGCAGCGATTGCAGGAAGGTGCGATGCGCACGCTCGACGTCCTCGAAGCGGGTGATCAGCTGGCGGCCACGTTCAGTCAACTGCGCACCGCCGCCGCCACGACCGCCCACGCTGCGCACGACCAACGGCTCGCCGGCGGCGGTGTTCATCGCATCCACCGCGTCCCAGGCGTTCTTGTAGGTCATGCCCATGCGCTTGGCGGCCTGGCTGATCGAACCACAGGCATCGATCAACCCCAGCAGCGCGAAGCGGCCACGACCGCCCACACTCTGCCCGGCAATGCTCAGCCACAGGTTGCCCTGCAGCTCCAACGGCGGTTCGGCCTCGCTCATCGTGCTCGTTTCCCTGCGTTTCGCGCGAACGGCCAGTGTACGGCGTCGCCCCCCTGCACCGGGCTTGATATGGATCAAGGTGGCCGCGCCGACCAGCGCCGAGAATCCCCGGGTCGGTCATCAAGTTGACCCCTGCCAACCGTTATATCATCTTGGATATAACGAACCCGAGGACTCGCGAGGATGCGTACCTGTCGTTTCGTTCTACCCCTGTCGGCCCTGCTGCTCCCGCTTGCCGCCGCTGCGGCCGACACCACCTCGCCGCCGCCGGTGTTCACCCTGGGCACGATCGACGTGCATGCCGAGCGCGGCACCTCGCCCACCGTGGCCGAACGCAGCCTCGATGCCGAACGCATCCAGCAGCTCGACCGCAATACGGTCGGTGATGCGGTCAGCGTGCTGCCGGGCGTGAGCCTGGCGCGCAACTCGCGCAACGAGGACATGGTCTACCTGCGCGGCTTCGATGCGCGCCAGGTGCCGGTGTTCCTCGACGGCATCCCGCTGTACGTGCCCTATGACGGCTACGTGGACTTCGGCCGCTTCACCACCTTCGACCTTGCCGAGATCCAGGTCGCCAGCGGCGGTGCCTCACTGCTGTACGGGCCGAACATCCTCGGCGGTGCGATCAATCTGGTCAGTCGCCGTCCCGAGCGCCCACTGGAAGGCGATGTGCGGCTGGGCGTGGCCGATGGCGGCGAGCGCAAGGCGGCGGTCAACATCGGTGGCCGCCGTGGCGACTGGTACTTCCAGCTTGGTGCGTCGATCCTGAAGGCCGATGAGTTCCCGCTGCCGAAAGGCTTCGTCGACTACAAGCGCGTGCCCACCGATACCGGCAAGGACCGCCGCAACGCCTCGCGCGACGACCGTCGCCTGTCGTTCAAGCTGGGCTATACCCCGCGCGAGGGCGACGAGTACGCGATCGGCTACGCGCGCCAGGACGGCGAGAAGGACAACCCGGTCTACACCAGCACCGCACGCAGCGGCATTCGTTACTGGCGCTGGCCGTGGTGGGACAAGGACAGCCTGTACTTCATCGGCAACACCCGCCTGGGCGAGCACACCACGCTGCGCACCCGCGTCTACCGCGATACCTATGGCAACGGCCTGGACGCCTATACCGACGGCACCTACCAGGTGGCGATGGACAACAGCAGCTTCCCCAGCATCTACGATGACCGCACCGTGGGCGGCTCGGTGACCCTGGCCACCACGGCGTTGCCGCGCCAGGAACTGCAGTTCGCGATCCACTACAAGGAAGACCAGCACAGCGAGCGCAACCCGCACTCGCCCACCAAGGACTTCCGTGATGTGACCACGTCGGTGGCGATCGAGGACCGCATCGCGCTGACCGACACCTCGCACCTGCGCGTGGGCATCGGCCATGACCGCCGCGACGCCAAGCGCGTGTACTTCTGGCCAACCGGCAGCACCGATGCCACCAATGCAGTGCTGGAGTACGTGCAGCAACTGGCGCCGGACCAGCAGTGGTATGCAAGCGCCGCGCGGCGCACGCGTTTTCCGACCATCAAGGACCGCTACTCCGCGCGCATGGGGTCCGCCCTGCCCAACCCGGATCTGAAAGCCGAGCATGCCACCCACTTCGAGGTGGGCCTGCGTGGCCGCTGGTGGGAAGGCGGCCAGTTGCAGGCGGCACTGTTCCAGAGCCGTATCGATGACCTGATCCAGAACGCGGTGGTGGCCTCGCGCGAATGCGGCGGCAGCACCTGCAACCAGGCGCAGAACATCGGCAAGGCCCGCCATCAGGGCGTGGAACTGGGCCTGCGCCAGCGCATCGGCGACGATTGGGACCTGCAGACCAGCTACACCTGGCTGCGCCGCACCAACCTGCAAGACCGCAGCGTGGCCCTGCTCGACAGCCCGCGCCAACGGCTGTTCATGGCGGTGGGCTGGCAGCTGCTGCCGCAGTTGAAGCTGCAGGCCACGCTGGAAGCCGAACAGGGCCGCAAGGTCAGCTACGCCGATGCCGCACGCCCGGTGCGTGACATGCCCGGCTATGGCATCACCGGCGTCAAGGCCAGCTGGAGCCCGCGCGAGGCCTGGGATTTCGACCTCGGCGTGCACAACATCGGCGACAAGTGGTACGAACTGGCCGACGGCTACCCGATGCCGGGCCGTACCTGGTTCGCCAATGCCAACTGGAGGTTCTGAACATGACCGCGTTCCCGCCGCCGCGCATCGCGGCCATCGTGCATGACCACAGCGGCGAACCCGATGGCCTGCTGGCCGCATTCGCCGCACGCCAGCTGGCCGCCGGCCACCGCGTGCGCGGGCTGGTACATCTGCCACACGAACCCACCGCCAACGGCAAGAAACGCATGGCACTGATGGACGTGACCGATCCCGGTTCACGCTACCCGATCAGCCAGGCGCTGGGCCCGGCGTCCTGCGGCTGCAACCTGGACCCGGGCGGCATCGCCGATGCCAGCGGGGTGCTGCGTCGCGCATTGCAGGACCACGCCGAGCTGGCCATTGCCAATCGCTTCGGCACGCTGGAATCGGAAGGCGGCGGCATGGCCGATGAACTGCTGGCATTGATGCTGGCCGGCATCCCGTTGTTGACCGCGGTGAAGCTGCCCTACCTTGACGCGTGGCGCCAGTTCACCGGCGGCATGGCCATCGAGCTGCCCGCCGAGGACGCGGCGCTGCAGGCCTGGTGGGATGCCTGCCGCAACGCACCCGAGGCCGCAGCATGAGGCGGCGCGCCCTGCTGCAGGCGTTCGCACTGGCGCCGTTGCTGGTTGCCAGTGTCGAGCTGCTGGCGATGCCGGCGCAGCGCGTGCTGCGGCTGGGTGCGCCCAAGGCCACGCCCAAGCGCGTGTTCGCGGCCGGTCCGCCGGCGGCGGTGCTGCTCGCCGCCGTGGCACCTGACCGCCTGCTGGGTTGGCCGATGAAGGTCTCGCCCGAAGCCCTGGCGCAACTGCCGGCCGCGCTGCGCACGCTGCCGGTGGTCGGTCGCCTGGCCGGGCGCGGCAGCACGGTCAGTCTCGAACGCCTGCTGGCGATGCAGCCGGATCTGGTGCTGGATGCCGGTGATTTCGATGCCAATTACCGCGACTCGGCCGAGCGGGTCTGGAAGCAGACCGCGATTCCCTTCGAACTGATTGCCGGACGCCTGCCCGATCATCCCGCGCAGCTGCGCCACGTGGGCCGGCTGCTGGGTGCTGCCGCACGCGGCGAAGCGCTGGCGCAGGCCGCCGAGGCGCAGCTGGCGCTGGTGCGTGAAGTGCTGGCGACGCGTCCTGCTGCGACGCGGCCCACGGTGTACTACGGGCGTGGCAGCGACGGCCTGGAAAGCGGCCTGTCCGGCTCGATCAACACCGAAGTCATCGAGTTCTGTGGCGGCCGCAACGTGGCCGCCAGCGTCGGTGCCGGTGGCCTCGCCCGCGTGTCGTTCGAACAACTGCTGGCCTGGGACCCGGACGTGATCCTGACCCAGGATGCCGACTTCGCCGCGCATGCGGCACAGGATCCGCGCTGGCGCGCCCTGCGTGCCGTGCGCGAGCACCGCCTGCATTGCGCGCCGGTACTGCCGTTCGGATGGCTGGATGGTCCGCCCGGCGTCAACCGCCTGCCCGGCCTGCCGTGGCTGCTGTCCAGGCTGCATCCGGGTGCAGTGCCCGCATTGGCGCCTGCCGCGCTGCGCGCGCGCATCGGTGCGCTGCATCAGCTGCTGTGGGGCCAACCCTTGCCCGCCACTCTGGCACCCAGCCTGGATGCGAACGTCTGAGCATGCGCACGCTTCCACGTTGGGCCTGGCATGCCGCTGGCTGGAGCCTGCTGCTGGCGATGCTGCTGCTGGCCTTCTCGGTCGGCCAGTTTCCGGTGCGCCCTGCGGCGCTGCTGCACGCCATCGGCTGGCAGCTGTTCGGCATCGGCGAACCCAGCCCGCCTGCGGTGCAGGCCGCGCTCTGGCATATCCGCCTGCCACGCGTGCTGGCCGCCGTGCTGATCGGCGCAGTGCTGTCGGCAGCCGGCGCGGCCTACCAGGCCATGTTCCGCAATCCGCTGGTGTCGCCGGACATCCTCGGCGTCTCGGCCGGCGCCGGTCTTGGCGCTTCGCTGGGCCTGTTCCTCGGCCTGCCGATGCTGCTGGTGCAGGGCATTGCCTTCGCAGGCGGGTTGGGTGCGGTGGGTCTGGTCTGCCTGGTGGCCGCGCTGGTGCGGCGGCACGATCCGGTGCTGGTGCTGGTACTGGCCGGCGTCGCGGTGTCGGCGCTGCTCGGTGCCGGCATCTCGCTGCTGAAGCTGCTGGCCGATCCATACACCCAGCTGCCCTCGATCACCTTCTGGCTGCTGGGTGGCTTGAACGCCGTGGTCATCGACGACCTCAAGGTCACCGCGCCGCTGCTGCTGATCGGGCTGTTGCCGCTGGTGCTGCTGCGCTGGCGGGTGAACCTGCTCGGCCTGGGTGATGAAGAGGCCAGCGCGCTGGGCGTGGCGGTCACCCCGCTGCGCTGGACACTGATCGCCGCCGCTACGCTATGCACCGCTGCGGCGGTGTCACTGGCCGGCATCATCGGCTGGGTCGGGTTGGTGGTTCCGCATATCGCGCGGCTGCTGGTCGGCGCCGATTTCCGCCGCCTGCTGCCGGCCAGCCTGCTGCTCGGCGCCAGTTTCCTGCTCGCCGCCGATACGCTGGCGCGCACCTTGGCACCGATCGAGCTGCCGCTCGGCATCCTCACCGCATTCGTCGGTGTGCCGTGCTTTTTGCTGGTCCTGGCGCGCAGCGAGCGTCGCCCATGAGCACCGCCACACCACTGCTGGAAGCACGCGGGTTGGCCATTGGCCATGCCGGCGTGGCACTGGGCGCGCCGTTTGCACTGTCGGTGCAGCCCGGTGAGGTGCTGTGCCTGCTTGGCCCCAACGGCTGTGGCAAGACCACCCTGTTTCGTACGCTGCTCGGCCTGCTGCCTGCGGTGCACGGCGAGGTGCACCTGCAGGGCTCGCCACTACGCGCGCATGATCGCGCCGCCCGCGCCCGCCGCATGGGCTATGTGCCACAGGCCGCGCCGCTGCCCTTTGCCTGGCGCGTGCGCGAGGTGGTGGCGATGGGCCGCGCCGCGCACCTGGGCCTGCTCGCGGCACCCGGTCGCGCCGATGAAGCCATCGCCGATGACTGCCTGCGCGAACTGGGCCTGCAGACGCTGGCCGAGCGCACCGTCACCACGCTCAGTGGTGGCGAGCGCCAGCTGATACTGATCGCGCGCGCACTGGCCCAGCAGGCGCAGTTGCTGGTGATGGATGAGCCCACCGCCAGCCTCGACTTTGGCAACCAGCTGCGCATCCTCGATACCGTGCGCCGCCTGGCCGACCGTGGCATCGGTGTGCTGCTGTCCACCCATCAACCGCAGCACGCGCTGCAGGTGGCCGACCGCATTGCATTGATGTCCGCCGGCAGCCTGCAGGCGCTCGGTCCTGCCCGCCAGGTCGCAACGCCCGAACGCCTCGCCACCCTGTATGGCGTCGATGCCGCACGCGTCGCCGCCGCCCTGCCCGCTTCTGGAATTTCTACATGAGTACACCCCTACCGACCCCGATCGATCACAGCGCACGTTATCGCCAACACCTGCAGGCCTGTGGCTTCCAGGCAAAGCCGGCCAGTGCCTGGGATGCGCGTGCCGCACAGTCCAGCTGGAAGCGCCGTCACGACGACTATAGCGAGGCATTCCTCGCCCGGCTTGATCTTTCCGGCGTGGCCACCGTGCTCGACGTGGGCTGTGGCCCCGGCCTGCTGAGCCTGCCGATTGCCGCGCAGGTCGGCCATGTGCACGCGCTCGACTACAGCACCGGCATGCTCGACGGCCTGCGCGCCGCAATCGCCCGCGACGGCGTTTCCAACGTCACACCGTGGGCACTGTCGTGGACCGACGACTGGCACGACGTGCCGCGCTGTGATCTGGCCATTGCCTCGCGCTCGCTGATGGTGGCGGATCTGGAGGCCGCGCTGCGCAGGTTGGATGCGCACGCTCGCCAGCGCGCCTGCATTACTTTCGCCACCGGCCCTCGTGCCGGCGTACCGGAGCTGGCCGAGCTGCTGGGCCGTGACTGGGTGCCCATGCCCGACCACCGCTACCCGATCAACATGCTGCTGGACATGGGCCGCGAACCGCAGGTGGACTACCTGCCCGAATCGGTGCGCGACGTCACGCAGGATGCCGACGGCCTGGTGCGCCAGGCAGTGGAGCTGTTCGGTGCGTTGGATGCGGATGAGGAAGCACGCGTACGTGCGTGGCATGCGCGCTCGCCGCAGCATCGTTTCGGCATGGCGCCGACACGGCGCTGGGCGTTCATCCAGTGGGCAACGAACAGCTGAACCTGTAGAGCCGGCCGCTGGCCGGCTGCGCCGGATTCCGTGGTTGCCGGCCAGCGGCCGACACTACCATCAGATGTAACCAACCATCGCCTGTGCGTCCATCGCGGGTCAACCGCCGACGATGCGGCCGTCCACCACGCGCGCCACCTGCTGGCCGAACACGGCCACGTCCTGCGGGTCGTGGCTGATCAACAACAACGGGATGCCGGTCTTGTCCAGCACGGTCTCCAGCTCCTGGCGCAGGTGCTGGCGAAGATCATGGTCCAGCGCGGAGAACGGCTCATCCAGCAGCAGCGCCTGCGGCTGCGTCACCAGGGCGCGCGCCAATGCAGTGCGCTGGCGCTGGCCACCGGATACCTGCGAGGGCAGCAGATCGCCCACCATGTCGATGCGGAATGCGTGCAACCACTGCTCCACCGCATCGAAGCGCTGGCCGATCCGCGGATTCAACCACCCCTTCTCCAGACCGAACGCCACGTTCTGGCGCACGCTCAGGTGCGGGAACAACGCGTAATCCTGGAATACGTAGCCCAGCCGGCGGCGCTGCGGCGGCAGATCCACGCCGGTGGCTGCATCGAACAGGGTCTGCCCCTGCAGCCGTACATGGCCCTGCCCCGGCCGCAGCAGTCCGGCCACCGCCTTCAGGGTCAGGCTCTTGCCGGCGCCCGAAGGCCCGAACAGCACCACCTGCCGCTGCGTGCACTGCAGCGATACGTCCAACACGAAATCCTGGCCGGCCGCCTGCAGGCGACGCTGCACCTGCAGATCAAGCCACATCACGCAGCTCCCGGCGACGTCCGCCCACCAGCCGCGCGGCCAGTAACAGGATCACGATGCACACCACCGAGGTCAGGATCACCAGCGCATTGGCCTTGCCGTCCTGGCCGGCCTGCACTGCCTCGTAGATGGCGATCGACAGCGTCTGCGTGCGGCCCGGAATGCTGCCGGCCACCATCAGCGTCGCGCCGAACTCGCCCATCGCACGTGCAAACGCCAGCAACAGGCCGGCAAGAATGCCGCGCCAGGCCAGGGGCAGCGTGATGCGGAAGAACACCGCCGCTTCGGACACACCCAGCGTACGTGCGGCCTGCTCCAGCTGTCCGTCCACTTCCTCGAACGCCGCGCGTGCCGGCTTGAACACCAGCGGCAGCGAGGCCACCGCCGCAGCGATCACCGCCGCCTGCCAGGTGAACACCAGGTTGATGCCGAACCACGACTGCAGCCATGCGCCGATCGGGCCGTTGCGGCCGATCAGCACCAGCAGGTAATACCCCAGCACGGTCGGCGGCAGCACCATCGGCAGGGTCAGCAGCGAATCCAGCAGCTCACGGCCAGGAAATCGCCGACGTGCCAGCAGCGCGCCCAATGCCACGCCCAGCACCAGATTGATCGCGGTGGCCCAGCCGGCCACCTTCAGCGACAACCACAGTGCGCTCCAGTCGAGATCCATGCCTCAGGGCTTGCCGAACCCATGCTTGGCCAGGATCGCCTGGCCCTGTGCCGAACGCACGAAGGCGGTGAAGCGCTTGGCTTCAACCGGTTGCACACTGGCCTTGGTCACCGCCAACGGATAGGCAATGCGCCCCGCCACCGGCACCGCGAAGGCACGGCGCACCCGATCAGGCATCGCCTGCGCATCGGTGGCATAGACGAAGCCGGCATCCACTTCACCGCGCGCCACGTAGTCCAGCGACTGGCGAACGTTCTGGGTGGTGATGGTCTTGCCCTGCACCGACGGCCACAGGCCCGCCGCTTCCAGCGCACCCTTGGCATAGCGGCCGACCGGCACGCTGTCCGGGTTGCCCAGTGCGATGCGCTGCACACCGGCACCGGCCAGGTCCTTCAAGGTACGCGGTGCAGCCTTGGCCTGCGGCGGCACCACCACCCACAGCGCGTTCACCGCGAACACCTCACGGGTGCCGGCCGCCAGCAGATCCTGCTGCTGGGCCTGGTCCATCGTGGTTTCATCGGCCGACGCAAACACATCCACCGGTGCACCACGGCTGATCTGCTGCAGCAGCACGCCGGACGCGGCGAAGTTGAAATCGACCTTGGTTCCCGGGTGCGCCTTCTCATAGGCGGTGCCCAGTTCACGGAAGCTCTCGGTCAGGCTCGATGCCGCCGACACCGTCAGTTCGGCCGCCCAGGCCGGCACCGCGGCCAGCAGTCCCAGCAACAACAGTCCAGCTCGCTTCATCGTCGGCTCCCGGCCAGGTTCAGTTCGGATCGGATTCGTCGGCCACCGCCAGCGCTGCCAGGCGCTCGGGCTGCAGCAGCAGGATCTCGCGCTGTTTCACCGCGATGATCCCATCATCGCTCAAGCGGCGCAGCACGCGGCTGGCGGTTTCCGGCGCCATCCGCAGGTAATTGGCGATCTCGGTACGCGCCATCGTCAGGTTGAAGCGCGTGGCGGAAAAACCGCGCCGCGCGTAACGCTCGGACATGTCCAGCAGGAACGCGGCCATGCGTTCCTCGGTACGGTGGTTGGCGGCCAGGGTCGCGACCTTGCCGATCTCCGCACTGAGCAGGCTGAACAGCTTGGCCTGCAGCCCCGGCATGCGCGTGGCCAACAGGCTGAGCTTGGGGAACGAGATGCGGCACAGGTGCACGGTGTCCAGCGCCACCGCATTGCAGGGGAAGCGCGAACCGTGGATCGCGTTGAGGCCGATCACTTCACCCGGCAGGCTGAAGCCCAGCACCTGCTCGTTGCCCTGGCTGTCATCGACGAAGGTCTTGACCATGCCCGCGCGCACCGCAGCAATCGAATCGAACGATTCGCCAGCGCGGAAAATGTAGTCACCCGCATGGAACGGACCGACATGGTCCACCAGCACGTGCAGATCGCCCAGTGCTGTCTTGTCGTAACCCTGCGACATGCATGCGTCGGAGAACGCACAGGTGCTGCAGAAGTGCAGTGCGTCGCCATCATCGGCGGCGGCGGGGTTGGGTGTGGCCCGGCCGAGACGGCCCTGCGAAGGCGGAATTGAAGACATCGGGGCAGGACTCAAGCGATGGCGGCCGCCGGCCGGAAACATGCGGCCATCATACGCCACAGCAGGCGCCCTTCTTCGGCCAGGCGCAACACGCGCGCATCCCAATGCGCCCAGCCGCGTGCCAGCAACGGCGACAACGCCGGCAGCTGTTCGGCGAAACATTCCTCGAACGGTTCATCGTTGCGCCACTCGAAGGCAGCCGCATCGAGGGCGTGGTCACAGGCGATGCTCTGCGCCACTTCGGCCACCAGGCGCTCGTCCTCGGACAGGATCAGCCCGGCGGAGACTCCCATGTGACCCGCCTGCAGACGCGCACGCCATTCACCCAGTTCGTCCTCCAGCCGGTAGAACACCTCACCGATCTGGCTGCAGGCGGACAGGCCAAGGCCGATGAAATCACTGCGGTCGCGGCGCGGCACGCCGGCAAGATCGCAATGGCGCTGGCCATCGCCCGGGCCATGCGGGTTCGGCAGATCGCCACGCTGATAGTGATCGCCACCGATCGGTTCGTAACCCGCTGCGCGCAGCAGGCGCCAGGCCTGCAGCCAATGGACGGCCGAGGGCTGCTCTGGCAGCGCGCAAGGCGCCGGCAGCAGGATGCGCTCGGGCGCTTCGGCCAGCACCTCGTGCAGCCGTTCGATGAAGCCGGTGTCCTCGCTGCCGGGCACCCGCAACTGGTAGTACCGCGCGGTGAACCCAGCATCACGCGCGTGCGCCAGCAGGGTCGGCCCCGGCGCATCGGCACGATCGATCACGTTCAATCGAGTGCAGCCCACCGCACGCAGCTGCGCGGGTGCCAGCGCGCTGCCCGCATCCAGGCGCACCTCTACCTGGGGCCGCGCCACGGTACGCAGGTGCTGCGGCACCGCATCCAGCAGCTGGCCCAGCTGTGGCGGCGGCAGCGTCTCGGCCAGCCCCAGCTGCAGCACCATCGCCACCACTTCACGATCTTCAGCCAGCGCGTCGGCCTGTAGCCGCAACGCCAGCAGCAAGGTATCCAGATAGGCCTGCGGTGGCGCATCGCGTCCGCCGCGGCCTGCCTGGAAGCCGAGCGTCAAGCCACGCGGGATCAGGTGCTCGTTGCTGGCGCGCACGGCAGCGCGCCAGCCACTTTCGCCAAAGCCGCTACTGAACTGGTCAGCCGGCGGAAACAGCACGTGCCGCGGTTGCCGCAGCAATGCCGCCTGCAGCGCAGTGTCCTCGCTCTCGTCAACGTGGAAGCTCATGGCAGACATCTTCGGGCGTTCCTCTTCGCGTGGCCCTGATTGAAATCAAGCGTGGCGCATCTGATGGTTGCTGCCGGCGCTGGCCGGCAGCCCCCCTTCACCCGCCGCGCACCCGCTCGGCGGCGGCCGCATCGATGGCTTCGGGCAGGTCGGTTTCGCGGTCGATCTGCGGGAAGTGGCGGCGTTCCATGCGGCGGATCGCAAAGTGCATCCACGCCAGGGCAGCCGCCACCAGCACGAACAGCAGCATGAAGCAGCTGCTCCAGATGCCCACCGCATCGTTCAATGCGCCAAACACGATCGGCAGGATGAAGCCACCCAGACCGCCGATCATGCCGACCACACCGCCCACCGCACCCACGTGCTTCGGGTAATACACCGGAATGTGCTTGTAGACCGCGGCCTTGCCCAGCGACATGAAGAAGCCCAGCACGAACACCAGCACGGTGAACATCACCAAGCCGATCGCTAGATGGAAGTGGATCGGGCCATGGATGCCCTTCACCACATACTCGGTATCCGGGTAAGCCAGCAGGAAGGTACAGATGGCCGACACGCCGAAGGTCCAGTACATCACCCGGCGCGCACCCATCCGGTCCGACATCCAGCCACCGACCACGCGGAACAGGCTGGCCGGGATCGAATAGCACGCCGCCAGCATGCCGGCGTGGCCCACGTCCATGCCATAGGCGCCCACCAGGTAGTGCGGCAGCCACAACGCCAGCGCCACGAAGCCGCCGAACACGAAGAAGTAGTACAGCGAGAACCGCCAGACCTGCAGGTTCTTCAGCGGTGCCATCTGCTCGGCGAACGGTACCGGCTTCACGCCTTCACGGCGGCGCTGCTCCAGCGACGGGTCTTCCTTGCTGAAGAGGAAGAACAGCACCGCAGTGACGGCCAGCGCAACTGCCCAGACCTTGGCGACCATGGTCCAGCCGGCCGCCACCATCACCAGCGGCGCCAGCAGCTTGGTCACCGCCGAACCGATGTTGCCGGCACCGAAGATGCCCAGCGCGGTGCCCTGCTTGCTGGCCGGGAACCACTTGGAGACGTAGGCCACGCCCACCGAGAAGTTGCCGCCGGCGATGCCCACGCACAGCGCGGCAATCAGGAACTGGGTATAGGTCTGCGCATAGGTCAGCATCCAGGTGGCCACTGCGCCACACAGCATCACCAGCACCATCACCTTGCGGCCACCGAACTGGTCGGACCAGATGCCGAGGAAGACGCGACTGACCGAACCGGTCAGCACCGGCGTGGCGATCAACAGGCCGAACTGGGTGTCATTCAAGCCAAGCTGTTGACTGATCTGGATGCCGATGATCGAAAAGATCATCCACACCGCAAAGCACACAGTAAAGGCGAACGTGCTCAGCCACAGCGCACGTTGCTGCTGCCCGGCACCGGCGGGGGCAAGGGCCTGGTTCATGAATTCTCCTCGTTCAAAGGGGTTCAGCCGATATCCGCTTCGGCTTCGATATCATCCAGCCCGCGCACCGGGTAGCGTTCCTGCAGCTGCAGCAGGTAGGCCTGTACCTCGCGCTGGCGCACCTGCAGTTCCAGGTAGTCACGCAACTGCGGCAACACGGCCTCGAACGGCTGCGACTGTCCTTCCTCGCGGGCATCGACGCAGACCACGTGATAGCCCCAGCGCGATTCCACCGGGAAACCGGCCAGGCCCTCGCGCAGGCGGAACACCTGGCGATCGAACTCCGGCGTGGTCTGCCCGCGCTGCAGCCAACCCAGGTCACCGCCCTCGCTGCTGGATGGGCAGCGTGAATGGCGCAGGGCGAAATCGGCGAACAGGTGCGGCGACTCCTTCAGCAGACCGACCAAGCGCTCACCCTCGGTACGTGCGGCGAAGCGTCCGGCCACGTCGTCGGCCGGCGCGGCCAGCAGGATATGGCGCAGACGCACGCGGTCGGGGGAGCGGAAGCGCTCCGGGTTCTGCTCGAAGTAGCGGCGGCAGTCCTCATCGGTCGGCACGCGGTCTTCGATCGCGTCTTCCAGCAGCTGCTGGATCAGCACTTCCTCGTCGCTTACCCGGTTGCCGTCCGGCGCTTGCAGGCCCAACCGCTGCGCTTCCAGGCGCAGCAACTCGCGTACCACCAGAGCACGTGCCGCCTCGGCCCGTGACTGTTCCGGGCGCATCGCACGGTGGTGCTGCATCTCGCGGGCGATGTCGGCCTCGCTGATCGCGGTCTCGTCCACGAACAGCCGGCAGGGTGCCGGCTGCCCGAGCGAGCGCGGCCCCTGCGCCGCCGCGTCATGGTGGTGCGAATGCGCCTCGGCGGGAACCGGTGCGGCGGAGTCGATCACGGTGATCGGCAGGAACTTCGGCAGGCTGCCCATGGCTTACTCCCGCGGCCCGTAACGCAGCGTGGCCTGGCGGCGGCGCACCACCTGGTACGGCCTCCACAGGTAGCTGATCGGAATGCTCCACACGTGCACCAGGCGGGTGAACGGCGCGATCAGGAACAGGGTCAGGCCCAGGAAGATATGCATCTTGTAGACCCAGCTGACGCCCTCGATGTAATCAGCGGCACCGGCACGGAAGGTCACGATGTGCTGCGCCCACTCGGCCAGCTGCACCATCACCCCACCGTCCAGGTGGCCGGACGACACCCGGATGCTGTACAGGCCCAGGCACAGCTGGGCGAACAGCAGCACCAGCACCAGGGTGTCACCGAAGCTGCCGGTAGCCCGAACACGCGCATTGAACAGGCGGCGTACCAGCAGGATGCTGATGCCGATGAAGCACAGTGCGCCGAACACACCACCGACCACCATCGCCAGCATCTGCTTCTGCGACGAAGTGATGAAGTGCTCGTACACCGCGTGCGGGGTCAGCAGGCCGACCAGATGGCCACCGAGGATGGCCAGGATGCCGATGTGGAAGCAGTTGCTGCCGATCCGCATGCCCTTGTCCGACAGCATCTGGCTGGAGCCGGTGCGCCAGGTGTACATGGCCTTGTCATAGCGGGCCCAGCTGCCGATCAGCAGCACCGCCACGGCGATGTACGGGTAGTACTGGAAGGCGAATTGATGCAGGGAGTAACTCATGGCTGGACCTCTCGATGCGAAGGACGGGCCGGCGAACGCGTCGGTGGCTTGCAGTCTTCAGAGGGTGCTTCGGCGCCGAAACGCACCGCCTCCTCCTCCCACAGCTTGTCCATCGCCTCGGCCGTATCGTCGCGGGGTTCTTCACTTGCGCGTTGCCGCAGCGCTTCCAGGTTCACCTTGCCGTCGCCGGCCTCCACCAGGATCTCCAGCAGCGGCACATGCGGCAGCTCACGTTCGGCCGCACGCGCGGCCAGCATGCCGGCGATGTGGCCGATGTGGTGCAGCCACTCACGCGCTTCGGTTTCCGGGCGGTGGGCCAGGAACTCCAGCAGCAGCGGCAGGTAGTCCGGCAGCTCGCGCGCGTCCAGCTCAAAGCCGTGCTTGCGATAGGTTTCCACCAGATCGACCATGGCCTGGCCGCGGTCGCGCGATTCGCCGTGGATGTGTTCAAACAGCAACAGGCTCATCGAACGGCCACGGTCGAAGGTCGCCAGCCACGCCGCCTGCGCATCCAGCGGGTCGGTATCCAGCAGCTGCTGCACGAAACCGCGCAACTGCTTCCGCCGCGTCGGCGTCAGCGCAACCTCGTCGCATGCCGCCAGCAGTTCCCCGCCGTGCTGCCACAGTTCTTCGCGCGGGTAATCCAGCAACACGCCCACCAGTTTCAGAACGCTCATCACACCACCTCCTTGCGGCGGTGGTTCGGCCCCTTGTCCACCACGAAGGTGGTGCTCTTGCGCTGGCCGAACAGGTCGGCCGGGCTGTCACCATTGCAGCCGTTGCCGAAGGTGAAGCCGCATCCGCCGCGCTCGCCGAAGGCGTCGTTGGCGTACTCGCGGTGGCCGGTGGGAATCACGAAACGGTCCTCGTAGTTGGCAATGGCCAGGTAGCGGTACATCTCTTCCACCTGGGCGATGCTCAGCCCGGTCTGTTCCAGCACGGCGGTGTCTTCCACGCCGTCCACGTTCTTGGCCCGGCGCCAGGCACGCATCGCCATCAGCCGCTCCAGCGCGCGTACCACCGGTGCCTCGTCACCGGCGGTAAGCAGGTTGGCCAGGTAGCGCATCGGAATGCGCAGCGACGCCACGTCCGGCAGCTCGCCGCTCATGCCCACGCGGCCACGCTCGGCGGCGGACTGGATCGGCGACAGCGGCGGCACGTACCAGACCATCGGCAGCGTGCGGTATTCCGGGTGCAGCGGCAGCGCCAGCTTCCAGTCGATCGCCAGCTTGTACACCGGCGACTGCTTGGCAGACTCCAGCCAGCTGTCCGGGATGCCTTCCTTGCGCGCGGCGGCGATCACCGCCGGATCGTTCGGGTCCAGGAAGATATCCAGGTGGGCCTGGTACAGGTCCTTCTCGGCGGCTACCGAAGCGGCCTCGGCGATGCGGTCAGCGTCGTACAGCATCACGCCCAGGTAGCGGATGCGGCCCACGCAGGTTTCCGAGCACACGGTCGGCTCACCCATCTCGATGCGCGGGTAGCAGAAGATGCACTTCTCCGACTTGCCGCTCTTCCAGTTGTAGTAAATCTTCTTGTACGGACAGGCCGACACGCACATGCGCCAGCCGCGGCACTTGTCCTGGTCGATCAGCACGATGCCATCTTCCTCGCGCTTATAGATCGCACCCGAGGGGCACGCCGACACGCACGCCGGGTTCAGGCAGTGCTCGCACAGGCGCGGCAGGTACATCATGAACGTTTTCTCGAAGGCGCCGTAGATCTCCTTCTGCACCTGGTCGAAGTTGTAGTCGCGCGAGCGCTTGCTGAACTCCGACCCCAGGATCTCCTCCCAGTTCGGACCCCACTCGATCTTCTGCATGCGCTCGCCACTGATCAGCGAACGCGGGCGCGCGGTCGGCTGGTGCTGGCTGTCCTTGGCGGTATGCAGGTTCTGGTAGTCGAAATCGAACGGCTCGTAGTAGTCGTCAATCTGCGGCAGGTCCGGGTTGGCGAAGATCTTGGCAAGCATCCGCCAGCGGCCACCGGCGCGCGGCACCAGCTTGCCGCTGCCGGTGCGCACCCAGCCACCGTTCCACTTTTCCTGGTTTTCCCATTCCTTCGGGTAGCCGATGCCCGGCTTGGTTTCCACGTTGTTGAACCAGGCGTACTCGACGCCCTCGCGCGAGGTCCAGACGTTC
The DNA here is from genome assembly GCF_004684085.1 of Stenotrophomonas maltophilia. Lineage (GTDB taxonomy): Bacteria > Pseudomonadota > Gammaproteobacteria > Xanthomonadales > Xanthomonadaceae > Stenotrophomonas > Stenotrophomonas maltophilia_AS. The sequence continues at coordinate 21,724 of NZ_SRHZ01000048.1, forward strand.
TTGCAGGTGATCGAGCAGGTATGGCAGCCGATGCACTTGTCCAGGTTCAGCACCATCGCGATCTGTGCACGGACCTTCATCACACCACCTCCTTGGCGGCGGCCGGTACGGCCTCGCCGGTCGCTCCTGCGCGTCCTGCGCCCGCGACACTCGAACTTCCCTGTTCATCGTCCAGCCAATCGATCTTGTCCATCTTGCGCACGATCACGAATTCATCGCGGTTGGTTCCGCAGGTGCCGTAGTAGTTGAAGCCATAGGCCAGCTGCGCGTAGCCGCCGATCATGTGGGTGGGCTTGAGCACGATGCGGGTCACCGAGTTGTGGATGCCGCCGCGGGTCCCGGAAATCTCCGAGCCCGGCACGTTGATGATGCGTTCCTGGGCGTGGTACATCATTGCCATGCCCGGCATCACGCGCTGGCTGACCACCGCACGCGCGGCAATCGCACCGTTGACGTTGAACAGCTCGATCCAGTCGTTGTCGACAATACCGGCACTGCGCGCGTCGTCCTCACTGATCCACACGATCGGGCCGCCACGCGACAGCGTCTGCATGATCAGGTTGTCGCTGTAGGTGCTGTGGATGCCCCACTTCTGGTGCGGGGTGATCCAGTTCAGCACGATCTCCTTGTTGCCGTTCGAGCGCTGGTTCAACAGCGGCTCGATGGTGCGGGTGTTGACCGGCGGGCGGTAGCTCATGAAGGCCTCGCCGAAATCGATCATCCACTCGTGGTCCTGGTAGAACTGCTGGCGGCCGGTAATCGTGCGCCACGGAATCAGCTCGTGCACATTGGTGTAGCAGGCGTTGTAGCTGACGTTGTCGTCTTCCAGGCCCGACCAGATCGGCGAAGAGATGATCTTGCGCGGCTGCGCCTGGATGTCACGGAAGCGGATCGCCTCGTGTTCCTTGCCCACCGCCAGATGCGTATGCTCGCGGCCGGTGAACGTGCCCAGCGATTCCCATGCCTTCACCGCCACATGGCCGTTGGTTTCCGGGGCCAGGTGCAGGATCACCTCGGCCGCATCGATGGCCGTGGCGATCGCCGGGCGACCCTGGCTTACGCCTTCTTCGTGCACGGTGTGGTTCAACTTGCCGAGGAATTCCACCTCGTGCTTCGTGTCCCAGTTCATGCCCTTGCCGCCGTTGCCCTGCTTGTCCAGCAGCGGGCCCAACGAGGTGAACTTGCGGTACAGGTTCGGGTAGTCGCGCTCCACCACCGTCATCGACGGCATGGTGTGGCCGGGGATGGCCTCGCACTCGCCCTTCTTCCAGTCGGCCACGCCGAACGGCATGCCCAGTTCGTTGGCGGTGTCGTGCAGGGTCGGCACCAGCACCAGATCCTTTTCCACGCCCAGCACGCCGGGCGCCATCTCGCTTACGGTGCGGGCCACTTCCTTGAAGATGTCCCAGTCGCTGCGCGATTCCCAGGCCGGGTCCACCGCCTTCGAAAGCGGGTGGATGAACGGATGCATGTCCGAGGTGTTGAGGTCGTCCTTCTCGTACCACGTGGCGGTGGGCAGCACGATGTCCGAGTACAGCGCGGTGGTGCACATGCGGAAGTCCAGCGTCACCAGCAGGTCCAGCTTGCCTTCCGGCGCCTCGTCGTGCCACTTCACTTCCTGCGGCTTCACCGCCCCCATCTCGCCCAGGTCCTTGCCCTGCAGGCCATGGCGGGTGCCCAGCAGATGCCGCAGCATGTACTCGTGGCCCTTGCCGGAAGAACCCAGCAGGTTCGAGCGCCAGATGAACATCATGCGCGGGTGGTTCTGGCTGGCATCAGGGTCGGCAAAGGCAAAGTCCAGCGAGCCGTCCTTGAACTTGCCCAGCGCGTAGTCGGCCGGGGCCACGCCGGCCGCTTCGGCTTCGCGCACCAGCTGCAGCGGGTTGCGGTCCAGCTGCGGCGCACTCGGCAACCAACCCATGCGCACCGCGCGCAGGTTCAGGTCGGCCAGGCTGCCGCTGTACTTGCTGGCATCAGCCAGCGGTGACAACAGTTCATCCACCTGCAGCTTCTCGTAACGCCACTGCCCCGTGTTGAAGTAGAAGAACGAGGTACCGTTCATGTGGCGCGGCGGCTTGCTCCAGTCCAGGCCGAACGCCAGCGGCTGCCAACCGGTCTGCGGGCGCAGCTTTTCCTGGCCCACGTAATGCGCCCAGCCGCCACCGGTCTGACCCACGCAACCGCACATGATCAGCATGTTGATCAGGCCGCGGTAGTTCATGTCGTTGTGGAACCAGTGGTTCATGCCCGCGCCGACGATGATCATCGAACGGCCGTGTGTCTTGTCGGCGGTCCGCGCGAACTCGCGGGCGATCTCGATCACCTCGCCACGCGGCACGCCGGTGATGCGTTCCTGCCAGGCGGGTGTGCCCGGCACGTTCTCATCGAAGCTCGTGGCGACATTGGCACCACCAAAACCGCGATCGACACCATACTGGGCCAGCAGCAGGTCATAGACCGTGGCCACCAGCGTCTCGCCGCCGTCGGCCGTGGCCAGCCGGCGCACCGGAATGTTGCGGTCCAGTACTTCTTCGGCCGGCGCGGCGGTCCAGCCATCGCTTTCAATGCCACCGAAGTAGGGGAAGCTCACCGCTTCGATGCCGTCGTTGGCGTCGGATAAGCTCAGGCGCAGGCGTGTATCTGCGCCATTGCTGGCCTTCTCTTCGATGTTCCAGCGACCTTTCTCTCCCCAGCGGAAACCAATCGAGCCGTTGGGCACCACGATCTGGCCGCTGGTCTCGTCATAGGCCAGGGTCTTCCAGTCGGGATTGTTGGCTTCACCCAGCCCGCCCAGCTCACTGGCGCGCAGGAAGCGGCCGGCCACCAGGCGGCCGTCAGCGCGACGCTCAAGCCGCACCAGCATCGGCATGTCTGAATACTTGCGGCAGTAGTCCTGGAAGTACTGCGAGGGCGAATCGACATGGAACTCGCGCAGGATCACATGGCCGAACGCAAAGGCCAGCGCCGCGTCGGTGCCCTGCTTGGGGTGCAGCCAGTGGTCGGTCAGCTTGGCCAGCTCGGAATAATCCGGGCAGATCGCTACCGTCTTGGTGCCGTTGTAGCGCGCCTCGGTGAAGAAGTGCGCATCGGGCGTACGCGTCTGCGGCACGTTCGAGCCCCAGGCAATGATGTAGCGGCTGTTGTACCAGTCGGCCGATTCGGGCACGTCGGTCTGCTCGCCCCACACCTGCGGCGAGGCCGGCGGCAGGTCGCAGTACCAGTCGTAGAAGGACAGGCAGGCGCCACCCAGCAGCGACAGGTAACGCGCACCGGCGGCGTAGGACACCATCGACATCGCCGGGATCGGCGAGAAGCCGACCACGCGGTCCGGGCCGTACTGCTTCACCGTGTACAGGTTGGAGGCGGCGATGATCTCGTTGGCCTCTTCCCAGTTCAGCCGCACGAAGCCGCCCATGCCACGACGGGTCTTGTACGAGCGCGCCTTTTCCTTGTCCTCCACGATGCTGGCCCAGGCATCGACTGGGGCCTTGCTCTTGCGGGCTTCGCGCCACAGGCGCAGCAGCGTGCCGCGGATCAGCGGGTACTTCAGCCGGTTGGCGCTGTACAGGTACCAGGAATAGCTGGCGCCACGCGGGCAGCCACGCGGTTCATGGTTGGGCAGGTCCGGGCGCGTGCGCGGGTAGTCGGTCTGCTGGGTTTCCCAGGTGACCAGGCCGTTCTTGACGTAGATCTTCCAGCTGCAGGAGCCGGTGCAGTTCACGCCATGGGTGGACCGCACGATCTTGTCGTACTGCCAGCGGGCGCGGTAACTGTTTTCCCAGTCGCGGCCCTCGCTCTTGGCAAATCCATGGCCATCGGCAAAGGTCTGGGGGTCACGCTTGAAGAACTGCAAGCGATCGAGGAAATAACTCATCGGGGATCTCCCTTTGCGGACATCGGCATCGTGGCTGTGTGTGTCATCTGGCTGCGGTGCGTTTTCATGTCGTCAGCAGGGTGTCTCGGCACCGCGCCGGTAGTACCACCACCAGGTCACGGCCAGGCAGGTGACATAGAAAACAACGAATCCGTACAGCGCCATGTCGGGGCTGCCGGTCAACGTAATGGACGAGCCGTAGCTCTTGGGAATGAAGAAACCGCCGTAGGCACCGATCGCACCGGAGAAACCGACCACCGCGGCCGACTCGATGCTGGCCTGGTGCGCGGCCGTGGCCTTGCCCTCGGCGTTGTCGTTGGCCGACCAGCGCTCATGCAGGGTGCGGAAGATCACCGGGATCATGCGGAAGGTGGTGCCGTTGCCGATGCCACTGAGCACGAACAGCGCCATGAAGCTGAGCAGGAAGCCGTAGAAGTTGCCGCCCTGGCCATGGCTGGGCAGGAAGTGCAGCACGCCGAACACCGCGGCGATCATCAGCGCGAACACCCAGAAGGTCAGGCGTGCGCCGCCCCAGCGGTCGGCCATGCTGCCACCGACCGAGCGCATCAGCGCACCCAGCAGCGGGCCGATGAAGGCATAGGCCAGCGGGTTCACGTCCGGGAACTGGCTCTTCACCAGCATCGGGAAGCCGGCCGAGAAACCGATGTAGGAACCGAAGGTGCCGATGTACAACCAGCACATCAGCCAGTTGTGCTTGCGGCGGAAGATCACCGCCTGCTCGGAGAACGAGGAGCGGGCGCTGGTCAGGTCGTTCATGCCGAACCAGGCTGCGATGGCGCACAGCGCGATGGCCGGCACCCAGATGAAGCCTGCGTTCTGCAGGAACAGCGGTGCCCCACCCTCCACCGCGGGCTGCGGTGCACCACCCAGCGCACCGAACACGCCTACGGTGATGACCAGCGGGATCACCGCCTGCGCCACCGACACGCCCACGTTGCCCAGGCCGGCGTTCAGTCCCAGCGCCAGGCCCTGCTTCTGCTTGGGATAGAAGAAGGAGATGTTGGACATCGACGACGAGAAGTTCGCGCCACCGAAGCCACACAGGATCGCGATGGCCACGAACACCCAGTACGGCGTGGCCGGGTTCTGCACCGCAAAGCCGAGCCAGAGCGTCGGCGCCAGCAACGAGGCGGTGGACAGCGCGGTCCAGCGGCGGCCACCGAAGATCGGAATCACGAACGAATAGAAGATGCGCAGGGTCGCGCCGGACAGGCTGGGCAGCGCCACCAGCCAGAACAGCTGGTCGGTGCTGAAATTGAAGCCGATCTTCGGCAGGCTGATCGACACCGCCGAAAACAGCACCCAGACCGAAAAGGCCAGCAGCAGCGAAGGGATCGAGATGACCAGGTTGCGGGTGGCGACCCGCTTGCCGGTGCGCTCCCAATAGCCGGGGTCCTCCGGCGTCCAGTCGCTGATGACGCGACCGGGACTGGCAGTGCTGCGGACAACAGGATCGCTACCGACGGTCATACATGGCTCCAAGGCTGTGGAATGACGTGGGTACTGCGTTTCAAGTTGTAACCCGTCGTCATGCAGCCATTAGGCCGTGCAGCACGAAAGACGGGGTTGATCTGGATCAATCAGGGGCCGGATTCCACCCTGCCCCTGACAAATGTCAAACCGATGAAGCGGTGCTGCGGCGGGTCACCCCGCGCTGGCGCACGCTGTCGCGCACGTCTACATCGAACTGCAACTGAAGCTGGCCGCCCTCTTCCAGGGCAATCTCGAATGGCAGGCCATCCCGGCACGGCAGCCGTGCCGCCAAGGCCTCGACTGCCGGGCGCGGCAGTACCAGGCGACAGAAGGTACCGCCGTCCAGCAGCACGGGCTGTTCACCGGCGTGCAGCGATACCGCCATGCCCCAGCCCTCGATACCGCCGAAGCGGGTCATGTTCTCGACCGATTCACCGGCCAGCAGGCGCGCCAGTTCGGCCTCGTCCAGGCGAAGCCGTACCGATTGGTCCTGCAACTGCACTTTCATGACGCAACATCCTCCCATTGTTCGGGGGTATTGCAGTTGACCAGCCCGGCCTCGTCAACCGGCGCCAGGGCCACGGAATTCACGCCAAGACGGCGCTGCAGGACCTGCAGCGAGCGCGGACCGTCCGGGTCATCCAGCATCGATCCAAGTACGTTGCGACAAGCATCGTCTATATCCACCAGCATGGGCAGGGGGTGGCCGGCAAAGATCGTGCATGGACCGCGATGGCCGTCACGCAATTGCTGCAGCAATCGTGGCGGTAGCAGCGGCGTATCCACCGGCACCACCCAGGCCGGGCCATCGGGCATGTGCAGTGCCACGCTGTAGAGCCCGCCAAGCGGCCCGCAACGTGCTACGCGGTCCGGCACGCCGCCGAAGGCCGGGTAGTTTCCGCTGACCCAGACCTCGCGCGCGCCAGCCTGCATCAACAGGCCACGCATGTGTTCCAGCAGGGTCCGCCCCTGCCACGGCAGCAGCGCCTTGTCGCGGCCCATCCGGGTGGACAGGCCACCGGCCAGCACGATGCCGGCGAAGGTCATGGGTTAATGCCATCCACGCATGGCGTGGATCTACCGGGGTTATCGAACGTAATCGGGCCGCCCAGTGGAGCCACGCCATGCGTGGCTGCCCTGGCCCCATCCACGCATGGCGTGGATCTACCGATGCACGTGGGCATGGGCGGGCTCACTGTCGGCATGGCACAGGGTGCAGCCCTCGCTCCACTCGCTGTCGCCGTCCTCGTAATGCTCCTGCTTCCAGATCGGGCACTGGTGCTTGACCACCTCGATCAACTGCCGGCACGCGCGGAACGCCTCGTCGCGGTGCGGGCTGCCCGCCGCCACCACCACCGCCACATCACCAATGCCCAGCCGGCCCTTGGCATGGGCCACATACAGTTTCAGCTTCGGACCGAACGTCGCCTCGACCTCGGCGGCCAGGCGCTTGAACTCGTTCAGCACCAACGGCTCGAACAGGTCGTAGGTAATCCCGGTCACCGGCCGGCCGATGTTGACGTCACGCACCTTGCCGATGAACACATCGATGCCGCCGAAGCCCGGATCGGAGACCGCGGCAATGCCCTCGGCGGGATCGATCGCCGCCTGCGCGCGGTCCACCACCTTCGCGATGATCTTCTCGTTCATGGCTCAGCCCCCGCTCACCGGCGGCAGGATCGCCACATGGCCATCGTCGGGCAGCGCCTCGTGGTCGCGCAGCACGCGTTGCTGGTCGGCAAACGCCGAATAATCCAGCAGGCCCGCGCGGAAGCCCGGCCAACGCACCGGCAGCAGCTCGCGCAGCGCCTGGCGCAGATCGGCCACGGTGCCACCGGCCACATCCACGGCAATCTCGCGGCTGGCATCCAGATCGGAAAACGCACCGAACAACTGCAGATTCACCTGTTTCATCATGGCTCCTGGCTCACCAGCTGCACCGGTTCGTGGTGACCCCAGCCCTGCACGCGCACGTAGGTGCCAGCGCTGGCCAGGTCTCCCTCGGCCTCCAGAACTACCCAGGCGTTGGCCTGCAGCATGGACATCAAACGGAACGACTCCTGCCCGGACAGCACGCGCGCACTCAGGCGCCCCTGCCCGTCCATTTCCACCCGCGCACGCGCATGGAAGCGCAGGCCCGCCGGCTTGCGCACGTCGGCCTGCAGTGGCAGCTGCAACATAGCCTCCGGTGCCAGCCCCAACAGGCGGCGCAGCACCGGCTCGACGAAGAAACGCTGGCCCACGGCCGCTGAGACCGGGTTGCCCGGCAGGCCGAAGTACAGCGCACCATTGGGCAGCACCGCGAACAGCAGCGGCTTGCCCGGGCGGATCGCCACCTTGTGGAAGACGATGCGCGCACCACGGCCGCGCAGCGCATCGGGAACGAAATCGTAGCGGCCGGCCGACACCGCGCCCGTGCTGATCAGCACCTGCGCCCCCGCGGCCAGCGCTTCATCCAGCACCGCATTGAACGCGGCCACGTCGTCGCCCACCGTGCCCTGCCAGACCACCTCGGCACCGGCGGCCTGCAGGCGGCCGACCAGGTACGGTCGGTTGCTGTCACGGATCTGCCCGGATTCCAGCGTCTGCGCCGCTTCGGTCACCAGCTCCTTGCCGGTGGCGATCACCGCGGCCTTCGGCCGTGCCACCACCGCCACCTGGCCCACGCCGATGGCATGCAGCAGGGTGCGCGCATTGATATCCAGCACCTGCCCAGCCTGCAGCACACACTCGCCTTCGCTCACGTCCTGGCCACGCAGGCGTACGTGCTGGCCCGGCTTCACCGATGCCTTCAGGGCGATGCGGGTCGGGCGACCCTCCTCGCTGGCGAGGATGTCCACGTTCTCGACCGGTACCACCGTATCCAGCCCGGACGGCATGCGCGCACCGGTCATGATTTCCCAGGCACCCTCGCCGCCTTCGGCGCCGGCATCGCCGGCTGCCTGCCAGCCCTGCACCGCGAATTCGGTACCGGCCTCGAACGCCGCGCCGTTGGCGCGCAGCGCGAAGCCGTCCATCGCCGAGTTGTCGAACGGCGGCAACGACTGCCCGCTGTGGATGTCACTGGCCAGGGTACGGCCGCCGGCCTCATGCAGCGGCAGGCGCTCGGCCGGCAGCGGCGTGGCCGCGTCCAGCAGGTGTTGCAAGGCCTCGCTGTAGGGAATCATGCGTGGCCATCTCCCTCGACCATCGCCAGGGCGTGGCCCAGTACCGGCGCCAGGATGTCCAGGCACTGCGCCGCCGCCTTCGGGCTGCCGGGCAGCGCGAACACCAGCATGTTGCCCAGCTGCACCACCTCGGCGCGGCTCAACCAGGCCATCGGCGTGTGCTGTGCGCTCAGTGCCCGCACCATCTGCGCCAGGCCATGCACCGGCCGCGCGTTCAAGGAACGCAGCGCCTCCGGGGTCAGGTCACGCGGGCCCAGCCCGGTACCGCCGGTACACAGGCACAGGCGCACGCCATGGGCAGCCAACGCCTGCAGGCGGCCCGCCAATGGCTCGATGCCATCGGGCAAGACCTCGGCGGCCACTACTTCGCCACCCAGCTTTTTCACGCCGGTCACCAGGGTTGGGCCGGACACATCCTCATAGGTGCCTTCGCTGGCGCGATCACTCAACGTGATCACCGCGCAGGCCGCGCCCTCCAGGCCCTTCGGCGCACGCGGCTTGAAACGCGTGCGCTCGGCATCGTCCATGCCGTCGGGGTGCAGCCAGACACCGCGCTTGCCGCCTTCCTTGAACAGCAGGCGGATGCCTTCGATGCGCAGGGCCGGTTCCACCGGCTTGCTCAGGTCGTACAGGGTCAGCAGCGCCGCGTTGACGCCGGCCAGTGCCTCCATCTCCACGCCGGTGCGCGCCTCGCTGGCGCACTCGCACCACACGCGGATCGCCTGCCGTTCCGGTACCGGCGCGCAGAACACCTGCACCAGTTCCAGCGGCAGCGGGTGGCACAGCGGCATCAGCATCGAGGCCATCTTGGCGCCCTGCAGGCCGGCAATCTCGGCCATCACCAGCGCATCGCCCTTGGGCAGGCGGCGCTCGACGATCAGCGGATAGGCCACTGGACCGGCATGCAGCTCGCCCACCGCCACCGCACGGCGGCGGGTGATGCGCTTGTCGCGGACATCGGCCATATGAAAGGCCGCATTCAATTCCCCACTCATCGTATTGCTCATCCTCCGATGGAGGCCAGGTGCGGGGTCAGCCCGGTCTGGCCCTGGTGCAGTCCATGCCCGGCCGCTTTCAGGCCAAGCTGTGTGGTGATGCGTGCCAGCAGCGCGTCGTGGTCATCGTCGCTCTGCAGCAGCGGGCGCAGCGGCACGCCGAACTCGCCGAACAGGCACAGCCGCAGGTCGCCCTTGGCGGTCACCCGCAGGCGGTTGCAGCCCTTGCAGAAGTCGCGCGAATACGGGGCGATGATGCCGATGCTGCCGCGATGGTCGGGGTGGCCGAACTCGCGCGCCGGGCCGGCATCGGCCGCGCGCGGCCGTTCGTGCCAGCCAGCGGCCAGCAGCTGCTCGATCACCAGGTCGGCGCGCAGGTGGTGGCGCTGGAAATAGGCTTCGTTGTCGCCGGTGCGCATCAGTTCGATGAAGCGCACGCTGAAGGGGCGGTCACGCAGGTAATCCATCCACTGCGACAGCTCGTCGTCGTTCAGGCCACGCAGCAGCACCGCGTTGAGCTTGATCGCCGGCAGGCCCAGCGCCTGCGCCAGGGCCAGGCCCTGTTCGATCTCCGGCAGGCGGTCGTGCCCGGTGATGGTCTTGAAGCGTTCGCGCTGCAGGCTGTCCATGCTCACGTTCAGCGCGGTCAGGCCGGCCCGGTGCCACCCCGGCAGGCGCCGCGGCAGCAGCGTGCCATTGGTGGTGATGGCCACCTTGCGGATGCCCGGCACCGCCGCCACCGTGGCGATGATCTCGTCCAGATCCTTGCGCAGGCTGGGTTCGCCACCGGTCAGGCGGATCTTGCTCATGCCCAGCGCGGCAAACGCACGCACCAGCCTCGCGATTTCATCCACCTGCAGGAAGCGCGGGCGGCCATCGGCCTGGTAACCGTCGGGCAGGCAGTAGCTGCAACGGAAGTTGCAGGCTTCGGTCAACGACAGGCGCAGGTACGGAAAGCTGCGTCCGAAACCGTCGGTGAGTTGGCTCATGGCTGGTCCACCTTGTTGCTCCACCGTCTTGCCTGTGCCCGGAACGGCCCGGATACCCTCGCCTGCTGGAACGATTGCCAGAGTACGCGGCCTTCAGTTCCATGGGCATGACTTAAATCAATCGTGTCCGGCCCCGCGCGGCAGGCGTTGTGGCAGCATGCGGCTTTCCGTGCAGCGGGCGTGTGACAACCCTCATGATGATGAACGATTTCCAGCAACTGCTGCATGCCGCCGGCGAACAGGCTGAACCGCAACGCCTGCTGTTCGTATTCGTGCGCGCCGAGCTGCCCGAATCGCCCACCGGTGACCAGCGCGACCGGCATGACCGCCGCGAGGGCGGCACCCTGTCGCCGGTGCTGTGCGTGGACAAGCTGCCGGCCGAGGTGCCCAGCTTCCAGGCGCTGACGGCCGAATCGACCACCACCGGCATCGACTGGGACCTGGTGTTCGTGGCGGCGCTGGACGGCCGTGGCGGTTTCGCGCCCAACAGCGACGAAGCCGCGCGCCCGCTCAAGCTCATGGTCAACGCCATCCATGACGGTCAGATCGGCCGCTTCGCCGCCTTCGACCGTGGCGGCGAGCCCGTTCAGTTCTATTGAGCCACCAGCTGCAGGGTCAGGAAGAAGATCACCAGCACGGTGTTCAGCCCCCAGGCGACGGTCAACCCGCGCGCCGCCACGCCAAGGTTGGGGTTGTGCGCGGTCGGCGCCGCCCGCCAGACCGCCGGGATGATCCAGCCGGTATAGAGCAGCAGCACGGCAAATACCCCCAGCAGCAGCGTGGTGCGCTGGTTGGCCAGGGCCCAGAGGGCTACCGCCCACAGAATGTTGCTGGGAATGACGCCCTGCAGCCAGAACACACTCCACAGGCGGGAACGGCCCTGGGTGTCGGGGGTGGGGTGCAGCGAAGCGGTCGCGGTCATAAGTCTCCTTCTGTTTAGGAAACGTGCTGAACAAGCCTGCGCTTGGTGGCAGGGAACGTCAAGGAAGGACGGAATCGGTAGCGCCGGCCATGCCCGGCGGAATCCTTCACGTTCGCGCGCCGTCGGTTCGCCGGGCATGGCCCGGCGCTACCTGTCCTGTTTTGCCTGTCGCCATCGCCCCTCCCCACCCGCCCTCCTCCGTCCCCCAACCTCGACACCTGTCGCAGATTGCACGGTGCAGGCGGATCACCGCGCCAGCCAGCGCTGGCGGTGCTTAACAGCGTGGGAGAATGCCGAAAGCGTCTGCAATCGAGTGATGTTTGCAACTCTTCTGATTGGCATTGCACAGCGCCACGGGCTCAGATGGCGTGCCACCGGAAAAGGGTGGCCGGGTTTCGAACACCCGAGTTGATGTTGATGTATGCGCTTGCCAGCCGGCGCCACCTTAGCGTGGCGCCGGCTGGCAATCCGTCTGCCGGCTATGGCGGGCGGTGCGTGGGGGCCTTCGGGCCCGCCGGACTGACATCAACCCGGTGTTCGAACCACGTACCGTCCGCCACTTTTATGGGTGGCGGCTACCGATTGCCCTGCACGGAGCCTTGCCATGAACGAATCGGACTTCCCGCATCTGCACGCCTACCGCAGCACCGCCCGCGACGACGGTTCGCCACAGGCTGCGCCTGCAGTGGACAGAAACACCTTCATTGCCAATCTCAACCGCATCGGCTCCGGTGCAGCAGCCGACGGACAACCCTGGCCGGAGCGGCACCAGCTGCCCGGGCGCTGCCTGGCCCTGGCCGATGCAGATTGCGCGTTGAGCGGGTTGCGGGTGGTGCTGGAAATGCTGCTGGCGGCCGAACGCACCCGGCAGAACGGCGAACCGGAAGAGAACGTCGGCGACCGGGTGATGGAGGGGTTGGTCATGGCTTGCCAGTCGTTGTGCGCGCAGGCGGTGGGGCGCTTGCAGCCCGAAGGGTGAAGGGCATGCGCCGCGCTCCTCAGCCATGCTCGCTTTCAGCAGGCGTCATTGCTCGCTGAAAGCGCTCCTCAGATCGACGCCGATGATCGGTGAGAAGTCCACCTTGCACAGCTCCAGCTCGAAGAGCTGATCGTGATTGTCCAGGCACACCATCCACTGCAGTCAGTCGATGGCTGGATGCTGGATAGGTTTAACTGCTAGTTCCCGCCGAGGTGGTCAGCGCGGCCATTACCGGTGGCGCCGCAGGCATAGGATCAATTCAGCGCGGTCGAAATCCAAGGCTCTGCGGCGATTATTCAGGGCATCCTCAGGAACGCTCGCCTCAAGTAAGCCGACGCCCCGCAAAATGCGACCGCCCCCACAAGCCAGCTTCCAAGCAATAGCGACGGCCAAAGGTCTGCTACCAACGCCGTTGCTCCGAATCTTTCAAGGCTCTGTAGAAGCAAGCGCCCCCCCCCATCAATTGCCAGATTGGAAGAAGTTACAGCCACGACCCCGAGTACAAGACCAGCGATCAACCCCACCACTAAACTTCGCGGGATGCGGCGCATACTTTCGCATCGAGAGAGCGCATAGAATGTAACCGAAAGAAGTAGTGAGAGAAGCAGTACGTAGGGAACTCGCATCGCTCCTATCTTCATGAAAGCGGATAGCCATATCCATCCCGCAAAATTCACAGAAGCAGATAGAGTGAAGCATATCAATGATGAGATAAGCCTATCCTTCATTTGACTGGACATTCTGCCGCCTTTGCACTCTTTTGAAGAACACCCGGGAAGAGTGTTTGCTTTGTCCCACACATTCCATCCAACGCGCCGGACACGTGGCTCGCACACCAGAAGCCACGTGCATCCCCCCACTCCTCCGCGTTCGCAATGAGAGTTAATTCTTGCTCCGGAGTCAAAGGGATTACCGTTAATTCAACTCGACTACCAGTTCCCACCTGATACTTTTTGTAGCTGGCCAAGCTGGCATCGCGCCCCTCAAATAGCCCACCGGTTCCTCGACGACCCCCAGGTGCGTAGCTGCCGGAAGGGTCGTACAGGAAATCAGGCTTGCCAGGTATCGAAACATGAATCGCCGAGTGGCTTGCAATACCGAAATCGTATGTCGTTATTAGCGTAGTCGTCAGCCCAAGCGGATCAGTAAATCGGGCGGGGTTCGAGATCACGTAGCCATACGTACTGACGCCGGCGTTCAACCCAACGGGATCGCTCTCCACGTATCTAGCCGATGCCGGGTCATAGTCACGGAAGTAGTTGTAGAACAACCCGCTCGCATCCGTCGCCTGCTGGCCGGGGAAGCGCAGCGCCAGTTCGAACGCCACACCATCCCCGTCCGGGTCTGCACTCGGAATCTGGTTACCGAACACCTCGCTCTTGTTGCTCCACTCCCAGATCGCAACATTCCGCACCGGATCAATCACCACGCGCGGCGTACCCAGATGATCTGGTTGGACGTGGGCCAGCTCCGGCACGCCGGTAGCCGGCGTGTTGATCAACGCCACCGGATAGTTGTCCAGCCAGATGGCCTGCTGCTGCGCCTGGCCCGTGGCCGAGTAGTTGCCCAGCCATTGCCCCGCCTCGTCATACAGCGTGATCTGCGCTGCGCCACCGGCTGGGGTGCGCAGTACGCGCTCGCCACGATGGTTATAGCCGTAGCTTTCCAACACGGCATTGCCCTGCTTCACCGCGTTCATGCGGTTGGCATCGTTGTAGGTGAACGTCTTGCTGTCGATGCTGGTGGCATTGCCCGCTGCGTCATGGTTGCGCGCTTGGCCATCCACCGCAGTCAGGCGATGGCTGGTTGCGGGATAGGTGTAGTTGGCGGTGCCTGCCGAGGTGGTCAGCGCGGTGCGATTGCCGGTGGCGTCGTAGGCATAGGTTTCAATCGGCGTGCCGGTCGCGCCGTCCTGGGTCTGGGTCAGGTGGCCCAGCGCGTCGTAGGCGTACTTGGCGAGCACCGTCGAGCCTGCACCGTTCTTCAGTTCGGTGATTGAACCGACCGGGTCATAGCCATAGCCCAGCGACAGGCCGCCTGCGGCCGGGTCGTGCACCGCTTGCGGGCGGTAGTCCAGATCCAGCGGGCGCTGCAGCTGGCGACCATTGCCGTAGGTCCAGCCAGTCGCCGGGCCGAAGGCCGCGTAGGTCACGTTGTTCACCACGATCTGGCGCGCCTGGCCGGGCCGGGTCAGGCCGATCTGGCTGATGCGCCCCTGGGTATCGCGCACGTAGTCGGCCACACTGCCATCGGGGTACGTCAACGCCGTCAGGCGGCCCGACTTGCTGTAGGCATAGCGCAGGGTACTGGCCACCCCATTGAGCGTCTGCACCTTGCGGGTGACCTGACCGAAGCGGTCATGGCAGTACTGGGTGCTGCCATTGGCGTGCAGCACCTGCCCCAGGCGCCCCTTGGCAAAGCGCTCGTCGGCAGTACACGCAGCGGGCGCCACGTCGTAGCTGTAGCCCACGTCCAGGTTGGGGTCGGGGTAGGCGATGCCGATCAGGCGGTTGAGTGCATCGTAGTGATAGGTGGCGGTGACGCCACGCGCATCGGTGGCGGTCTTGCGGTTGCCTGCGGCGTCCACGGCAAAGCTGCTGGCGCCACTGTCCGGGCTGATCTGCCCGGTCAGGTCACCGAACCCGTTGTAGGCATAGGTCGTATGCAGGCCTTTCGGGTCGGTGATCTGGGTGACCTGGTCCAGCGCGTTGTACTGGCTGAGGATCTCCGCCGCCACGCCGCCGACGTCCTGCAGGGTCTGGGCCAGGCGGTTCAACGGGTCGTACTGCTGGCGGGTCACGCGCTGCAGTGCGTCGGTGATCGTCTGCGGGTTTCCGTTGGCATCGTAGGCGAAGCCTGTGGCGTGATTGCCCGCGTCCTTCAGTGCGGTCAGCTGGCCGAGCGTGTTGAACATCCGTGCCAGGGTGCGACGCAGGGTGCCGCCAGTATCCAGCGTGTCTTCCTTGAGGCGGTTACCAGCATTGTCCAGCGTGTAGTGAATCGTGTTGCCTGCGTTGTCCTCGATGTCGGTCAAGCGCAGCGCAGCATCGTAGACGTAGGAAACGCTGCTGCCATCCGGCTCGGCGATCTTCTGCACCTGGCCGGTTGGCCAGTAGCTCAGTTGGGTAACGCGGTCCTCGGCCGTGCTGGCACCGCGTACGGTGATCGAGGTCGGCCAGCCGCGGGCGTGGTAGGTGTAATCGGTGACCACGCCGTTGGCGTCCTTGACCGACAACGGCCGTCCGAACGCGTCGTAGGTCAAGGTCTCGACCGTCTGGCCCAGCACATTGGTCACACTGCGCAGGTCGCCCTTGCGGAAGCCACATGCACCATTGGTCGCGCACCCTGCGTCATCGGCCGGGTAGTAGGCATAGGTAACAGTATCGACCACATCCGTGCGCGGGCCATCCACGCTCTTCAGCAGCCCTTCCACCGGGCAGCTACCTGTCGCAGTCACATCCGAAGCTTCACAGTAGGAGAATGTCGTCGTCCGAGCTTGTCCGGAACCAATATCCGACACCGCAATGGTGGTCGGCTGACGTCGGCTATTGTATGAGGTCCGTGTTTCGCGCTGGCCGATCTTTGCAGTCAGCACCGCATTGGTTTCGACGTCGCGTGTGGTAGACACCACGCGTTGCTCGGGCAGGCCAACGGCTTCGGTGACGGTATGGATGCTGATCGCACGGCCATTCACCGGATCCGTTCCCTGGGCATAAGTGTGTTTGGTCTGGGTACCCCGCCTGTCGGTGTAGGTATCCAGACGCCGGCGGAAATCGACACTCTGGTCGTAGTAGGTACGGCTGACGGCTCCCTGTGAATCCGTCAGGCCGGTCACCTTGCGCGACGGAGCGGTGTCGCCGCCGGGTGTCAGGGTGTAGTCGGTCTGCCGCCCAAGCGCGTCGGTCACGACCGCACCGCCGTTGGGGCTGTAGGCGAGCGTCACACCATCGGCACCGCCGGCGTGCTGACTGGAAATGACGCGACCGTCGGAGTCATAGGTAAAAGTGCTGTAGCGACGCCCGTCTTCCGCGGTGATACCCGTCAGGTGCTGGGGGAAATCCTGATTCTCATAGTGATACGTGCGCACACCGCCACCCGCATAGGTCACCGTGGCAACCTGGTTCCGCGGTGTATAGGTGTAGGTGGCGAGCGGAATGCCTTCGACCAGTACCGAACCGATCAGTGCCTCATAGTCGTTGGTCTGGTAAACGAACTCCAGCGTGCGACCACTGCTGTGGGTAACGGCCGCCAGGCGGTCGCTGTCGTCGTAGATGTAGGTCAGCGACGTGCCATCCGGGAAGCGCTTGGTGGTCAGACGCCCATCCGGGCCGAAGGTCGAGATGGAACCCGCCGTGTACAGTGTCCAGTTGCCGTTCTGGACGAGACGATCCCCGCTATCATCATCCGCCTCGTAGGCCTGGCCGATCTTCTTGAACGCCCGCTGGAAGCCGGTGCTTTCAATGATGCCAACGCTGTCAACGCCATCCAGTGCCAGGTGGGCGCCCAGCGAATGGGTCCAGCCATAACCGAAGCCACCGGATGAGGTGGAGATGCCGGAGTGATAGAAGCGCGTCAGTGCGATCCAGCCCAGATCGAAGTCCTGCGCGATTTCGTATTTCTCGCCCGTTTTGACATCACACGGATTGCCTACGGTGCCGTCGCAAGGTGCCTTGTTTGCCGCCTCGCCCTCTTCCATCGAAGGGCAATTCGTCCCAGAACTGTCCTTGTCGCACTTCTGCGACTTCGAGGTGATGGTCGCAACGAATTCTTCGCTGACGCAGGCGTTGTGCTTGTTGGACCACTGCGTAAGAGGAACAGGGCAATCAAGGCGGCGTTTGCGGCCAAAGGCCATCTGGCTCACGTAGGGAGCGCAGGGCGATTCGGCCGTGTTCTGCCCGATCATATGAGTGATCTGATAGAACCTCGACTCGACAACGCCTTCCGTTTCCGGCGTACCAGAGAACCAGTCGCCTTGAGGTGTGACAGCAGCGCCCGGACAGACTGGGTTGGCTGCCTGAACATCCGCGAGAAAGCTTGCAACCATCGCCTCTTCGGTCGAGAACTCCGCTGTACTCAGATAGGTCCAGTCTGGATCGGAGGGTTGTGCCTTCCCCATCCAATAGGTAATCGATGTAGTACCGTCCAGGCCGACGACTTTCGACTTGATTTTGTCGACAGATTGCCAGCCAAACTGGAACTCGGGCGGGAACGGGCTGGGCGCCGGCAGGTTCTTGATGGCGGCCACCGCCGCCTGCTGGGTCTTGTACTGCGTCGAATTGCCGCCGGGCTGCGAAATACGCCAGGTGATCTTGCTTTCCTGCGCCTGTACAACAGCCGGCGCGATGCAGCCAAGGGCGACAATCGCCAGCGCGGCACACGATAGGGTCTTCAGTCGTTCCAACATCCCTGTTCTCCTTCCTGGACGAACACAGCGCCGGCGGGAACGAGAACGCGGAGGTGTTCCCCGCGTCATGCTTCGGATCGTCCCTGGTCCGGAATGCGGCAGTGCCACATGCCGCTTTTATCGTTGAGGACGCTTACATATTCAAGTGTGGAGACGCGGAACCGATCACAGATTCAAGCATCCGTAACGATTCAGCGGGCTGCGCCCTGTTCCCATGACTTTCTGCACAGGGGATCGGTGTTATACATCACTACATTACCAGCACGACATGTCGCGAGGTCGGCAGGCTACGGCGCTCCGCTGCAGACCTGACCCATCGGAAGGGCTGGCACGCGTCACGGCCCAGGGGGGAATGGCAATGAAGAGCAGTCGACTGACGTTGTGGGTGCTGGCCGTGGTGATGGCCGCTGCAGGCATCGCCCACGCCGGGGAGATCCAGGTCGATCGCGGTGCTTACGCACTGCAGGCCGAAGAGACGGGGGCCGGCCCGATCACCGTGGTCTTTGAATCCGGTTTCGGCCAGGGCGCGGGCGCCTGGGAAGAGGTGGTTGCAGGTCTGGGGCGCGACTACCACAGCATCACTTACGCCCGTGCGGGACTCGGCAAGTCCGGCAGCGACGGTCACGCCAAGCGCATTGATGCGCATCTGGCCGACCTCACGGCCGTGATTGATACGCTCGCACCCGGTCGCCGCGTTGTGCTGGTGGGTCATTCCTATGGCGGCCTGCTGGCCACGGAGTTTGCACGCCGCCATCCGGAGCGCCTGCAGGGCCTGGTGCTGGTGGACCCGGCCACGATGGGGCAGCGCCATGCCTTCAGGCAGGCCGACAGTGCACGCGTGCAGGCAGATGATGCCCAGCTGCGGGCAATGCTGCCGCCAGCCATGGCCGCCGACTACGCCGTGCTGACCGAACAACTGGATGCACCCGGTGCGCAGACCCCGCACTCAATGCCGGACGTGCCGGTGGCGTTGCTGACTGCAACGAAGCTGGCTGCCGAACCGCTGTTCTTCGAAGAAACCGCAGCGGGCAAGGCACTCTGGAAGGTGCAGCACGCCCTGCTCTTCTCGGGATTCACGCGCGGTACGCATCGCTACCTGGCGACCGGGCATACCCTCCAGCGCGAGGATCCTGCTGCGGTGGTGGCCGCGATTCAATCAGTCTCCGGCACCTTGAACTAGCCATTCCACGCAAGGGCTTTCCGGGATGTTCCCGACTACTGCCCGCGCAGGCGCACCGCAAAATAACGCGTCGGGGAAAGGCCAAGCGCCTTCTTGAACATCGTGATGAAGGCCGTCACCGACTCATAGCCCAGCGTCTCGGAAACGCGTTGTACCGGTGCACCACCGGCGAGTTCACGAATGGCGATGAGCAGATGCAGCTGCTGTCGCCAGCGCCCGAAGGACAAGCCCGTTTCTCGCTCAATCAGCCGGGTCAACGTGCGCTCGCCCAGGGCCAGGCGCAGGGCCCACTGGCTGATGGTACTGCGGTCTGCCGGATCAGCCGACAGCGCCGCAGCCAACGCCCGCACCTTCGGGTGATGACTGACCGGCAGCGAGAGGTGCTCGGCCGGCATCTGCACCAGTTCGTCCAGCAGCACCCGCGCCAGCCGATCGACGTGGCTGCCATGCGGGTAGTCCAGCGGCGCGTCGGCAAGGTGCAGGATCATCTCGCGCAGCATCGGGGAGATCGCAAGCGTCACGCACTGCGCTGGCAGTTCGACGATGCCAGGCTCGACGAACAGGTAGCACAGGCGGGCGTTGGCGGTGGCGCGGTTGCTGTGCGGCATGCCACCCGGAATCCAGACGCCACACTGCGGCGGCACGATCCACAACGCATTGGCCACTTCGCAGGTCACCGCCCCATGCAACGCAAGAATGAGCTGGCCCTTGCGGTGCTCGTGCACGGGAATTTCTGCGTCGTGCTCGGCTACCTGCAGGCGGCTGGCGACCGCCGGGCGATCGGTCTCGTCCGGGTCCAGGTCAAAGCCGGGGAGCGAAATGCGAGCCATTCTCACATTGACCGGTTTTAGCGATTGGTTGTCATTGTAGCGAAATTCGCCATGTCGGCCGATCACTAGCATGAGCCGCATGCACTCCCCCAGCCCACTCCGCACCCATGTGCTCCAGGCATTTGCCCGGTTGAAAAGCCCTGCCCTCAGGACCGATCAGGAGGCGGTGCTGTTCTCGCTCAAATGCCTGCTCGCCGCATCGCTTGGGCTGTATGTCTCTCTACGGATCGGCTTGAACCGCCCGTTCTGGGTGATCGGAACGGTCTATCTGGTGTCGCAACCGTTGTCCGGCGCAACGCTCAGCCGAGGTCTGTTCCGCCTGCTCGGTACCGTAGGCGGGGCCATCGCCACCGTCGCGCTGGTGCCACGTTTCGCCAATGCCCCCTTGGTGCTGAGCGCCGCGCTCGCCACGTGGATGGCACTGTGCCTGTATCTGGCGATGCTCGACCGCACGCCGCGTGCGTACGCGTTCCTGCTGGCCGGCTATACCACCAGCCTGATTGGTTTTCCTGCGGTGATGGTGCCGGGAGATGTGTTCACCATTGCCATCACGCGGGTGCAGGAAATCTCCATCGGCATCCTGGCCGCCACGCTGGTGCATGGGTTGGTGCTGCCGCGCCGGGTCTCGATGCGCGTGCACGCGCGGGTTGCTGCCGTACTGGATGATGCGGAACGATGGACACGCGACATGCGCGGCGGTGCATCGGACACGGTGCTGGCGACGGACCGCTCGAAAGTGGCAGCCGACCTGCTCGAGCTGCATGTACTGTCGATCCACCTGCCCTTCGACAGCGCCCACGGCGTGGCCCAGGTGCAGATCCTGCGTGCCCTGCATGACCGGATGCTGGACGTACTGATGCTGTCCAGCGCGGTGGAAGATTCCATCGCCCGGCTGCATTCACCGCAGGCCGGCGCAATGGATGCAACGGGCTGGCGCGCGCTGCTGCAGGCCGGCCTCATCGCGCAACGGGCCGAACTCGACCTCGCCCACGCAGACTGCCGCGTGCTGCAGGCACAACTGCATATTGCCCGCCCCGACTGGCGCCTGCAGGTACCTGGCCGTCTTGCGCGGAATGGGCAGGGCGCAGTGAGTCACCGGGATCACAGGATCGCCGCGCGCAGCGCGCTGGGGGCGTTCGTGGGCATCCTGCTGAGCTGCGTGCTGTGGATCATTACGGGCTGGTCGGAGGGCGCCACGGCGGTGTCCATCATCGGCACTGCATGCGTCCTGTTCGGCACCCTCGAAGCGCCGGCACCGCATGTCATGCGCTATCTGGTGGGATCGTGCATCGGCGTTGCCGTCGGCCTGCTCTACGGTCTGCTGATCTTCCCCACGCTGTCCGATTTCGTCGGCCTGATTGCCGCGCTCGCGCCGGTGCTGCTGCTGTGCGGATCGTTCCTGGCCCGGCCGCCCTTCATCATGGCCGCCCTGGGTGTGGTACTGACCTTCCCGCTCATCGCAGGTCTGGGTGCGACCAATACGGTCAACATCGTCGGCGCACTCAACAACAGCATTGCGTTGTTCGTCGGTACGGCAATGGCACTGTGCAGCATGCAGCTGTTCCAGACCGCTGATGCGGGCCGCAATCGCGCACGGTTGGAGCGTTCGATCCGTCGGGACATCGCACGACATGCCGCCGGCCAAGGTGATGTGACCCGCGCCTGGCTCAGCCGCATGCTGGATCGAATCGGGCTGCTCGCTCCCAGGTTGCAGGGCCGTTCCAGTGCAGCACACGACCTGCGGGCATTGTTTGCGGACGTTCGTGCGGCACGTGCATCCAACCAACTCCGCGCGCTGGACAAGTGCCTGGACACCCCGCGCGTTCGGGCGCTTCATGCGGCGCTGATCGAACGCGTCGCCGCACATTTCAGGGTTCGCGCCCACTCACCACGCAGTGTCGACGCCCATCTTCTGGAACTCCTGGACCGCGTGCGCGAGGCAGCGGCAGCCAGCGCCGAGGCCGATCGAGGGTATCTGCTGCACCTGCTCTGCGGGTTGCGCCGCGACCTGCTGGCCTCACCGCTTACCCATCGGTACTGACCTCATGTTTTCTGATCTTTCCATTGATGGCGTGCTGATCCCCGGCCTGCTCGCCGTGGCCGCCGCCGCGCTGGCGCTGTCGATGCTGACCTCACGCCTGCTCGCCAGCCTCGGTCTGTACCAGTTGTTCGCCGCACGGCCACTGGTGGGCCTGTCCCTGTTCGTGATCCTGGCGGAGCTGATGATCCGGCTCTCGCCCCTGCTCGAGAAATGAAATGAAACACCTGCTTGCTGTCATCGGGCGCTGGAGCGCAACGCTGGGCGTGTGCGCGCTTGCCGCCACTGCCGCGCTCTCCATCTGGAATCGTTACGAAATGCGCCCGTGGACGCGGGATGGGCGGGTGCGCGCCGATGTGGTGCGCGTTGCGTCGGACATGGGGGGACTGGTCACCCAGGTGCTGGTGCACGACAACCAGCGGGTCAGCGCCGGACAGCTGCTGCTGGTGCTGGATCAACCGCGCTTCGCTGCCGCGCTGGAGAAGGCCGATGCAGCGGTCAACAGCGCACGCGCCACGCTGGCGCTGGCCCGCCGCGAATCAACGCGGGACAACGCACTTGGCAACCTGGTCGCATCGGAAACACGCGAACGCAATGCCGCCAAGGTCGATACCGAGCTGGCCGCTCTGGCGCAGGCGCGGGCCGAACAGCGCGTTGCCCAGCTCAACGTGCAACGCACCGAGGTGCGCGCGACCACCGATGGCATCATCACCAATCTGGACCTGCACGCGGGCGACTACCTGCAACCCGGTGCGCAGGCGCTGGCGCTGATCGACACCCGCAGCCTGCGTATCGAGGGCTACTTCGAGGAAACCAAACTGGCCTGCATCACCGAGGGCGATGCCGCCGTGGCGCGGCTGATGGGCGACGACCGCGACGTCCGCGGACACGTGGACACCATCGCCGCCGGCATTGCCGACGATCAGCGCTCAAGCACGCACAACCTGCTGCCCGCCGTGGCGCCGACCTACACCTGGGTGAGGCTGGCACAGCGCATCCCGGTACGCATCCATATCGATGATGCCCCGCCGGATACACGGCTGATCGTCGGTCGCACTGCGAATGTAACCATCACGCCCTCGGCACAGGGAGCCTGCAAGTGAGTTTGCGAACAGTACGTGGTGGGCTGCTTGCCCTGCTGCTGCCGATGACGGCCTGCGTGTCCGGCCCCGACTATCACCTGCCTGCGAGTGCGGTCGCGGCCTCCCCGCGGGCCGCGCGGACGTTTCTCTCGGTGCAGGAGGCATCGTTCAGCCAGGATGCGCCACCGGATCGGTGGTGGCAACTGTATGGCGACCCCCAGCTTGACGCCTACGTACGCGAAGCACTGGCGGCCAATACCGACCTGCGCGCCGCCGATGCCAACCTTCGGCGCGCCAGCGCTACCGTGCTGGAGTACCGCGCGCGCGGTTCCGTGCAGGCCGACGTGGATGCATCGGGCACGCTCACCCATGCCGGTGGTTACACCCAGGCGTCGGCCGCACCGCAATCCTATGCGCTGGGCCTCCACCTCTCCTACCCGCTGGATCTCGCAGGCGGCATCCGCCGTGGCATCGAAGCCGCGAATGCGGACGCGGAGGCCGTCGCTGCGGCACGGGACCAGGTCCGCGTGGTCGTCGCTGCTGCCGTCACCCGTGCCTATCTGCGCGTGTGCTCCAGCAATCACACCTTGGCTGCGACCCGGCAGGTGCTGGCGACACAGCGTGCCACGCTGGACGCCACCCGCCGGTTGGCCGCTGGCGGGCGCGGAACGGACTTCGATGTCAGTCGCGCCGGTGCCGCCGTCAATCGCAGCGCGGCGACACTCCCGCACCTGGAATCCGAACGCCAGGCCAGCCTATTCGAGCTGGCGGCACTGATGGGAAAAGTGCCGGCTGACTACCCGGAAGAGGCGGCAGCGTGCCAGCAGCCGCCCGAACCATGCGAGCGACTTCCCGTCGGCGACGGTTGGCAGCTGATCCAGCGCCGCCCGGATATACGTGCAGCAGAGCGCAGCCTGGCCGCGGCGACTGCGTTGATCGGCGTTGAGACCGCCAATCTCTATCCCCAAGTAACGCTGGGAGCTTCGGCCGGCGCAGCCGGTACTACAAGTCACCTGCTGTCTTCCAACAGCTTCGGGGCCAGCATCGGGCCGTTGCTGTCATGGCGCTGGCCCAACCGCAGCCTCACCAAGGCCCGCATTGCGGCAGCCGGTGCCAATGTCGATGCGGCGCTGGCGTCGTTTGACGGCACCGTGCTGCAGGCCCTCCGCGAGACTGAAACCGCACTTTCTGCCTGTACCCAGGAACTTGAACGTGAGCGCAGCCTGGCGCAGGCGCGCGAGGACGCGGCGCGAGCCAGCGGGCAGGCGCAGCGGCTCTACCAGTTCGGCAGGATCGATTTCCTGGACCTGCTCTCGGCCCAGGCCGCGCTGGCAGATGCCGAGTCCGCGTTGGCCGCCTCGCGCGCGCAGCGGGTCGATCGCCAGGTGGATCTTTTCCTGTCCCTGGGTGGAGGGTGGATCGCTGGGAATCACCCGACGGACGCCCTCCACGCCCGCTGAAGCCCAGGAGGTTGCCGGCGGACTGATCATCCACGCACTTCACTGCCTAGAGTGCCGCCACGCCCGGGCCGCCTGACGCGGCACCTCAGCCTCGGGTCGGCGCCTTTCGACGGCGCTTGCGACCCCGCCGCCGACGCGGCTTTACGACACCTTTCGTTTTCGTGCCTGCTGTCAGGGCGGCATGCCCGATCAGCAATGCGGCGCCGAAGTTCACCATGGCGATGGCCACCTCATAGGCCCGCCAACCGAAGTACTGACGGATGGCAAATCCGATCCCGCACAACTTCCAACACTGCGTGCTGGCCGAGTCCACGCCATGGACGAGCACCAGCACGCCCTTCAGTATGGCGAGTGCCGCCAAGGCCAGGCATGTGAAAAAGATGAAGGGTCGATGGATACGCATATGCCTGGCGTGGCTTCCTAATGTGACGCGCCGCGCAACGTCATCACCAGGCCTTGGGCTGCGTCCAGCTCCTGTGTCTTCATTGACGGGTACCTCTCCTTGCGGCGCATGCGCCGATCATCCCTGCACCGCAGCTTCAGCGTCAACCTGGACGTACAGCCGGGCCCTCCCTGTCGTCCTGCCCGGGATCCGTGATAGCGTGCGTCGTCAAACGCTCCACAAGGTTCAGGATGCGCAATGGAATTCGACGTCTTCATCCAGTGCGTGCGGCGGAATGAGGCTCGCTCTTCCGTTGACGCTTTGTGCAGCGCTCAGCGCCTGCGGCCTGGTGATGGACAGTTCGTTCGATACTCTGCGCGAGGCGCTTGACTCCGACATGGTGAACAAGGGATGGATTCCCGACTGGGTGCCTCACGAGGCGACCGACCTGCGCGAGGTGCACGACCTCGACTCCAACACCAGCGCGCTGGCCTTCACCAAGCCCCCTGCGTTGCCACTGCAGTTGCCTGCGGATTGCAAGGCGACGACATTCAACAACAGTGATTCTGTTGCGTTCAATCGATACTGGTGGCCCGGCAACGCGACGCTCAACAAATCGTACCGCGTCTTTCGCTGCGCGCCTGAATCCGGAAAGTCAGTCTTCGTCGCCATCAACAGGACCGAAGACCGCGTGCTTTTCTGGCGAACCTACGCGCGGTGATGCGCCTGCGCCGCCGCACCTCCCTCAGGAACCCATGATGCCCAACGCTCGTGCACGTTTCGCCGCCCTCGCCCTCTTCCTCCCGGCGTGCCTGCCGGCCTACGCCGCGCAGAACGTCCCCGCCGACGTCAAGGCGATCGAACACGTGGTCGAGTCCTTCCGTACCTCGCTGACCAACAAGGACAAGCCGACCTACATGAGCCTGTTCTTCTCCGACAAACCGGAGCATATCGGCTGGCAGTTCGTCTCCGAGGATGTGCGCCTGCAGGACATCCGCAAGGCCAAGCCCGATGCGATCAAGGCACGGCAGATCCCCGCCAACAACTTCATCGCGCTGATCGACGGGGCAGTGGCTTCGCCGAAGCCAAAGGAAGAGAAATTTTCCAACACGAAGATCGAGACGGATGGTGATGTGGCCTCGGTGTCATTCGACTACAGCTTCCACGACGATGGGGTGAAGACCAACTGGGGCAAGGAGATGTGGCAGCTGATCCGCACCGAACACGGCTGGAAGATCTTCTCGGTGATCTATTCGGTCCGCGATTCACGCAGTCCGGCCGAATGAGCGATCTGTCAGACTGTTCCACACCGTTCGTCCACGCCCGCGAAACCCGATGACCCGCATTGCCGACCTCAGCGCCGACAAGCTCGCGCACGCGGCCGTCCGTATCTGTGGGTTGATGTCGGGCCTGCTGCGCCATGCGGAGAAGGATAATCCGGCGTTCGATGACGTGCTGCGATCTTCCGCCTTCGTCGAGACCGAGGCGTACCCGGCATGGCTGGCCTCGCCGACTGCTGAACTGGACACCCTCGACCAGGCCATCCAGGCGCAGCGCGAGGGCGGCTGAAGGAAAATCCAACGGGCGTCCGACGCTTTCCCGACGCCCGCGTGCACATGCTCTGGTCAGGTCATTTCATGGCAGGACCGGCATGCAGCCACCTCACCCCAGGGACAGCGGCAAGTACCCACACGGCAAGACCGGCCTTCGCCGCATCTTCCACACGTTGATTCATTCGCGCGATGGCTTCATCGCAACGTTCCGCGGCGAAGCGGCTTTCCGGCAGCTGTTGCTGCTGCATGCGCTGCTGATCGCCACCGCCTTCCTGCTGGACATCAGCACGATCGAACGCGCCGTGGTGCTGGCGGTCTGCTTCATCAGCCTGTTGGTGGAGCTGCTCAATTCGGCTATCGAAGCGGTGGTCGACCGCATCTCGCTTGAGCACCACCCGCTATCCAAGAACGCCAAGGACATGGGCAGCGCCGCACAGACCACCGCGCTGCTGATGGTCGGCACAGTGTGGGGCGTGATCCTGCTGGGCTAGGTCACGCCCGACCCGCCGGGCGTGACCCGGCGCTACCCTGTGCTGATTCGTTACTGCGCCGCCAGGGCGAAATCCAGGCCCGCACACACCGCCGCTACCTGGGCGTCGTTGCATTCCTGCGGGTTGGTGCGCGGGCTGTCCGGGTAGACCTCGGTGGTGGTGGCAAAGCGTGCGTCGGTGAAGCCGGCGCAGGCGCCGATCGAACGCGACTCGCCCCAGACCACGCCCGGCGACTGCAATGGCAGGCCGACCAGGTTGCCCTCGAAGTCGGCCGGGGCGATATGGGTCACCGGGGCCACGGCGGTGATCAATGCCTTCTGGAACTCGGCCTGCGGATCTTCACTGTTGCCGATCACATAGAAGCCATCCGGAATGGTGTCGCGCTCGAACGGCTTGCCGTCGCGGGCGCAGCGCGCCGGATCAAACTCGTGCAGGTCGCTGTCGGTGGTCTCGTGCAGGTCCAGGTGCACCAGCAGGTTCGGCTTGCGCTGGGCAACCCAGCGCATCAGCGCAGCCGCTTCCTCGATCTGGCCGCCGTCACGGAAGCTGCGGTTGGGGTCGATGGCATCCGGATTCCAGCGCTGGATGCGCTCGTAGCCCCACGGGCTGACGCACGGCGCCACGATCAGGTTCAGCCGGCCCAGGTAGCGTTCGGCCTGCTGTTCCAGGAACTGCAGGGCACCGTGCACGCCGCTGGTCTCATAGCCATGCACGCCACCGGTGATCAGCGCAGTCGGCAGCGCCGGATTCCAGTCGTGGTTGACCACGGCGAACAGCGGGTAATGGTCCGGCGCATAGTCCAGCTGGCCGTACTGGATCACGTCGAAGCTGTCGTCCAGGCGCTCAAGGGCAGCCACCACGTCGTCGTGGTAGCTGCGCTGGCGTTGCTGGCGGGCCCGCCACTGTGCGCGTTCCGCGTCGCCCCAGGGCTGTCCGGGGGTGCCGATCGGGTAGAACTGCGCAACAGTCATTGGGGAACTCCAGGGGTCGAACGGATGGGTGCAGCCGGACATTCTAAGCCTTGTCGCGCCTGCGGGCGCCCCACCCCGGCCCCGCCTTCATCCAGCCGGCGTCATCTGGTTGTAAAATCAACGGTTTTTGGCCCCTCACCCCTTGATGGCGAACGCAGCGCAGCCGGTCCTGGGTGGACCGGAGTTCCTCCGCCTGCTCGCCCGTCTCAGCGACGGCGCGATGCCGGCCACCAGTCCCGCCCTGACCGATCGCCTCGGCCAGTGGGTGGACTGGAGCCGTGCCGTGGCTCTGTCCGGGGCGCTCGGCGGACGCCTGCCCGAGCCCGGCGAAGCCGCCGAAGCGGTCGAGGATGTGCTGGCCGACTGCGCCCAGGCGCACGCCAGCCTGCTCGCCTCGATCAGTGAGGATGCCGAGGCCGAGCGCCTGCTGGACCTGGCCGAAGCCGCCGCCACACCCAACTTCGCGTCGCTGCGCCAGCGCTACCGGGTACTGCAGCAGGCCATCCAGACCGCCACCGGGCGCCTGCGGGGCCGCCTGCGCGACCAGCTGGTGCAGGTTTCGCCAGAGCTGGCGCGGCTGGCCGAGGTCGATGCGGTGATGGAACAGACCCTCACCCCGCGCGAGCACAGCCTGCTGGCCACGGCGCCGGCCGTGCTCGGCGCCCGTTTTGAACGCGTGCACGGCCAGCCCGGCTGGCGCGCGGCCTTCCGCCATGACATGCGCACCCTGCTGCTCGCCGAGCTGCAGCTGCGCTTCCACCCGATCGAAGGGCTGCAAGACGCCCTGCGCTCCCACTGACCGGAACACCATGTCCAGAACTGCTTTCCATGTCGTTGTTTTCCTTGTCGGCCTGCTGGCCGTGTGCTGGATCGGCATTGGCTACGTTTCGGTGCATCCGCTGGGTGCAGCGGTGGCGGCGATCATCGCGGCCTGCTACATCGCCGGTGGCGTGGAGCTGTACCGCTACCGCCAGGCCAGCAACGGCCTGCGCAGCGCACTGAACGATCTGTCCAGCGCGAAAGAAAGCCTCGCTCCCTGGCTGGAGCGCGTGCCGGTGGGCCTGCGCAACGCCGTGCGCCTGCGCGTGGAAGGCGAGCGCACCGCCCTGCCCGCGCCGGTGCTGACCCCTTACCTGGTTGGCCTGCTGGTGCTGCTGGGCATGCTCGGCACCCTGCTGGGCATGATGGACACGCTGCGTGGCACCGGCCTGGCCCTGCAGAGCGCGACCGACATGGCCGCCATCCGCGGCTCGCTGGCCTCGCCGGTACAGGGCCTGGCGGTGGCATTCGGCACCTCGATCGCTGGCGTGGCCAGCTCGGCCATGCTCGGCCTGCTGGCAGCGCTGCTGCGCCGCGACCGCCTGCAGGCCGTGCAGCAGCTGGACCGCGCCATTGCCGGCGACCTGCATCCGTACTCGCAGGCCTGGCAGCGCGCCGAATCGCTGCGCCTGCTGCAGGCACAGTCTGCGGCGCTGCCGGCGCTGGTCGACCGCCTGCAGGCGATGACCAGCGCGTTCGAACAACACAGTTCGGCTGCCAATGAGCGCCTGCTGGCCGGCCAGGCCGAGTTCCTGACCCAGAGCCAGGCCCTGCAGGAACGCCTCGCGGTGTCGCTGCAGCAGTCGCTGCGCGAAGGCGCCGAAGCCAGCGCCGCCGCCATCGGTGGCGCGCTGCAGCCGATGGCCGAGACCACGCTGGTTGGCCTGGCCCGTCACGGCGAAGCACTGCACGCCCGCGTCGAGCAGGCCGTGCAGCAGCAGCTGGCCGGCCTGAGCGACGGTTTCGAGCGCAGCCGCGTTGCAACCGAGGCCAGCTGGGCCAAGGTGGTGAGTGAGCAAACCCAGGCACAGCAGGCACTGGTGGGCGATCTGCGCGAGCACCTGAAGGCCTTCAGCGATGGCCAGGCCACGCAGGCCGAAGCGCTGGTCACACGTATCGGCGAGCGCCTGCAGGCCGATGCACATGGCAATGCAGAGGCCTTGCGTGCCGCCGCCGAACAGCAGCAGGCCCTGAACAGCGCGCTGGTCGAACGCCAGCAGCAGGCGCTGCTCGCAGCCGGTCAGCAGCTGGACGAGCACGCGCAGGCGCTGCTGCAGGCACTGGAGCAGCGCCACAGTGCCAGCCAGTCGCTGCTGCAGGACCACGAGCAGCAGCGCTCGCAGGACTGGCAGGCCGCACAGGCCGCCGCCTCGACCGCGCACGCCGAACTGCAGGCCAGCCTGGACAGCCGCGAACAGCAACGCCAGGCGCGCTGGGACGCGGTCAGTGCCGAACTGCAGCAGGCCCACGCCACGCTGCAGACGCAGCTGCAGGCCGGTGACGAACAGCGCCTGCAGCGCTGGAGCGATGCCTTGCAGCACGTTTCCACCGACCTGGCCGAGCGCTTGCAGGCCAACGGCGAACGCCTCGCCGCGCAACAGCAGCAGGTCTGCGACACGCTGGCCGAGACCGCACAGCAGATCGGCGAGAACGGTCGCGCGCAGGCCAGCGCCACGCTGGCCGAAGTGTCTACCCTGCTGGAGACTGCCGCCGCCGCGCCGAAGGCTGCTGCCGACGTCATCAACGAGCTGCGCAGCACGCTCTCTGAAAGCCTGGTGCGTGACAACGCGATGCTGGAAGAACGCGGTCGCCTGCTGGCTACCGTGCAGACCCTGCTGGACGCGATCAATCATGCCTCGCACGAGCAGCGCACCGCCGTGGACGCGCTGGTCGGCGGTTCGGCCGAGCTGTTGGAACGCGTCGGCAACCGCTTCACCGACCATATCGCCGCCGAGACCGGCAAGCTGGACGGTATCGCCGCAGCCCTCAATGGCAGCGCCGGTGAAGTCGGCCAGTTGGCCGGCACCTTCGGCGAGGCGGTCGCGCAGTTCGGCAGCGCCTCCACCGAGCTGTCCGGCCGCCTGGAACAGATCGGCGGTGCACTGGATGCCTCGCTGGCCCGCAGCGATGAGCAGCTGGCCTACTACGTGGCGCAGGCGCGCGAGGTGGTCGACCTCAGCCTGCTGTCGCAGAAGCAGGTGATGGAAGAACTGCAGCAGCTGGCCGCGCGCCGCAGCAAGGCCGGTAGCGCATGAGCGACGAGCTGGAGGTCGACGGCGGCTCGCATGCCCCGATCTGGGCCGCCTTCGGCGACCTGATGTCGGTGTTGCTGGGTGCGTTCGTGCTGATCCTGGTCGGCGTGGTCGCCGTGCAGCTGGAGCTGTCGCAGCGGCTGGACCAGGAGGTGAAGCAGCGCCAGGCCGAAGCCAAGCGCCTGCAGACCCTGGAACAGGCGCTGGCTGGCCCGTTGGCGGCCGGTCGGGTGACGCTGGTGGATGGCCGCATCGGCATCAGCGGCAGCGTGCTGTTCGCGCTGAACTCCGACCAGCTGCAGCCGGAAGGCCAGGAGCTGCTGCGCAGCCTGGCCGCACCGCTGGCCGCCTACCTGGGCAGCCGCGAAGAGATTCTTATGGTCAGCGGTTTCACCGATGACGCACCAGTACGCGAAGGCAACCGCCGCTTTGCCGACAACTGGGAGCTCTCCGCGCAGCGATCGCTGACCGTGACCCGCACCCTGATCGCGGATGGCGTACCGGCTGACGCCGTGTTCGCCGCCGCGTTCGGCAGCGAGCAGCCGGTCAGTTCCAATGCAAGCGAAGACGGCCGCGCACGCAACCGCCGCGTGGAGATCGCGCCGATTCCCAAGCCCAAGGCCCCGGATGCCAAGTAAGCCGCCAGCGCTGGAGGGCCTGCGCGCACTGGTGCGCGACCTCGATGCGGGGTCGCGCTCGCTGCCGCATTACCCGCAGGTACCGATGCTGCAGCAGGTGCAGCGCGAGTGGTCGGAACTGCGCAGCGAACTGCAGGTACGCCGCTCGCTGCGCACCGAAGCCCCGGCCGACGGCGGCCCGCTGAACTCGGCGGTGCTGGTGCAGCGCATGCTGGACACGATGCAGGCGACCAGCCCCGGCTACCTGCGCCACTTCATCGACTACGTGGACACCCTGTCCTGGCTGCAGGCGCTGCAGGATGGGGCCGCCAGCGGCGGTGATAACGCGAAGCCGAAGCGCACGCGCAAGCCGCGCAACGCGGGCTGATCGCGCATTGACGCCGGCCTCGTTCGGCGCCCCTGGATACGACACTCCTTGTCCGCGCGCCTGGTAGACGCCAACCTCGGTTGGCGCTCCACCAACGACGCCGCACATGCCAACCAAGGTTGGCATCTACCAATGCCTGCGTCGGCATGCCACACGTGTAGCGGTGTCACCAGACAGTCATCTGTCTAGCGCACCATTTTCACGTTGACCCACGGCGCCTGCAGCGGCCGCGGTCGCATCGGTTGTCTCCTCTTTCGAACTCCATGAGCTCCGCGCCCGTGCGGAGGCTCGTGCCTGCCTGAGTGTCCGCAACATGACGAAGACTTTGTTGGCCGCCGCGCTGTCCATCGCGCTTGCTCCCGCGGCCTGGGCGCAGGATGCTGCCCCGACCTCCAGCACACCCTCCGCCACCAACCTCGATGCGGTCTCGGTGATCGGCAGCGGTGAAGCGCGCCAGGTGCAGCGCATCACCCGCGAGAACCTCGACATCCTGCCGCCGGGCACCAGCCTGCAGAAGACCCTGAACCTGCTGCCGGGCGTCAACGCGCAGTCGGCCGATGCACTGGGCACCAACGAGCAGTCGATGACGCTCAGCCTGCGCAGCTTCAACTCCACCCGTCTCGGTTACACGCTCGACGGCGTGCCGCTGGGCGATGGCGCGTACAACAACTACAACGGCCTGACCATCAACCGTGCGCTGATCAGCGAGAACATGGCCGGCGCGGAACTGGCGGTGGGCATCGGCAGCCTCGGCACGCCGTCCACCAGCAACCTCGGTGGCACCATCTCCTACACCTCCGACCGCCCGGCCCAGGAACTCGGTGGCCGCGTGGTGCAGACCTTCGGCAGCGATGCCAACCGCCGCACCTTCGTGCGCGTGGACAGCGGCGAGTACAACGGCTTCTCCGGCTACGTTTCCGGCATGAATGCCGTCTCCGATCTTTGGAACGACCAGACCGCCTACAACAAATCCACCACCAAGCAGTTCAATGCCAAGGGCGTGTGGAACTTCGGCCGCGGCCAGATCACCGGTTTCGTCGATACCTCGCGCACCACGCAGGCGGACTACTTCTACCTGTCCAAGGACGAGATGTCGCGTGGCCTCGGCTGGGACTGGGGCGGCTACGCGCCGGACTGGAACAAGGCGGTGGCCAAGGCCTACTGCAATACCGCCAGCCTCAACGCGAAGAGGTGCGACAACAGCGGTCCGGACAAGGATGCCGATGGTGCCTTCACCGCCGGGCAGATCCTGCGCGATGACAACCTCTACTACCTGGCTGGCGACTTCTTCCTGGCCGATGGCTTCAGCCTGCGTGCCCTGGCCTACCACCACGATGACCGCGGCGAAGGCCACAACTGGAACAGCGGCGCCTGGTCGAACAAGGGCACGGCGCAGGAGATCCCGATCATCTTCCGCAACACCATCTACACCATCGACCGCGACGGCGGCACGCTGTCGTTCGACTGGGAGCTGGGCGCACATCGCATCGAAGGCGGCGTCTGGTACGAGCGCAACACCAGCAGCGCCGAGCGCTACCAGACCGCCGTGGATGGACCGCGCGACCTGAGCGGCATGAACACCCTGCCCTCCGATGTCGGTGTGTTCGCCCAGCGCACGCGCTGGAAGACCCACCAGTTCTTCCTGAAGGACACCTGGCGTCTGCTTGATGATCGCCTGACCCTGGAGTTCGGCGCCAAGAGCCCGCATGCCACCTCCGACGCACAGGCGCTACCGGGTGACGCGAAAACGCCGATCTCGCCGGCCTCGAACAACCAGTTCGCCACCGGTTCGTTGAAGGCCAGCAAGAACTTCCTGCCCAGCATCGGCGCCAACTTCCGCCTGGCCGAGCACCACGAGATCTTCGCCAGCTACGCCGAGAACATCGCCATGTTCCAGGGCGGCTTCAAGCTGGGCCCGCAGGCGGTCAGCCAGGCCACCTGGAATGCGCAGGGCAACCTGAAGCCGGAGGAATCGCGCTCGCTCGAAGCCGGCTACCGCTTCGTCACCGATACCCTGCAGGCCTCGGTCGCGGCCTACAGCGTGCGCTTCGACAACCGCCTGCTGCAGTACAACCCCTGTGACTCGCGCCAGCCGGTCGGCCCGACCTGCGGCAACCGCTTCTACAACGTGGGCGGCGTCGACAGCCGCGGCGCCGAGCTGACCGTGCTGTGGACCCCGAACGAGCACTTCAGCTGGTACACCTCGGCCTCACTGAACCGTTCGACCTACGCCTCCAACTACGTGCAGGCCGGTGTCGAGCAGCAGATCAAGGGCAAGATCCAGACCGACACACCCAAGCAGCTGCTGGCCACGGAGATCACCTGGCGTGACAACGGCTGGTTCGCCAGCCTGCGCGGCAAGTACACCGGCGAACGCTTCTACACCTACACCAACGACCAGGGCTTCGGCGGCTTCACCGTGTTCGACCTGGCCGGTGGCTATGATTTCGGCCAGGTCGGCTTCGCCAAGGGCATGCGCCTGTCGTTCAACGTGACCAACCTGACCAACAAGCGCTACGCCAGCAACCTGGATTCGAGCGTGTTCGCGCCCAGCGACCCGGCCGGCAAGCTGTATGTGTTCCATGCCTCGGCACCGCGCCAGGTGTTCGGTACGATCGACCTTCGCTTCTGATTGACCGCCCGGAGTCCACCGATGCTCGCGACCGCCCTGCTGCTGGCCACCCTCTCCGCCAGCGGTTACTCCGCTCCGCATGAGGCCGCTGGCGCACCGCCACGCACCTTGCAGCTGGGCGGCCGCACCTATGTGGACAAGGGCCTGGTCGCCGCCGGGCGGTTGCCCGCAGGCACGGTGGACTTCCTGGGCGATACGCTGGGCTCGTTCTCGTCGCTGGCGGTGCAACCCGGAAGCTGGAAGCGCACCGCCAGCGGCTACGAAGGCGTGCTGTGGACGCTGCCCGACCGTGGTCGCAACGATCCCGATGCCGGCCTGTTCTACGACTACACCGGCCGCGTGGAACGCATGCAGCTGCGCATCGACGTTTCCCCGGGCAAGCCTGCGCTTGGCACGCTGACGATGGTGCCCGACAAGGGCGTGGTACTGAAGGATTTCAACGGCCAACCGTTCACCGGTGCGGACCCGGGTGACTACACGGTCACGCAGCGCGGGGTGGTGCTGCCCTCGCCCGCCAGCGGCGCCGGTACGGGCAAGGTCTCGCTGGACGCGGAATCGCTGCAGTTCACCGCCGATGGTCACTTCTATGTCGGCGACGAGTACAGCGCCAACGTCTACTACTTCAATGCGCAGGGCCAGCTGCAGGGTGTGATCGTGGCGCCGCCCGCAATCCGTCCGCAGCGCGAGGGCAAACCAGCGTTCGGTTCGCTGGCGCCACCGCAGACCGGCCGCCGCAACAACCAGGGCGTGGAAGGCATGGGCCTGTCACCCGACGGCGCCCGCCTGTTCGTGGCGCTGCAGAGCGCCACGCTGCAGGACAGCGCGCAGGGCAACGCGGCGGGCCGCATCAACACCCGCGTACTGGTCTACGACGTGACGGCCTCGCCGACGCCACAGCAGCCGATCGGCCATTACGTGATGGCCCTGCCCGCCTACGCGCACGACGGCAAGGGAAAGCTGGACCGCACCGCCGCGCAGAGCGAGCTGCGCGCGCTGGACGACCATCGCTTCCTGCTGC
The DNA here is from genome assembly GCF_004684085.1 of Stenotrophomonas maltophilia. Classification (GTDB taxonomy): domain Bacteria; phylum Pseudomonadota; class Gammaproteobacteria; order Xanthomonadales; family Xanthomonadaceae; genus Stenotrophomonas; species Stenotrophomonas maltophilia_AS. Next base: position 57,261 of record NZ_SRHZ01000048.1, read on the forward strand.
TGGCCCGCGACGGCAACGGGCTGGGCAAGGACGGCAATGACCCGATCGTCTACAAGTCGGTGCTGCTGGTGGATGTGGCCGATGCCAGCAACCTGGCAGGAAGCAACTATGAGTCCGGTACGGCCTCGGTGCTGGCCGACCCGGCGGGCACCGTGTTGAAGGACGGTATCGTGCCCGCACGCAGCGACGAACTGCTGAACCTGCTCGACCGCCCGCAGCTGGCCCGCGCCGGGCTGGATCTGGACACGAAGCGCGGCCCACATGCCGGACTGCTCTCGGAGAAGTGGGAAGCCATGGACGTGCTGCCGGCGCTGGACCCGCAGCACCCGAACGACGTACTGCTGCTGATCGGCAACGACAACGATTTCATCGCCCGCCACTGCCGCATGCAGGGCGAATCCTGTGACAGCGCGTACGACAACGACAACCGCGTACTGGTGTACCGCCTCACGCTACCCTTACTGCAACGGGTAGTGCCGGCCGCTGGCCGGCATCACAACCAGACCGACCACGCATACGGATACTCACCAATCTGCCCCGCAAGACCGGCGCGTACCGGATTCCCCAGGATGTACAGCGCTTGTCGCGCCAGCGACTCCTCGGCCCTCACTGCGTGATCGAAGTAGCCAGGCTGCCACACCGTACTTCGACGACCCGCCAGGCGATTCAGGGCGAGCGCGCTCGACGACTTCATCCGGCGCGCAATGCCTGGAAGGTGACCTGCTCGCAGCTCGAGCATCCAGTGGACGTGATCCGGCATGACGACCCATGCGTGTGACTGTACGAGCCCGCGCTGTTCAATGTAACGGAGCTGGTCGATTACACATGCTGCCGCAGCTTCGCTTTCAAAGAGCCGGCGGCGCTGATGTGTGGTGGTTGTCAGAACGTAGACCTGGCCGATGATCGAGCGGCGGCCCAGGCGGAGGCGGTGACTGCTCATGCCCCATGGTGGGTCGATCATTGGGCGTTGGCTGTCAGGCCATGCCTTGATGGGTGCTGGGAGATGTCTGAAGTTGGCTGAGGTTGCCGGCCAGCGGCCGGCACTACCGTTGCGAGCCAGCGGCCGTCGGGGCTCAGCCGCGCAGGGTGGCGCCGCCGTCCACGTACAGGTCACTCATCGCCACGTGCCCGGCCTGCTCGGAGAGCAGGAACATCACCGAGTGCGCGATGTCCTCGGGCGTAGCGAGTTTGCGCAGCGGAATGCCGGCCTTGTAGGTCTCCAGGTTGCCGGCGATCACGCGCTCGGCGCCGTGTTCGTCCTGCCACATGCCGGTCTGCATCGGGGTCAGCGTCGATCCCGGGGCGACGATGTTGCAGCGGATGCCGAGCGGCGCCAGTTCCAGCCCCAGGCAGCGAGTGAACATGGTGGCCGCGGCCTTGGACGCGGCATACGCCGCCATGCCGTGCCGCGGTACACCGGCCGCGTTCGAGCTGACCGCGACGATGGCACCCTGCCTGCGCGGTGACATCACCCGCGCCAGCGCACGCCCGACATGGAACACGCCATCGGCATTGACCGCGAACACCCGGCGCCAGTCGTCGTCAGTGGTTTCGGTCACGCCGCCCACATGCAGCACACCGGCCACGCTGGCGGCCAGCGCGATTGGCCCGATGCTGGACTCTACCCGGTCCACCAGCGCGTCCACAGCCGCACTGTCAGTCACGTCGAGGGCAGAGGACTGCACACGTGCGTCCACTGCCACGGGCACCTCGCGATCGGTCGCTACCACGATGCAGCCGGCCTCGGCCAACAGCCGTACCAGTGCCTCTCCGATGCCACCGGAGGCACCGGTCACCAATGCCACGCGGCCCTCGAAACCGGTCAACTGCATGTTGCGTTCTCCTGTTGCTCATCCCATTGGCGCAACCGCGCCGACAACCACGGCGCCAGCTGCGCCACCGCATCGCGTCCGGTCAGTTCTGCGTGCAGGAACGGCAGTTCCAGCGCCTGCACCTTGCGCGCGTGGGTCCGCCACAACGCCGACTGCAGCTGTGGCCGCGCCTGGTGATCACGACCCGCACGCACATGCACCAGCGTGCCGTCGAACGGTTGGTGGATGTGTTCGCGGATCAGTCGATTGGTGCCGGTCACTGCGCGCACCACGCCATCGAGCACCACATCCGGCAGACTGCCAAGTGCACTGCCGCCACGTCGCAGGAACGCCAGAATGCGTTCGCGACTGTCCAGTTCCGGATGCGCATCCGGGTCGTGGCCGGCAATCGCCAGCAGTGCCCGTAATGCGGCGATGGCATCGGGTTCCGGCTCGGCCCGCCAGCACTCGCTTGGATAAGCGTCCAGCAGTACCAGCTCGCCGACGTCGCGGCCGATCTCATGCAGCCGCACCGCCATCGCTTGGGCCAGGATGCCACCCACCGACCAGCCCAGCAGATGCACCGGCCCCTTCGGCTGCAATGCGACCACGCGCTGTACGTAGTCGTTGGCCATCGCCTCGATGCTGCTCGGCAGCGGCTGCCTCGCGTCCAGTGCCGGCGACTGCAGGCCGTACACCGGGCGTGCCGGCTGCAGTGCCCGGGCCAGGGTGCGGTAGTTCCAGGCGATGCCGCCGGCCGGGTGCAGCACGAACAGCGGCGTGGGCCCGGCGGCGTCGGTCGCAGCCAATGCGATCACCGGCCCCAGTGCGTGATCGGCCAGCGCGGGCGGTTCGGCAATACGAACCGCCAGCGCGGCCACGGTGGGCTGCGCAAACAAGGCACCCAGACCCAGATCGCAGCGCCAGCGCTGCTCGATCGCCAGCAGCAGATGCACCGCCGACAGCGAGTCACCGCCCAGACTGAAGAAATCCGCATCCACCGCCACCGGCGCCTCACGCCCAAGCGCCTGGGCAAACAGCAACGCCAGCTCCTGTTCCAGCGGTGTACGCGGTGCCAATCCAGGGACCTCATGCTGTGGTGGCTTCGGCAACGCGTTGCGGTCGAGCTTGCCGTTGGCCGTTACCGGCCAATGGTCCACACCGACAAACGCGGAGGGCACCATGTAGTCCGGCACGCGCGTGGCCAGGTGGCTGCGCAGCGTCACGGCGTCGGCAAGCACGGTTGGCACATAGGCCACCAGCCGGGCATCACCCGGCGCGTCCTGGCGCAGCAGCACTTCCACGCGCTCCATGCCGGGCAGTTCGCGCAGTGCCGCCTCGATCTCGCCCAGCTCGATGCGCAGGCCGCGCAGTTTTACCTGATGGTCACTGCGGCCGAGATACTCAACCGCACCATCGCGGCGCCAACGGGCTACGTCGCCGGTGCGGTAGATGCGCTCGCCCGCCAGGAACGGATCCGCAAGGAAGCGCTCGGCAGTCAGCTCATCACGACCGAGATAGCCGCGTGCCAGCTGCACCCCACCCAGGTACAGGTCACCGGCCACGCCCACCGGCACCGGCTGCATCCGGGCGTCCAGCACATACAGGCGGGTGTTCCAGACCGGGAACCCGATCGGCACCGGCCTCGAGCGATCCTGCGCCGACGCCGGCCAGTAGCTGACGTCCACCGCGGCTTCGGTCGGGCCATACAGGTTGTGCAGTTCTGCGTGCACGCGCGTGTGAAAACGGTCGCGCAACGCGGCGTCCAGCGCTTCCCCACTGGTGAATACCCGGCGCAGCTGCAGCCCCGCCGAGGCCGGCGCAGCCAGGAGAGCATCGAGCATCGACGGCACGAAATGCGCCGTGGTGATGCCATGGTTACGGATCAACCGCGCCAGTTCGGTGGGATCGCGGTGCGCTTCCGGCCCGGCGACGACCAGCGTGGCCCCGCACAGCAGCGGCAGGAAGAATTCCCAGACCGAGACATCGAAGGTGGCCGGGGTCTTCTGCAGCACGCAGTCATCGGCACGGATGCCGTAGTGCTCGCGCATCCACAGCAGGCGGTTGACGATGGCACGATGTTCGACGACCACGCCCTTGGGCTCGCCGGTCGAACCGGAGGTATAGATCACATAGGCCGCATCGCTGGGCGCAGGATCGGCCCATGGCGCGGCGAAACTCAAAGCGGTCCACTGCTCCGGCGCAAGCACCGGCACACCGGCCATGCGCGCCGATACGTCCTCCGCAGCCATAACGCACACTGGCTGCGCCGAGGCAAGAATACGCGCCAGCCGCTCGTCGGGATGGGCAAGGTCCAACGGCAGGTAGGCGGCTCCGGCACGCAGCACCGCCAGCAGCGCGATCACCAGCTCCAGCGAGCGCGGCAATGCCATCGCCACCACGCTGCCCGGGCCGACATCCATCGCCCGCAGCTGTGCCGCCAGCGCGAAACTGCGCGCCTCCAGTGTTGCGTAGTCCAGCGTAGTGTCGCCGAACACCAGCGCTGGCGCGTGCGGATCCCGATCCATGCCCTGCTGCAGCAGTTCGACCAGAGTCGTCTGCGGCAGCGCGTGCGCGGTGGCATTGAAGTCCTGCAGCACCTGCTGCGCGTCCTGCGGCGTCGCCAGAGGCACGGCTGCGATATCGTCAGCCTGCAGTGCCGCCGACACGAAATGCAGCAACCGCGCCGCGTGCGCCTCGACATCCTCGCGACTGTACAGCGCGGGATTGGCCTCGATCTCCAGATCCAGCAGGCACTGGCCATCGCCACGGAAGCCCAGCGTCAGGTCATCCACCGGCCCGGTGCACAGCACCTCCAGCGTCGCCTGCACGCCCGTCAGTGCCAGTGGCTTGTAGAACGGCTGTACATTCACCAGCGGACCGTGCAGGCGCTGCTGCGCGCCCACCAGACCCAGGTCCCGGCGCAGCTGCTCGCCGCGGTAACGCCCGTGCTTGCGACCCTGGCTGAGCTGCCGGCCCAGGCCGCGGGTAAAGGCCTCGACGCTGCCCTCGCCGGCCGCCACGCGCAGCGGCAACACATTCATCACCATCGCCGGCACCCGCGCCGACGCGTTGCCGAGCCGCCCCATGTAGGGCACACCCAGCACCACTTCATCGGCCGCGCTCATCCGCCGCAGGTACTCGGCCGACAACGCGGCCAGCACATCCGGCCAGGGCTGCAGCCAACGTACCGAAGCGTGTAACAGCTGCTCACGGAATGCCGCATCGAGCGGCTGCACCCAGCGCAACGCGTCGTCACTGGCCGCGAGCGTACCGGCCAGGCCGACGCCCGCCGGTGCGCCCTGCATATGCTCGCGCCACCACTGCCCGGCCTGCGTGCGGCGCGGGTCGGCACGATAGGCGGCATCATCGGCCAGCACGCCCGCCAGCCCCGGCAGTGGCTCACCCGTGCGACCGGCATACAACGCGCACACGCGATCGGTGAACAGCGCCATGCCGTAACCATCGGTGGCCAGATGATGCACGCGCAGGTACCAGACCCAGCACTGCCCGCCCAGTTCAAGCAGCACCTGCTGACTGATCCGGTCGCGGGTGGGATCGACCGGACTCAGCCGGTCGGCATGCATCAAGCTGCGTGCCGCTGCGGCGGGATCCGCCTCGGCGGAAACATCACGCACCGAAAGCAGGGGCACGTGTGCCGAATCATGCCACTGCAGCGGCTGGCCATCGGCCCCTTCGGCAAAGCGCAGTGCAAAGGCCTGGGCCTCGCCCGCAGCCTGGTCTGCCGCTGCGACGAACGCGGCCACGTCCAGCGGGCCGTCGATCCACACCGCGTGCGCGGTATTGAATGACGGGTTGTCCGGTGCCAGCCGCTGTGCGAACCACAGTCCGGCCTGAGCCTCGGTCAGCGCCACCGGCGTGGCCAGCGCGACGGCGTTCATGCGTTCTGCGCGGCCTGCAGCGTCTGCACCACGTTCCACCACTGGCGCAGCGTGGTGTGTTCGGCCAACTGCGAGAACTCCAGCGGCAGGCCGGTGTTGCCCCAGGCCAGGACCAGGCCGAGCATGCGCATCGAATCCAGGTCCAGGTCGATCAGGTTGTCGTCGTCACCGATCTCGGCCGGCGTGCACTCCAGCACGCGCGCCACATCGGCACGCATCCGCTCCAGATCCAGCACCTCACCGGTGGCTGCCATCACAGCACCTCCAGCAGCTGGTCGGTGGTCATCGGCACACCACAGGTGCGCGCGATCCAGTGCAGCGCCTGATCGTGGTCGGCGCGCGAGAAGTCCGCCACCGCATCGGCGGCGATGAAGGCCTCGATATCACGCTGGAAGGCCTCGACCACGGTCGCGGTGCAGCCGATATGGGCGTACACGCCGGTCACCAGCAGCTGGTCGCGCCCACGTACCCGCATCAGCGTCTCCAGGTTGCTGCGCTGGAACGCGCTGTAGCGGTGCTTCACCAGCACGTGCTCGCCCGGCTGGGGTGCCAGCGCCTCGATGATCGGTTCGTGATCGGCGCTGCGGCGCATGCCCGGTCCCCACAGGTCGGCCTGCAGGCCACGGTCACGGCGATCCTGGTCGCCATGCTGGGCGGTGTAGAACACCGGAATGCCGTGCGCGCGGCAATGCGCCAACAAGCGTGCGATATTGTCCACGGCCGGCCGCAGCGGCGCGTTGCCAGCGTCGAATGCGGCCAGGAAGTAACGCTGCATGTCGTGCACCAGCAGCGCAATGCGATCACGCTGCGGGCGCCACGGGCCGCGCGCCTGCGGGAGTTCAGCGGCGGTCGGCAAGGGATAATCGGTGATACGGGGCAGCGCCATCAGCGCGTTCCTCCTGTCTGTAGCAGATGACGCGCGCGCAGCTGCGCGCGCAGTTCGCGGCGACTGATCTTGCCGACCGCAGTGGTATCGAAGCTGTCGACGAACACGATCTGGTCCGGCACCTTGAACCCCGCCAGGCCGCGCCCGCGCATCCAGGACTTCAGCGCCGGCGCCTTGAACGGTTCGCCCTGCGGAATCACGAAGGCGCAGCTGCGCTCGCCCAGATACTCATCGGGAATGGAGACCACGGCGGCGTCGAACACGCCGGGGTGGGCCAGCAGATGATCTTCAATCTCTTCGGCGGAGATCTTCTCGCCGGCGCGGTTGATGTGGTCACCCGCACGTCCCTGCACCACCAGGTAGCCTCCGGGCAGCTGCTGCACACGGTCGCCGGTGCGATAGAAGCCGTCGTCGGTGAACGATCGCGCATTGGCCACCGCATCGTTGTGGTAGCCACGGATGGTGTACGGGCCACGGGTGAGCAGATGCCCCACCTCGCCTTCGGCCACCGGCTGGTCATGGTCATCAACCACGCGCACTTCATCATCCGGACTGATCGGCCGGCCCTGGCAGGCCACGATCAGCTCCTCCGGATCATCCAGCCGCGTGTAGTTGACCAGGCCTTCGGCCATGCCGAACACCTGCTGCAGCGTGCAGCCAAGACCGTCGATCACCCGCCGTGCGGCTTCCGGCACCAGTTTGGCGCCGCCTACCTGTAGTACCTGCAGGCTGGACAGGTCATGCTTGCTCGTAGCCGCGGCCTGTGCCCACAGCAGCGCCAGCGGCGGCACCAGTCCGCAGCAGGTCACCTGTTCACGGGCGATCAGCGGGAAGGCCGCATCCGGCCCGGGGCCGGGGCTGAGCACCACGCGGGCACCGGCATACAGCGCGCCGAAGAAACCGGGCGAGCTCATCGGGAAATTGTGTGCGGCCGGCAGCGCGACCAGGTAGACGCTGTCGCGGTCGATGCCGCAGAGGTCATTGCTGGCACGGAACGAATAGATGTAGTCGTCGTGCGTGCGCGGGATCAGCTTGGACAGCCCGGTGCTGCCGCCGGAAATCTGCAGGAACGCCACCGTCTGCGGGTCCGGATCGGGCGGCAGCTGGCTGCGATCGCCCTGCAGTGCGTCCAGCGCGATGAACTCCGCCGCATCGCCGTCGATCACCACATGGCGAACTGCCGGCACTTCGGCCTGCAGCGCCCGCGCCAGCCCGCGATGATCGAAGCCATCGTGCAGCTCGGTGGTGATGTAGGCACTGGCTTCGGCCTTGTTGGCGAAGTGCACCAGCTCGGTGATGCGATGCGCCGGCAACGCGTACACCGGCACCAGCCCGGCGCGGAACAGCCCACAGACCGTGCTGATGAAGCCTGCGGTGTTGCCCAGCTGCACCAGCACCCGTTCGCCGGGTTGCAGGCCCAGCGTCAGCAGGCCGGCACCGATCCGCCCGGCCTCGTGCCACAGCTGTGCATAGCTCAGGCGGACATCACCGGCGACCACCGCGATGTCGTCGGCATAGCGTTCCGCACGTTCGCGCAGGAACGCCGGAAAGGTCTCGCCACGCCAGTGCCCAGCCTCGCGATAGCGCGCCACCAGCGCGTCGGGCCACACCTGCTGCAGTGGCAGGCGGGAGGAATCAGCGGAGGTGTTCATGCTGCGGGCTCGATGGTAGGCACGGAGTCATGGACACCCAGCGCGTTCAACAGGGCAGCGAACTTCGCTGCGGTTTCGGCCACCTCGGCCTCGGGTTGCGATTCGGCGACGATGCCGGCGCCCGCGTACAGGCGCAGCTGCGTGCCCTGCAGGCGCGCGCAGCGGATCGCCACGTACCAGTCACCGTCACCCTGTGCGTCCAACCAACCCACGGCGCCGGCATAGAAGCCGCGCGGCACCGGCTCCAGTTCGCGGATGCGCTGCAGCGCCGCCAACCGCGGCGTACCGCAGACCGCCGGCGTGGGGTGCAGCTGCGCCAGCAGTTCGGCGGCAGACGTCTGCGGATCCTTCAGCGTGGCGTGGATGCGGGTTCCCAGATGCCACATGCTGGCGGTGGCATGCAGCACCGGGCGCGGCTGTGCATCGATGTGGCTGCAGTACGGTGCAAGGCCCTCGACGATGGCTTCGACCACATGGCGGTGCTCGTCGTGGTCCTTGGTCGAGGCCAGCAGCGCCTGCGCGGCACGCTCGTCCTCGGCGGCATCGGCGCTGCGCCGCGCGGAGCCCGCCAGCGGATGTGACAACAGTCCGGCGCCGCGCTTGCGCAGCAGCAGTTCCGGCGTTGCCCCCACCAGCCAGGCCGGGGCCTGGCCCAGCTCCACCGGCAACGGCACCGCGTAGGTCGCCACCGACGGATCCGCGCCCAGGCGTGCCAGCAGCACATCCGGAGACAGCGCCTGGCGGGTGCGCGCCAGCAGGCTGCGCGCCAGCACCACCTTGTGCAGGTTCTGCTCGGGCGCACGCAGGGCCTGCACCGCCGCGGCAACCGCTGACGCATAGTCCTGCGGCGCAGGCTCGGCCCGCAGGGCGCCGTCCATCGGCGGTGCGGCCTGCGGCTGCAGTGCCAGCGCCGGCAGCAGGCGCTCGGGCTGGTACAACGCATCGTCCGCACGCGGTTCGAACGGCACCGCGCCAACCAGAAGGCCCGGGCCGCCACGCTGCTGGGCAAAAAATTCCGAGACGCGTTCTGCCAATGTCGCCAGTGCACCGGACGGCAGCGCGGCGCGGCAACCGCGTGCGTGCACATGCTGGCCCGCATGCTGCAGCAGGAACAGCGACGCGTCGTCGGTGCTCTCCAGCGCTGCTGATGCAGTCTCCGGCCACGTGCCCTGCATTAGGGAATCGTTCATGGGGTCTCCTTCATCTGATGCGCTGCGGCCAGCGCGCACAGCAACAGCAGCAGCGCGCCCACCAGCAGGTAAGGCAGGCTGGGCCCGCCGCGATACAACAGCGTGCCGAGCATCGGCCCGGCCACCATGCCCAGCCCCTGCGCGGCCGCCACCGTGCCGGCCGCGGCGCCCTGCTCGTGCGCCTCCACCGCATCGGCGGCCAGCGCCTGGAAGGAGGGAAATACGAAGCCCATGCCGAACGCGGCCAGCGCATACGCCGCCGGCAACTGCCAGGCCTGCTGCACGCCCGCCACCGAAGCAAAGCCGATGCCGGAAATGAGGGCGCCGAGGACGATCCAGCGGCGTGGGTGTACCTCCAGCTTCATCACCAGCGCCTGCGCCAGGATCAGGCCGACGCCGACCGCGGTGAGTGCGATGCCGGCCATGCGTGCACCGGCCGCCGCATCCAGGCCCAGGCGGTCAATCGCGAAGAAACCGACCGTGACCTGCGCGATGGTCACCGAAACCATGGCGATGAACGCAGCCAGCTGCGGCAGGCGCAGGCGCGTGTCGAGGCGACTCATCGGCGCCCGGCGCTGTGCAGACGCGCCCTCCACGGGCGGTGTAGCCGGCAGCCGCCATGCCAGCAATGCCAGCGCCAGCAGCGGCAGCAGCGCGGCCACGTACAGCGCCAGCGATAGGTTCGTGTAGGCCAGCCAGCCTGCGGCGGCCGGGCCGAGCACCATGCCCAGCGCGTTGGCGCTGCCCAGGCGGGCGAGGAATTTCGCACGCTGTCCGGTCGGTGCCTTGTCGGCGATCAGCGCAGCAGCGGTAGGAGGTACCGCCGCGTAGAACAGGCCGATCAGGCCACGCGCACCGACCAGCACCAGCACCGACACCAGAACGGGTGGCACCGCCTGCAGGGCAACGTCGATGAACACTGCCAGCGCGATGTAGACCACGGTGTAGGCACTCATCGCCAGCATCAGTACGCGCTTGCGGCCGATGCGGTCGCTGAGCTGGCCCCAGGGGCGCGCGGCCAGCATCCACAACACGCCTGCAGCGGTGACTGACAGGCCGGCATGCCACTCGGACAAGCCGAGCATGCGGACCACTGGGCCGATCACAGCGACGAAGGACATCATCGCCATGGTGCCGATCAGGGCAGCCAACACCAACGCCGGCAAGCCGGGAACGACGGGACGTGCGTGCATGGAACACCAGCCGTAACAGGAAAGGATTGGACGGGCGCATCTACACGCCCCGCCCGGCATCCGTCCTGCTCAGGACCGAACGCCACCCTCAAATGATAACGGCTCGTATTTGCATTTGATACCCATTCTCTTGAATGGGCATGCAACAGTAGGTTCAGCGCATTGCACGCAGGCCCAACAGACCACGGCGCTTGAACCACCATTCCAGCGGCAGCGTCACCAGCGGCGGGATCGCCGCCAGCAGCGCCAGGGCACTGGCCCACCACGGCCAGCGCAGGCGCACTGCCGCAAACAGGGTGACTGCCACATAGACCAGGAAGGCCACGCCGTGCAGCGGCCCGAACAGCTTCACCAGCGCGACGTTGGCCATCGGGCCGTACTTCATCCACATGCCGATGAGCAGGCCGGCCCAGGTCACAGCCTCGATGAAAGCGACCGCGGCGAACAGGCGTCCGGTCGGGTGCATGGGGGAACGTTGGGTCACGCGGGGCTCCGGCATCGGGGTATCAAATGCGAATGATACGCAGATGCGAACGTTCCGGACACCGGCGGGTAGCGCCGGGCCATGCCCGGCGAGCGCAGCGGCGGCGACGATAGGGCGTGTCCACCAAGGTGGACACCTACCGGAGCATATGCGGCAGAACCTGCTCACCAATCTCGCGCAGCACCGCGTCCATCGGTCGCCCGTTGTCGACCAGATTGAACATCACATGCGCCACGCCCTGCGCATGCACGCGCAGCAGATAGTCACGCAGGCCATCGCGGCCGACCTTCAGACCCAGCGGCAGCGGCGCGGCTGGCGCTTGCGGATCCGCCTGCAGATCCAGCAGCATCGACTGCACGAACGGCTTGCCTGGTCCACCGCGCTGCACCAGCGCCTGCTGCCACAGGCCGATGCGTCCTTCCTGCGCGGCCTCCTCGCGGTGATAGGTGGCCCAGCCTTCGGCCTCGCGCGCGATCCACTGCAGGCTCTGCCGCGCGGTACCCACCACCAGCATCGGAATGTGCGCTGCCGGCGCCGGCAGCACGTCGAAGCCACCCGTCGCCTGCAGTACGGCGGTCCGCTCATCGGCCTCTGGCGACAGCGCCGCGCGCAACAACGTCCAGCGTTCACGGAACGTCGCCGCCCTGCCCTCCAGATCCTCGCCAAATGCGGCGAACTCTTCCGGACGGTCACCCGAACCCAGTCCCAGCACGAAGCGTCCGCCGCTGATCCGGTCCAGGCTCAAGGCCGACTTCGCCACCTGCAGCGGCTGGCGCAATGGCAGCACGATGGCTGCGCTGCCGACCACGATGCGCTCGGTCGCAGCGGCCAGCATGCCCAGCCACAGAAACGGGTCATCCAGCGCGCTCGCTGTCGCGTCCGGACCCTGCGGCACCATCAACGGGACGTCGCGCGTCCACAACGCGGCAAAGCCCAGGTCATCGGCCAGTCGCGCGATGCGTCGCGCCTCACGCGGATCGGCCAACCCATGCGACGCCACCGGCGTCATCAGGCCCAGGCTCAAACCCTGTTGCGGAAACAAGGCAGCGTATGCAGGATTGAAATCACTCATGCCGCCAGCTTAGCGTGCAGGCCTGCAGCAACGATGACGCGCCGCCCACCACCGGAAGAACACTGCATGCCGAGGATCCGCCCTGCCCACGCCGATGACCTGCCCGCGATCAGCGCGGTGTGCCTGGCTGCGTTCACTGCGGCGGTCGCGCCTTCGCTCAGCGCGGCCGGCATCGCCACCTTCGGCAGTGTCGCCGCTGCCGAAGCGTTCGGCGCGCGCCTGCAGGGCGACAACCACATCCTGGTGGCCGAGCAGGACGGCCGTGTCGTCGGCGTGATCGAACTGAAGGAGGGCCGGCACCTTGCGATGCTGTTCGTCGATCCCGCCTGCCAGGGCCAGGGCATCGGCCATGCTTTGTTCGAGGCGGTGCTTCCACAGGTGCGCGAGCCGGTCATGACCGTGCGCGCCTCGCTCAATGCAGTACCGACCTACCTGCGCTATGGCTTTGCGCTGGACGGTGACGTCGGCGAGTTCAATGGGTTGGTGTATCAGCAGATGGTGCGGGCAGCGGCCTGAAGGCATTCGCGGGGCAATGCCCGGCGGGCGTCATGCCCTGCAGCACGCCCGTCATAAGTAAACTGAATCAGCAGGCTCCCCGGCCGTTCCTACAATGGCCTGTCACCCTGCCCTTCGAGATGCTGCCGATGCGCGTCGCGCTTTCCGTGTTGCTGCTGGCTTCGGCGCTGAGCGCCTGCACCCCGGCCCCGGTTTCCACCGCCAACTCCGCCGAGGCACCCGCGCCGGCGTCCGCCATCGCTTGGCGCCAGGGCGATGTGGACGATGCCTTTGCCGAAGCCGCCGACAGCGGCAAGCCGGTGCTGCTGTACTGGGGCGCCGTCTGGTGCCCGCCGTGCAACCAGCTCAAGGCGGGCCTGTTCAAGGACCCGGCCTTCATCGCGCTGACCAGCAAATTCGTTCCCGTCTATCTGGATGGCGACGAGGAAGGTGCGCAGGCCTGGGGTGAGCGCTTCGGCGTACGCGGCTATCCGACCCTGATCGTGCTGGACCCACAGCGCAACGAAATCACCCGCGTGGCCGGCGGCAACGACGCCGCCGAACTGACCCGGGCGCTGACCATTGCCGCAGGCCGCCGCAGTGCTGTTGCCGCCACCTTGGCCACCGCGTTGGCAACGCCGGACCGACTGGCCACCGAAGACTGGCAGGTACTGGGCGACTACGGCTGGGAAGTGGACGCCAACCGCCTCGCCGGCGAGCGCAAGAGCCAGGACGTACTGCGCCAGTTGTCCAAGGCGGCACCGGATGCCGCCCTGCAGCGCCGCTTCGCTCTGCTTGCCTTGGCAACAGCCGAGAAGCCCGATGCCTCGCCCACCGAAGTATGCGAGCTGCTGCAGGCAGTGCTGGCGCAACCGGCGGAAGTGCGCCGCAACCGTGAGTTGCTGGGCTATGCAGGCGTGCAGCTGGTCAAGCAGGCCAGTGCCGGGCCGGCCACCAGCAACACGCTGGGACAGCAGCTGCTGGTCGCACTGGAGCGCGCAGACGCCGAGCGCGGTGATCGCGCCGACGACGCATTGTCGCGTGCGCTGACCGAAGTATCGCTGGCCCGCCAGCAGCAGCCGAAGGGTGGATTGCCCGCCGCGCTGGTTGATCGGGTCAAGCAGCGCGTGGCCGCTGCCGATGCCGCCGCCACCGATGCGCATGCGCGTCAGGCCACGATCAGCAGCGCGGTCTATGCCCTGCGCGAGGTTGGCGACGACGCAGGTGCCGAGGCACTCTTGCTGGCCGAGCTGAAGCGCAGCGAACAGCCGTACTACTACATGCCCGAACTGGCCGAACTGGCCGAGCAGCGCGGCGACACCGCCGGTGCGCTGGAGTGGTTGAAGCGTGCCTACGACGGTGCCCAGGGCCCGGCCACCCGCGTGCAGTGGGGCGTGCTGTACGTAGAGGGCCTGCTGAAGCTGGCGCCGGACGACGCACCACGCATCGAACAGGCCACCGCCTCGCTGATCGCCGAACTGGAAGCGCAGCCGTCGGGTTACCACCAGCGCACCCGCCAGCGCTTCGAGCGCCTGGCGGGGCAGTTGAAGACGTGGAGCGGCAAGCACCAGGGTGCGGAGACGCTGGCGCGGTTGCAGCAGCGGATGCAGCAGGCGTGCGGTGACCAGGTGGATGGCGCCTGCAAGGATTGGCTGAGTTGAGTTGATGAACGCGCTGGCGGCGGGTTCGCCTGCCGGCGCTTTTTTCGCCTGCCGGCGCTTTTGTTGATCCGTGTGGGAAAGCGGGCTCAGTAGTGCCAGCCCATGGCTGGCAGCTCGCATTGCATGAATGCTGCCAGCCATGGGCTGGCACTACTGAAACCGCTCTTCCTCTTGCCTTTGACTCCGTCTCCGCACCTGCAACACGGAATGAATCAAGGCGCCGTCAGCGCACGCATTTCACCCCCGCCCCTTGACCTCAACCAATGTTGAGGTGCGATAACAGTCTCCCCACGGCCAGCTCTCTGGCCTTCCCCACGGAGATTGCTTAGATGTCGTACTCGCTTCCCCCGCTTCCCTATGCCTACGACGCCCTCGAGCCGCATTTCGATGCGCGCACGATGGAGATCCACCACAGCAAGCACCACCAGACCTACGTCAACAACCTCAATGCCGCCATCGAGCAGGCCGGCATCGCCGAGCAGCCGGTCGAGGCACTGATTGCCAGCCTCGATGCGGTACCCGAGGCGCAGCGCGGCGCGGTCCGCAACAACGGCGGCGGCCACGCCAACCACAGCCTGTTCTGGACCGTACTCAGCACCAACGGTGGTGCACCCGATGATGAGCTGGCCGCCGCCATCGACCGCGATCTTGGCGGCTTCGATGCCTTCAAGGACGCCTTCACCAAGGCGGCGCAGACCCGTTTCGGCAGCGGCTGGGCCTGGCTCACCAGCGATCGCGATGGCCGCCTGCAGGTGGAAAGCAGCGCCAACCAGGACAGCCCGCTGATGGGTGCAACCGTGGGCCTGTCCGGCAACACCCCGATCCTTGCACTGGACGTCTGGGAACACGCCTACTACCTGCACTACCAGAACCGTCGCCCGGACTACATCGGTGCGTTCTTCAACATCATCAACTGGGCCGAGGTCGGCCGGCGCTACCGCCAGGCCAGGGCCTCATGAGCGGCGAGACACTGCCGTACGCCGGGCCGTGGGCGGGGGTCTTCCCCGCCCCGGCCCCGGTGCCGTCGGTCGAGATGCCGCCGCGTGCTCTGCGGCGGCTGCTTGGCCACTTTCCTACCGGCGTGGCCATCGTCTGCGCGCGCGATGCGCAGGGCAAGCCCATCGGCCTGACCATCAATTCGTTCGTGCCGGTGTCATTGCAGCCGCCGCTGGTGCTGTGGAACCTGGCGTTGCACGCGCAGAGCCTGTCCACCTTCCAGCGCGCCACGCGCTTTGCGATCAGCGTGCTGGCGGCCGACCAGGAAGCTCTGGCCCGGCGCTTTGCCGATCCGCAGGTACGCGACCGCTTCGACGGCCTGGCATTGCTGGATGGCGACGAAGACGCCCCGCCTCGCATCGCCGGTGCGGTGGCCCACCTCACCTGCACCCGTCACGCGCAGTGGCCGGTGGGCGATCACCTGCTGCTGGCCGGCCGCATCATCGAAGTGCACGAGAACGGCGGCCCGCCGCTGCTGTTCCATCGCGGCCGCTTCCAGCCCGGCCCGGCCGAACTGCTGGTGGAGGTGCGCTGATGAACATCGAGGCTCTGGAATGCATGCTGGCCAGCGGCAAGGACGGCGCGCTGCTGCGCTTCGGCCTGGGCAAGGGCTGGCTGGATGCCGGCAATCCGGTGCGCGCAGCGACCCATCTGGGCCGTTGCGTGGTGCTTGATCCGCAGTACTCGGCCGCCTGGAAGCTGCTCGGCAAGGCCTGGCTGGCCGGTGGTCAGCCGCAGGCGGCGCGTGAGGCCTGGCAACGCGGATTGAGCGTGGCCGGCAGCAAGGGCGACCAGCAGGCACGCAAGGAAATGCAGGTGTTCCTGCGACGCCTGGACCGCGAACAGGCGGCCCTGGCGAAGGCGGGCTGAGTCGATCAGCCCGCGTTGGCCGATGCCGGTGCGGACATGATGTCCGACATCGGCAGGCGGCGCGGCTTGCTCGGGAACGCGTGGCGCAGGATGCGCCAGACCACCTGGCCGAACTGGCGCGGCAGCGAACCGTTGTTGTAGTGCTGGCCGTAGCGGCGGCAGATGTCCTTCACTTCCTTGGCGATGGCCGCGTAACGGTTGGCCGGCAGGTCCGGGTAGAAGTGGTGCTCGATCTGGTGGCTGAGGTTGCCCGACAGCACATTGATCACGAAACCACCGCTGATGTTGGACGAACCGCGCAGCTGACGCAGGTACCAGTGGCCGCGCGACTCATTGCGCAGGCACTCTTTCGGGAAGGTTTCCGATTCGGCGGTGAAGTGGCCGCAGAAGATGATCACGTAGGTCCAGATGTTGCGCAGGCCGTTGGCCACCATGTTGCCCAGCATCACGGTGAGGAAGAACGGGCCGGCCAGCAGCGGGAAGAACACGTAGTCTTTCAGCACCTGGCGGGCCATTTTTCGTGCCACCGGGCGGGTCTGCATCCACATCGCACGGCCGCTGATACGACCCTTCAGCCAACGGCCCAGGCGCAGGTCCTGCGCGGCCACGCCCCACTGGAACAGCAGCGCGAAGATCGGCGCGATGATCGGCTGCAGCAGGTAGAACGGCTTCCAGCGCTGTTCCGGGAAGATGCGCAGCAGGCCGTAGCCGATGTCATCGTCCATGCCACGCACGTTGGTGTAGGTGTGGTGGCGGAAATTATGCGTCTTGCGCCAGTTGTCGGCGGTGGCAACGATGTCCCACTCGTAGGTGTTGCCGTTGAGCTTGGGGTCGCCGGTCCAGTCGAACTGGCCGTGCATGACGTTGTGGCCCAGCTCCATGTTCTCCAGGATCTTGGACAGCGCCAGCAGCAGCGTGCCGACGATCGCGGCCGGCCACAGCAGCGGCATCCAGAACAGCGGCGAGAACGCCGCCAGGAACAACAGGCCACGGCCGCCCACGCCAAACCAGCGCACGGCGGCAGCCACGCGGCGGATGTAGCGGGTATCGGAAGCGCCAAGGCTGCCGATCACGCGGTCGCGGATCGCATCGAGTTCCTGGCCGAAGGCATGCATCTCGGTGGTGCTCAGAGCACGGTCGGTAGCGCGGGTCATGGCAACGGGTCCTCAGAGATCCAGGGTCAGGTCGGTGGTCGGTGCGCTCACGCAGATCCGCACCGGCTGTGCCGATTCGGACTGCAGGTCGCCGGTGCGCAGGTGACGGGTGGCGCCACTGACGCGGTCACAGCTGCAGCTGTTGCAGATGCCCATGCGGCAACCATGCTTGGGCTTGATGCCATGCGCTTCGAGGCTTTCCAGCAGCGAGCGGCCACGCGGTACGCTCAGCTGGCGGCCACTGCGCGCAAGCGTCAGCGACACTTCGCCTTCGCTGCTGGCATCGCGCAGCGGCGCCGGCGGGGTAAAGGCTTCGGCCTGGAAGCCAGCCACCTGCTGCGCCAGGCGCTCACGCGCAGCGGCAACGAAGGCGTCCGGGCCGCAGGCCAGCACATGGCGCTGCACCAGCGGCGTGTCATCGCCAGCCACCTGCAGGTCATGGGTATCGATACGCGCGGCCGGCACCTCACCCTCGCGGGTGGTCAGCAGATGCACGCGCAGGTTCGGATGCGTGGCTGCCAGCGCCTGCAGTTCATCACGGAACTGCAGATGGGCGGCGGTGCGCTCCCAATAGAACAGGTCCACCGGTGCTGCCAGCGGGCGCTTGCACGCGTCGCGCAACAGGCTGCGCATCGGCGTGATGCCACTGCCGGCAGCCAGCAGCAGCACCGGCGCGGCGGCAGGCATATGGAACTCGCCGAAGGCGGCATCAAGGCGGAACAGCTCGCCCGGCTGCGCATGGTTGACCAGATGCTGGCTGACCCGGCCGCCCTCGACTGCCTTGACGGTGATCGCCAGCTCGCGCGGGCCCAGTGCAGTCGGGCTGTAGCTGCGCTGCCACAGACGTCCCTCAATCTCCACGCCGAGGGTGACGTGCTGGCCGGCGCGCATGCCGGACCAGTGCCGGTTACAGCGCAGGACCAGGGTAGCGGCGCCCTCGCCGGCCGGCTCACGCCGGACCAGGCGGGCCACCGGCTCGCGCAGGGTCCACAGGGGATTGAGCTGGCCCGCCCAGAAATCGAACAGCGACGGCGAGACCCAGCGGTACGGAGAGAACAGGGACGGACGGACGACAGCGCTCATGAGCGAACTATACGGGCGCACATACACCTGTGTATACATGTGTATATTGAACCGGATTGGGTATGATTCAGCCTCGCCCCACCGGAACCCCCATGGCCGCCGCCACCGCCTTGTCGACGCCCGAAGACGCCAACAGCCCGGCCCGCCGTACGGTGAGCCGCGAAGATCTGCTGGCCGCCGCCCTGAAACTGATCGGGCCGCACCGCAGCCTGTCCACGCTCAGCCTGCGCGAAGTGGCACGTGAGGCCGGCATCGCGCCGAACAGTTTCTACCGGCAGTTCCGCGACATGGACGAACTGGCCGTGGCGCTGATCGATGCAGCCGGGCGCTCGCTGCGCACCATCATCGGCGAGGCCCGCCAGCGCGCCACCTCCACCGCCACCAGCGTGGTGCGCGTTTCCGTGGAGACCTTCATGGAACAGCTGCGCGCCGACGACAAGCTGCTGCACGTGCTGCTGCGTGAAGGCGCGGTCGGCTCGGACGACTTCAAGCACGCGGTCGAACGCGAGCTGCACTACTTCGAGGAAGAGCTGCAGCACGACCTTGTGCGCCTGGCAGCATTGGATGGAGCCAAGCTGTACAAACCGGAACTGGTAGCCACCGCCATCACCCGGCTGGTATTCGCAATGGGCGCCACCGCCATGGACCTACCGCCGGAGAAGGACCCGGAGCTGGTCGAACAGATCTCCACGATGATCCGCATGATCATTGTCGGCGCCCGCACTCCCGCCGCCTTCCGCCGCGGCTGACGATCCGCTCCCTGGGGCGGATCCCTTTCCAAAGGAAAGGGCTCTGCCCCCCGTCTCCCTGCCCCACATGGCAGCTCCATCCTTCGCATATGACCACCGGCAGGGTTGTGGCCATCACATGTGATGTTATAACAATCGCATGATCTGACTCGGCCAGCACTCCACTCGGAATTGCTGCGGCTTCGTTATATAGCACTTGCTATATTGATGAGCCACTGCTTTCATATGCGCCAGCCAGGTCGCCCTCGCCGCCTTTCTTCCCACAAGGACGACGCCCTCATGCCCGTTGCCACACCCCTCTTCCGTCGGCTGCCCCTGGCCGCCGCCATTGCCCTGACCCTGCCGCTGCCCGCATTGGCCGCCACACCGAAGCCGACCGAGCTGGACCGCGTGCAGGTGAAGGTCAGCACTGCCACCCGCAGCGAACGCCTGCTGTCGGATGTCCCGATCCGCACCGAAGTGCTGCGCAAAGAAGACATCGCGCTGCGCGCGGCCACCGACTTCTCCCGTGCCGCCGAGCTGATCAACGGCCTGCGCGTGGAAAGCAACTGCCAGAACTGCAACACCAGCGAAGTGCAGCTGCTGGGCCTGCCCGGTGCCTACAACCAGCTGCTGTTCGATGGCATCCCGCTGCTGTCCACGCTGGGCAGCGTGTATGGCCTGGAACAGATCCCGGCCGGGTTCGTCGACCGCATCGAAGTGGTCAAGGGTGGTGGCTCGGCGCTTTACGGCCCGGGTGCGGTTGCCGGTGTGATCAACCTGATTCCGCCGCTGCCGGCGCGCAGCGGTGGCCATGTGCAAGCCGGCGTGGATGTATTGAAAGGCACGCCGCAGAAGAACGCCGACGTGCGGCTGGACCTGGTTGCCAAGGAAGCAGACGCCGGCCTGTCGGTAATTGCCCAGCGCAACTGGAACAGCGGCATCGACTACAACGGTGACGGCTACACCGAGATCACCCGCAAGAACCTCAAGGTCGGCGGGCTGCAGGCCTGGTACGCGCCCACGCCGGGCACACGGCTGCGCCTGGACCTGCAGGTGACCGATGAAACCCGCCGCGGCGGCAATCGCCTGGACCAGCCCGAGTATCTGGCCAACATCGCCGAATCGCTGGATACGAAATACCGCCGCGGCAGCGTGTCGTGGGACCAGGAAATCAACGCCGACGTCGATTTTCGCCTGGCCTACGCCTTCGCCGACATCGATCGCGACAGTTTCTATGGCGGTCTTGGTGACGTGGTCACCGATCCGTCAGCGCCCGGCTATGACCCCTCGCAGCTGGACCCGAACGTGGCCGGCAGCGCGGCCTCGCGTTCGTGGCGGCAGTACGGCCGTACCCACAACCCGCTGCACTACATCGACAGCCAGTTGAACTGGCGGCTGGGCGCGCACGCGCTGGCCTTCGGTGTGCAGTACAAGCACGAGGCGCTGCGCGACGACAACCGCACCGGTGACGGCCAGCGACTGGCGGTGCTGGAAGACGCCACCTTCCACAACCTGGGCGCCTTCATCCAGGACGAGTGGAGCCTGCGCGACAACGTCGACCTGGTGCTGGGTGCACGCGTGGACAAGAGCTCGGAGCTGGACAGCGCGGTGTTCTCCCCGCGCATCGCGCTGGCCTGGCAGGCTACGCCCAACCTGAAATGGCGCGCCGGCATCGCCACCGGCTTTCGTGCACCGGAGATCTTCGTGGAGGACGTGCACGTCGATACCCTCGGCGGCGAACAGGTGCGCGTGCGCAACACCGATGGCCTGAAGGAAGAGCGCGCGTTGACCACCCTGTTCGGCTTCGACTGGCGGTCGGACCCGGCCAATCCGGTGTGGAGCTGGGATGCCACCGCCTCCTATGCACGCATCCGCGATACCTTCGCGCTGGGCGAGATCCAGCGCGGCGGTGACGGACAACTGAGCCAGCTGCGCTACAACGCTTCCGGCTCCAACGTGCTGGGCGCGGAAACCAACCTGGGCTGGCAACCGTCGCCGCAATGGCGCCTGACCGCGGGTGCCTCGTGGTACCGCTCGCGCTTCCGCGAACCGCAGCGCATCTTCGACGACAGCGGCGATGGCGGCGATACCATCATCGAAAGCCGCGACTACCTGAAGACCCCGCGCTGGACCGGCCTGGCCCAGCTCAGCTGGATGCCCGCCGAGCCGTGGGAAACCTTCGTCGCGCTGCGCCATACCGGCCCGATGTCGGTGCTGAACAACCGGCTGGGCGAGCTGCACCGTACGCGCTCGTTCCTGGTCACCGATCTTGGTGCGCGCTGGCACCGGCATCTGGGCGCGCAGGCGCAGCAGGAAGTGTCGGTGGCCGCAGGCGTCAAGAATGTATTCGATCAGCGTCAGAAGGATCTGGAGGTGGGCGCGCTGCGTGACAGCGACTATGTCTACGGGCCGCGCTTCGCGCGTTCGTGGTACGTCAACCTGCGCTATGCGTTCTGAGCTGCAGCGAGCGTTGTTGCTGGCCTGTGCCGTGCTGCTGGCCGCACCAGCGATGGCCGCGGACCTGCACGCGCAGGTCTCGGCCTCGCTGATGCGGCCGGAACAGCGTTCGCTGCGGCCGATGCAGTGGACGCCGCCGCCGAAACTGGTGGCGCTGTACTTCGGCGCCGACTGGTGTGCACCGTGCCACGCCTTCGTACCCACACTGCGCAGCGTACGCGACGCGTTGCGCGAGGCCGGCGCCGATACCGAAGTGGTGTACGTCAGCCTGGATGAAAGCGAGAGCGCGCTGCGCCGCTACATGCACGCGCAGGACATGCCGTGGCCGGTACTGGACCCACGCCGCGCCGCGCGCATGCCCACGCTACAGGCATTGGCCGGATTGGCACCACCCAACCTGGTGCTGATCGATGCCGACGGCAAGGTGCTGGCCAATGGCTGGCAAGGCCGGCGCTATGAAGGCCTGCAACCGGTGTTGAAGGAATGGACGAAACGGGCCTGCGCGCAGGAACAGGCACGCTGCCCCAACGGCACCATCCAACCACGGTAGCGCCGGGCCATGCCCGGCGAAAGGCATGAACACGGCGACGCGCCCGCCGGGCATGGCCCGGCGCTACCGTTACGGCGCCTCGCCCTCGGCCTTGCGCACGAACGCCTCGAACAACGCCAGCGTCTGTTCGCTCACGTGGTGCTCGATGCCCTCGGCATCGCGCCGCGCGGTATCCGGGTCCACGCCCAGCGCCAGCAGGAAACGCTCCACGGTCTGATGACGCTGGCGGCTGGCATGGGCCAGCGCCTCGCCTTCCGGGGTCAGGAACACGCCGCGGTACGGCCGCTGCACCACCCAGCCATCGCGTGCCAGGCGCCGCAGCATCTTCGCCACGGTGGGCTGGGCCACGCCCAGGCGCGTGGCGATATCGACCTGGCGGGCTTCGCCGCCGTCGGCCAGCAGATCCGAAATCAGCTCGACATAGTCCTCCACCAGCTCCATCCGGTGCGCCTCGCGCACTTGCCGGAAGCTCTCGACCTGGCGCTCAGCCTCGATCAAGGGGGTGCTTTTCAGCGATGTCGAATCGTCGGTCTTGCCCACGCCTGCGCCTGTTCTTCCGGGTGATCCGGTGTTGAACCTGAATTCTGGACCAGTAACGCGATAAAGACGATTGTTTCACATTGCTAATGACTATAGCAGGGGCTATATTTGGACCCATGAACACCCTGGCACCCCGCGACCCTTCGGCCTCCACTCCGGCCAGCCTGGGCGCGCTCAACGCCTCGGTGGCGGTGCCCGACAAGGGTCACTGGTGGTTCCGCCTGCTGGCCTTCCTCGGCCCGGGCTACATGATCTCGGTCGGCTACATGGACCCGGGCAACTGGGCCACCGACCTCGCAGGCGGTTCGCGCTTCGGCTACCTGCTGCTGTCAGTCATCCTCATTTCCAACCTGATGGCGGTCATCCTGCAGGCGCTGTCGGCGCGGCTGGGTATCGCCACCGGCATGGACCTGGCGCAGGCCTGCCGCGCGCGGTACCCAAAACCGGTGAACCTGGCGCTGTGGGCGCTGTGCGAGGCGGCGATCATCGCCTGCGACCTGGCCGAGGTGATCGGCACCGCGATCGCACTGAAACTGCTGTTCGACCTGCCGCTGCTGTGGGGCGCGGTGATCACCGCACTGGACACGCTGCTGGTACTGCTGCTGATGAACCGCGGCTTCCGTGCGCTGGAAGCGTTCGTGATCGCGCTGCTGATGGTGATCTTCGCCTGCTTCGCAGTGCAGATCGCGATGGCTGCACCGCCGGTGATGGACGTGCTGGGCGGCTTCATTCCGCGCACCCAGGTGGTAACTGATCCGCACGCGCTGTACATCGCCATCGGCATCATCGGCGCCACGGTGATGCCGCATAACCTTTACCTGCATTCGTCCATCGTGCAGACCCGCGCGTATCCGCGCACCGACGAGGGCCGTCGCAGCGCCCTGCGCTGGGCAGTGACCGACAGTACCCTCGCGCTGACCCTGGCATTGTTCATCAACGCCAGCATCCTGATCCTGGCGGCGGCGGTGTTCCATGCCAATGGCCGCTTTGATGTGGAAGACATCGAGCAGGCGCACCAGCTGCTGGCGCCGATGCTGGGCGTAGGCGCGGCGGCGACGTTGTTTGCGGTTGCCCTGCTGGCCTCAGGCCTGAATTCGACGGTGACCGCCACGCTGGCCGGCCAGATCGTGATGGAGGGCTTCCTGCATCTGCGACTGCCGCCGTGGCTGCGTCGACTGATCACGCGCGCACTGGCGATCATTCCGGTGGTGGTGGTGATCATGCTGTTCGGCGACCAGGGTGCGGTGAAGCTGCTGGTGCTGAGCCAGGTGGTGCTGTCGATGCAGCTGCCGTTCGCGATCATCCCGCTGGTGCGGATCGTGACCGACAAAGTGACCATGGGAGCCTTGGTCGCACCGCGCTGGCTGGGCAGCATCGCCTGGGTGATCGCCGTGGTGATCGTGGCGCTGAACGTGAAGCTGCTGGTAGATACCTTCAGCGGCGGATGAGACTACATGGCGGGGTCGGATCCCTTGCCGGAGGCAAGGGCTCTGACCCCGTCGATCGAAAGGCAACCGGGCATGGGCTCGGCTCCAGTAGATCCACGCCATGCGTGGATGCCCTTGTTGTCCCATGGAAATCTCGAGCAACAGCAGAGCTGGTGTCGCCTTCAGCCTACAGCGGAAGACCCATCCCGGTTAACTTGCCTCCTGTGCAACACCCCAGGACAAACACTTGGCAAGGGCAACCGTGTGAACTGCATTGAAGAACTGATCGGCATGATCCGATCCAGCTCCAGCCATGCGATCAGATCACCTGCCGTAGCACTTCCCGTACTTGAGGGGCCGCTGGCGTACCCGGCAGATATGCAGCACTTCTATCGCGAGTGCGGCGGCGCCCTTCTGTACGCAAATGACCCAGAGGTCATTTCGTACAATCTGTTGCCGCCCGAAGATATTCGTCAAGCCAATGAAGTCATCGCCGGTGAGCGGTGCGAGGATGACCTGTCCGCAACGTGGCATGTCGTCGCAAGGAGCGATAATGGAGACTACATTTCCATCGATCTCTCCTTGCACCAGCGAGGGTGTTGCTACGACAGCAACCACGAGATCCACGGAGTGGCTGGCAGCTGTCCCATCATCGCCGGTAGCTTCACCGAGCTCATAGGGAAGCTTCTCTCCTGCGGTGCGGGGCAGCCCTATTGGGCAGCACTGGACTGCAGGGATGCCTACGATACCGACGCCGGCGCGTAATCCGGAACACGGGGGTAGAGCCCTCGCCTACGGCGAGGGATCCGACCCCAGTAGATCCAAGCCACGGGTGGATGCGTTTCATCACGCACCGCGCGAAAAGCAGCCGAGCATGGCTCGGCTCTACAGTAAATTCCACGTCGTGCGCCGTTGCAGGGTCAGAGCCCTCGCCTACGGCGAGGGATCCGACCCCGGTGGATGCCCGCGCTACAAATGCAACGCGATCGCGGCTTCAATCTGCTGCGGCGACTGGAACCCGGCCAGGCGCGTGCGCTCATCCCCGTCGCGGAACAACGACAGCGTCGGCGTCTGACGCAACCCCATCTCGCGGAAGAACGCCTCGCCCAGCACTTCCAGCTGCACGCGCAGCAGGGTCGTGCCCTGCCCCGCCACGCTGTTGGCCACCCGGTGCAGCGACATCTCCAGCATCCGGCAGCCCGGGCACTGCTCCTTATGGAAATCCACCAGCACCCGCGGATGTTCGGCCAACAACTGCTGGAACTGCTCAGGCGTGGTGGCGTCGATGATCTGCATCGGTGTTGCTCCAGTAATGGGCCAGGACCGCATCGGTCCAGGCCTCGATGGCCCCGGCATGGCGTTGGCCATGCGGCATCTGTTCGATCTCCAGCGGCGGATAGTCGCTGCGGAAATAGCGGATCAGCCGGTGCACGGCACCGCAGTAGTACTCCTGCCCCCACTGCGTTTCGCCGGTGCCGAACACCGCCAGCTGGCGTGGCCGCTCGCCGCGCTCGGCAATACCGGCCACCCACGCCTTCATCTCCGCCGGCGTGCGGCCGGCGTTGTCGGTCCAGCAGCCCAGCAGCACCAGGTCGGCCTCATCGGCCGCCAGCGGCGGAGCCTGGCGCACGTCGTCGGCCTCCTGCCAGTGCACCGCATGGCCGGCGGCGCGGCAGCGCTCGGCGATCTGCCGACCGAGCTCGCGGGTGTTGCCGCTCAGCGAGGCGACCACCACCAGGATGCTGAGCGCGGCGCCGGAATCAGAGGTCGTCGAAGCCGTTGTCGACGTTGGTCTTCTTGTAACTTGCATTGCGCATCTCGAAGAAGTCGGTCTTGGTTTCAGTGAAGTTGTCGGCGTAGGCCTTGATCCACGGCATCACGTTGTCGGTGGTGTCGCTGTACAGGCGCTCGATGCCGAGCATGCCGGCCATCTTGTTGGCGCGGTACTTCACGTAGCGCACCATCTCGTCCACGTCGATGCCGTCGATGCCATCCAGCACCTCCGACGACCATTGCGTCTCCAGCTCGATGGCATGCTCGAACGATTGGTGCACGTACGCGGTCAGCTCATTGGTCTGCAGCTCCGGGTTCTCGCCGATGATGGCGCGGATCAGCTCGCTGATGAACTTGGTATGCGCCAGCTCGTCGCGGTTGATGAAGCTGATGATCTTGCCGGTGCCGTTCATGCGGTTCTGCCGCACCATGTTGTAGAAGTACGCGAACCCGGAATAGAAATTGATGCCCTCCAGGATCGAGGACTGGATCAACGACTTGAGCAGGGTCTCGGCGGTCTTCTCGCGCATGAAATCGTCATACGCGCCCATGATCGGCGCATTGCGCTTGATGATGGTCGGGTGGGTACGGGCGATCTCGAAGATGCGGTTCTGGTTCGGCAGGTCGGTGATCGAGGCCAGCACGTAACTGTAGCTCTCGTTGTGGATCACTTCCTGCTGCCCGATGATCGCCGCATTGGCATGCGCGGCCGGGTCGGTGATGTACTCGGCCACGTTGTAGATGAAGCGCGTCTGCGGTGAATCCAGCGTGGCGAGCAGGCCGATGATCGAGTCGTAGGCGTTCTTCTCGCGCGCGTTGAGCTCGCCGTACTGGCGGGCATCCAGCTTCATGTCGACCTCGTCGGGAATCCAGAAGTTGGTCGACAGCTCCTTGTAGGCCCGATAGAACGACGGGTACGGGATGTCGTTCCAGTTGAGGATGCCGCTGGTGCGGCCGTTGATGATGCCGGTGCTGCGGTTGGGATGGCGCGGTTCGAGGATCTTGATGCGGTCGAGGGGGGTTGCCATGGTCTTACCTGCAGGGGGGTAGCGCCGGGCCATGCCCGGCGGAATGAATGACGGTCGCGCGATGCGCTCGCCGGGCGTGGCCCGGCGCTACCGTGGGTCGTCAGCTGGAGCACCACTCGCATTCGCTGATGTCGATGTCGTTGGAGCGCACGTAGTACGTGGTCTTCAGGCCTTCGCGCCAGGCACTCAGATGCAGCTCCAGCAGCGTGCTGGCGCGGATGGTGCTGGGCACGTACAGGTTGAAGCTGATCGACTGGTCGACATGGCGCTGGCGGCGCGCGTTCTGGCGCACGCTGGCGAACTGGTCGACCTTGTAGGCGCCCTTCTCGTAGTACGGCCAGGTTTCCAGCGACAGGCCCGGCGCCGCCACCGGTCGCCGGAAGTCCTTCTTTTCCTCGTAGTAGAACGCGCTGTAGATCGGGTCGATCGAGGCGGTGGAGCCGGCAATCTGCGCGGTGCTCATGTTCGGCGCCACCGCCAACAGCCAGCCGTTGCGCAGGCCGTGCGTGGCCACTTCGCGGGCCAGGCTGTCCCACGCGGCGCCGCTGTAGTCGCGGTCACGGAAGTAACGCCCGTTGTGCCAGTCGCTGCCAGCGAACATCGGGTAACTGCCCTTCTCCTTCGCCAGCTGCGCGCTGGCCTGGATGGTCAGGAAGTTGATGCGTTCGTAGAGACGGTCGGCCAACTCTTCAGCATCCGGTGATTCCCACTGGATTGCCTGCTGCGCCAGCAGGTGGTGCCAACCGAACGTGCCCAGGCCGATGGCTCGGTACTTGCGGTTGGTGATGGTGGCCTGCGGCACCGGCAGCGCGTTGAGATCGATCACGTTGTCGAGCATGCGCACCTGGATCGGGATCAGGCGCTCCAGCACATCGGTGGCAAGGAGGTCATCCGGCGCACTGATTGCCCTGCCGAGGTTGATCGAGGACAGGTTGCAGACCACGAAGTCACCGGCGCGGCGTGTGGTGACGATCTGGTCGCCGCTGACGATCTCCTGGATCATCCGCGTCGGGCTCATGTTCTGCAGGATCTCGGTGCACAGGTTGCTGGAATAGATCATGCCCGCGTGCTTGTTCGGGTTCCGGCGATTGACCTCGTCGCGGTAGAACAGGAACGGATTGCCGGTCTCCAGCTGGCTGAGCATGATCCGCTTGAACAGATCGATGGCCTTCACCGTGCGTCGGCTGATGCGCTCGTCGGCTACCAGTTCGGCGTAGCGGTCACGGAAGCTGCCCGCACCGCGCGTCTCATCGTAGAAGTCCTGCAGGTACCAGCCCTTGGCCTGCTTCACCTCGTGCGGGTCGAACAGGTACCAGTCGGCGCGGCGTTCGACCGCTTCCATGAACAGGTCGGGCACGCACACCGAGGTGAACACATCGTGCGCGCGCAGGCGCTGGTCGCCGTTGTTGAGGCGCAGGTCCATGAAGGCTTCGATGTCGCGGTGCCAGATGTCCAGGTACACCGCCACCGCGCCCTTGCGCTGGCCAAGCTGGTCGACCGACACCGCGGTGTTGTTGAGCTGCTTGATCCACGGCACCACGCCACCGGAGGAATTGGCCACGCCCCGGATCGGCGCGCCGCTGCTGCGCACATAGCCCAGGTAGGCGCCGACGCCGCCGCCGTGCTTGGACACGCGGGCGATGTCGGTGTTGGAGTCATAGATGCCCTGCAGGCTGTCGTCCACCGTGTCGATGAAGCAACTGGACAGCTGCCCACCCACCTTGCCGGCGTTGGCCAGGGTCGGCGTGGCGACGGTCATGTACAGGTTGGACAACGCCCAGTACGCCTCGCCGACCAGCTGCATGCGCCGCTCGCGCGGCTTTTCCTCCTGCATCAGGTACAGCGCAATGGTCAACCAGCGCTCCTGCGGCAGTTCGTAGACCTCGCGGCTGCGATCGGTGGCGAGATAGCGCGTGGCCAGCAGATACAGGCCGTTGTAGGCGAACAGCCGGTCGCGCTCCGGGTCGATCATCTCGCCGGCCTGCTGCAGCTCTTCCTTCGAATAGCAGCGCAGGATGTCGTTGCTGTAGATGCCGCGGTCGGCCAGGCTCTCCTGCAGGCCCACGAAGGAACCGTACTTCAGGCTGACGTCGTAGAAGCGGTTGCGGCTGGCGCGCTTGTACAGCCGGCGCAGGTACAGGCGTGCGGCGAACTGTTCCCACTCCGGCGCGACAAGATCGACGCGCGATTCCGCTTCGCGGATCAGCAGATCGACCAGGTCATCGGCGCTGATGCTCGGTTTGCGCTCGACCATCGACTGCACTACGCGGCGGTAGTCGCTCACGTCCAGCTGCGGGAACTCGGCATGCACGGCGTCGATGCTGCGCTGCAGGCGCTCGGCCTCGAACGGCAGGCGACGGTTGCCCGCTTCCTTGGTGATCCAGGTCGGCACGCGCTCGCCACCGGCGCGCAAGGCGTCGCCAGCGCCGGCCAGATCGGCCACGCGGAAGGTACTGTCGGTCATGGTGGTGAAACTCCAGGCTCGCACGCGCTTTGGCGGTCGATGCCATGGCGGCCCTGCACGCGATACCGGCGCACGGGGCGAACGGGTGGATTGCCAGGGCACGGGAACGTAGGTCGTCGGCATCTGCCTGCGCCTGCGGCCGGTATCCGGGCCGTGGGGGCGACCTGCGTCCGCACGATGGCGGCCGCGTCGACACGGCAAGCCTCAGGGGCGGGCCGCGGGACGTTTGCTGCATGTCCGGCGGCGGCGGCTGACCGGGAGTGACGGCCACAACATAGTGGGGATACTCGGAGCCGTCAACACAAGATGCGGTAATCAGCACATGTCGCGACGATCAGTCGCAGGATGCCGTGTTGCACCTGCGGCGCCTTGTCGACAGCGCCTGCGTCCCCAGTTCGGTACAACATCAACTTTCCCCGGAACACCGCCCATGCGCGCTGCCCAGTACCCCTCCTTCGGCGACCCGGCCGACGTCCTTGCCATTGCCGATGCGCCCCTACCCGAGCCCGGCCCCGGCGAAGTGCGCATCCGCACCGTGCTGGCCTCGATCCACAACCACGACCTGCTGACCGTGCGTGGCCTCTACGGCTACAAGCCGACGCTGCCGGCGATCGGTGGCAGTGAAGCACTGGGCGTGATCGATGCACTTGGCGACGGTGTCGATGGTCTGCAGATCGGCCAGCGGGTGGCCGCCGCCTCGGTGCACGGCACCTGGGCCGAGGCGTTCATCGCCCCGGCACGCATGGTGATTCCGATGCCGGAGGCGATCCCCGACGAGATGGCCGCGCAGTTGATCGCGATGCCACTGAGCGCGCTGATGCTGCTGGAGTTCTTGCATGTCGAGGCAGGCCAGTGGATCGTGCAGAACACCGCCAATGGCGCGGTGGGCAAGTCGCTGGCGATGCTGGCGCGGGCGCGCGGCGTGCATGTGGCCAACCTGGTGCGCAATGCCGATGCGGTCGCACAGTTGAAGGCGCTGGGCATCGATCATGTGTTCGACACCTCGGTGGACGGCTGGAAGGATCGCGTGCGTGAAGCGACCGGCGAAGCACAGGCCGCGGCCGCGGTGGATTCCATCGGCGGCGACGCCAGCGGCGATCTGGTCGACCTGCTCGGCCACCACGGCACCCTGGTGTCGTTCGGCGTGATGAGCGGCGAACCCATGCGCATTTCGGCCGGCGGCCTGATCTACAAGGAAGCCACGGTGAAGGGCTTCTGGGGCAGCAAGGTCAGCCAGGCGATGGCGGTGGAGGACAAGCGCCGGCTGGTTGGCGAACTGCTGAAGCGTGCGGCGAGCGGCGAACTGACCCTGCCGGTGGAGCAGATCTTCGCACTGGACGACATCGCCCAGGCGGCGAAGGCCGGTGCGGGTTCGGGCCGCAACGGCAAGGTGTTGCTGCGGCCGTGATGGCCATGGGGTCGGATCCCTTTCCAGAATGGAAAGGGCTCTGACCCTGCAGGGGTGTGCGGACCAACGGTCCGCACCCACCAAAGATCGGTCCGCACCCACCGAATTGGTCTGCCCCAGCGGAGGTAGCGACTTTCGTTAAGAACCTGTGATGTATAACTGAATGCGCTTTCGTCATTGGAAGGCGCACGTGCCTGCGTGCGGTACTGACGGCTCCTCCCCCGTTCGGCGTTGTCGCTTCCATGTACCGCACCACCCTGAACCTGCTTGCCGGCGCGATCGCGCTGGGCCTCACCGCCGGCGCTGCCGGCGCCGCTGAATCCGCCGACACCGGCAAGGACAGCACCACCCTCGGCACCGTGCTGGTGACCGGCTCCAACATCAAGCGCAGCGATACCGCCGGGCCGAATCCGGTGCAGATCGTCACCCGCGAACAGATCGAGCAGACCGGCCGCTCCACCCTTACCGACGTGCTGCGCAACCTGTCGGCCAATGCCGGCAACAGCTTCGACGAGCAGTACACCGGCAGCTTCGCCGCCGGCTCGGCCTCGATCGGCCTGCGTGGCCTGTCGCCGAAGAACACGCTGGTGCTGGTCAACGGCTATCGTGTGTCCAACTTCGGCTTTGCGCTCAACACGCAGGACACCTTCGTCGACCTCAACGCGCTGCCGATCAGCGCGGTCGAACGCATCGAAGTGCTGAAGGATGGCGCTTCGGCGGTGTACGGTTCCGATGCCATTGCTGGCGTCATCAACATCATCCTGCGCAAGAACTTCCAGGGCGTGGAAGTGGGCGGCGGCTTCGGTACCGCCACACAGGGCGGCCTGGACGAACGCAAGGCCAGCCTGCTGGCCGGCTTCGGTGACCTCGAACAGCAGGGCTGGAACGTGCTGTTCGGGCTGGACCTGCTCAAGCGCGACCGCCTCGATGGCGACGACCGCGCCTATACCCGCAGCGGCGATTTTCGCGACAAGCCCGGTGGCCGCCTGGCTGGCTGGTCCACTGCCGGTGGCAACTGGCTGTCCAACCCACGCGCGCCGCAGCCGTTCGCCAACTGCCCCGACGGCAGCCAGCTGCGCCCCTACAGCGACTTCGGCAGCACCCTGCCCGGCCAGGCCTGCGCCTTCAACGCGCAGCCGTTCAAGACCCTGCAGCCCGGCGCCGAGCGCCTGCAGGCCTCATTGAGCGCAACCTACCGCTTCAATGACAACGTCGAGGCGTTCGCCGACGTGCTGTACAGCCATAACAAGGCTGACCAGATCTTCAGCGCGCCGCTGACCGTCGGCCCCGGCCTGCGCGCGTACAACCCGGCCACCGGCACCCTGATCGACGTGCCGGCGGTGCTGCCGGTCGGCCACCCGAACAACCCGGGCAGCACGCCGCTGCCGTTCGAGTACACCTTCTTCGATATCGGCCCGCGCCAGAAGGACAACACGCAGGTGTTCTACCGTGCCCTGGCCGGCGTGCGTGGCAGTGGCGAGCGCTGGGACTGGGAAGTGGCAGCACTGACCTCGCAGAGCGCGCAGCGCGAGTACGTCGACAACTTCGTCAACCGCTACGCGTTCGAACAGATCCTGCGCGATGGCAGCTACAACTTCCTTAATCCATCCAGCACGCCGGGCGCGCTGGACGCACTGCGCCTGCAGACCAAGCGCCCGGGCTGGTACAAGCTGCATTCGTTGAACCTGAAGGCCTCGACCTCGCTGTGGGAGCTGCCGGCCGGTGCGGTCGGCTTCGCCTGGGGCGCCGAGTTCCGCAAGGAATCGCTGGACGCGCGCACCAGCGCACAGGTACTGTCGGGCACCGAACTGCGCCCGGCCATCAACGTGGTCAACGGCGAGCGCCAGGTCAGCGCAGCGTATGCCGAACTGAGCGTGCCGCTGCACCGCACACTGGAACTGCAGCTGGCCGGTCGCGGCGACCGCTACGACGACTTCGGCAAGGCGTTCTCGCCGAAGGTGGCACTGCGCTGGCAGCCGCTGGACAGCCTGCTGCTGCGCGGCTCGTTCTCGCGCGGCTTCCGTGCACCGTCGCTGCCGGAGATCGCGCCGGGCCAGACCGTCAGCTACGGTTCGGTGATCGATCCGCTGGATCCGCTGCAGCCCGGTGGCAGCCGTGGCGTGACCAACATCCGCACCGGCAACCCGGACCTGAAGGCCGAGCGCTCGCGCAACTTCAACGTGGGTGCAGTGTGGTCGCCGGATGGCGATACCAGCATCGGCTTGGACTGGTACCGCATCGAGCAGGACAACCTGGTCAAGCCGGACAGCGCGCAGTTCATCGTCGACAACCCGACGCTCTTCCCTGGTCGCGTGCAGCGTGATGCACAGGGACGCATCCAGTTCATCACCAACCAGTACGCCAACCAGGGCGAACTGACCACCTCGGGGCTGGACCTGGACGCCAACCGTACCTTCCGCACCGAGGGCTGGGGCAACTTCACCGTGGCCGGCAGCTGGACCCACCTGCTCAGCTTCAAGCAGCCGCTGGTGGCCGGCCAGGCCCCGTATGAAGGGGCTGGCAACAACCGCCACGGTGCGCTGCCGCGCACCCGCGGCACCACCTCGTTGAACTGGGCAGTGGGCGACTGGAGCAGCACGCTGAGCCTGCAGTACGTGAGTGGCTACGACCAGCGCGTGGCGACGGCGACCAGCAACCCCGGCCTGCGTGACCGCATCAAGCCGTATCACCAGCTGGACCTGTACGTGGCGTACGAAGGCATTGCCAACACCACGCTGTCGCTGTCGGTGCTGAACCTGACCGACAAGGATCCGCCGTTCGACCCGGCCGGTGGCTCCAACGGCTTCGACATCAGCCAGTACAACCTGCGCGGGCAGTTCGTCTCGCTGGGGGCGCGCTACCGGTTCTGATGCGCCAACGGGGCGGCGGTGATGCGCCGCCCCGTTCGTGTTGCCGGCCAGCGGCCGGCACTACCATCAACGTGCATCACCGGCTCAGGTGCAGGAACTGCAGGTGTCGTTCGTACTGGCTGATGATGTCGTTGATGATCTGCTTGCGGCTGTAGCCCACCAGATCGTAATCCTGGCTGCCCTCGTACAGATGCACCTCGGCGCGGTAGTACCGCTGGTTGCGCAGCTGCTGTGCAGCGAACGACGGGGTCAGGTAGCCGCTGAGGATCACCCGGTACAGGAAGTCCTGCTGCTCGCCGTGATTCACCGACAGCTCCATGTCACCCGCCTCGAAACGCGTAGCCACGTCCCAGCCCTGCCCACGCAGCTGCTCTGCCACCGCTTCCATCGCCGGCTTCACGGTATCGTCCATGAAGCGGTAGACCTGGTCGCGCACCGGGAAATGCATGGCCTGGGTCAGGCGCTGCCGCCAGCCCTGATGGTGGCGGTCATCGCCGATCAGTGGCGAGGGTCGGTACTGCTGCGCGCGTTTGCGGTGCGACTCGTCGCTGAAGGCCCGGGTCAGGCCCCACATCATCAACAACAGCACCGCCGAGAACGGCAGCGACGCCAGTACCACTGCCGACTTCAGCGCATCGATGCTGCCGGCCAACAGAAGGCCCGCGGTCAACACGGCGATCACCGTGCCCCAGAACACACGCAGCCAACGCGGACCGTCGTCCTCAGGGCCACCGCCATGCGAGGACAACGTGGAGAGCACCACCGCACCGGAATCGGCCGATGTCACGAAGAAGATGAAGCTGATCAGCACGGTCACCGCGATCACCGCCTTGCTCCACGGATACCCGTCCAGCAGCGCATACAGCACGGTCGGTGGATCATCCACCGCCAGCTGCGCCAGTTGCTGCTGGCCGTGGTGCAACACCTGGTCCAGCGCGCTGTTGCCGAAGATCGACAGCCAGGCCAGGGTGAAGCCCAGCGGGATCAGCAGCACGCCGAACACGAATTCGCGGATGGTGCGGCCACGCGAAATACGCGCGATGAACAGGCCAACGAACGGTGCCCAGCCGATCCACCAGGCCCAGTAGAACACCGTCCAGCCACCCAGCCATTCCGGTCGGCCGCCATAGGCATACACATCGAAACTCTTGCCGACCACGCTGCCCAGGTAGTCGCCGAGGTTCTGCATCAGCGTGCTGAGCAGGTACTGGGTGGGGCCGGCGCACAGCATGAACAGCACCAGCGCGATCGCCAGCAGCATGTTGATGTTGGCCATCCAGCGCACGCCCTTCTCCACGCCTGAAACCGCCACGGCCACCGCCGCGCCCATCATGCTGACCACCAGGATGATCTGCACCAGGTTGGAGTGCGGGATGTTGAACAGGTGCGACAGGCCCGCGTTGAGGTGCAGCACACCGAAGCCCATGTCGGCACCGATGCCGAACACGGTGGCGACGATGCCCAGCGCGTCCACGGTGTAGCCGATCGGGCCATTGATGCGCTTGCCGATCAGCGGGTACAGCGCCGAACGCAGCGCCAGCGGCAGGTTGTGACGGTAGGCGAAATAGGCCATCGCCATCGCCGCAAGCGCGAACACGCCCCAGCCATGCAGGCCCCAGTGCAGGAACAGCAGTTGCATGGCCTGGCGCGCACCGGCCTCGCCGGCGGCCGGGTCACCCTGCGGCGGCTGCATGTAATGGGTCAGCGGCTCGGACACACAGAAGAAAAACAGG
This sequence comes from Stenotrophomonas maltophilia, assembly GCF_004684085.1. Classification (GTDB taxonomy): domain Bacteria; phylum Pseudomonadota; class Gammaproteobacteria; order Xanthomonadales; family Xanthomonadaceae; genus Stenotrophomonas; species Stenotrophomonas maltophilia_AS. The sequence continues at coordinate 92,691 of NZ_SRHZ01000048.1, forward strand.
GTGATGCTGATGCCCGCGGCGAACAGCATGCCGGCCCAGGAGAGGTAACTGAACTCCGGCTCGTCATGGTCCGCACCGAGCTTGATGCCACCGTATTTGGACAGCGCCACCCCGACCACGAACACCAGGTAGAGGGTCATCGCCAGCAGGTAGTACCAGCCCACATTGAGTGCGGCCCAGTCCTGCGCCTTGACCAGAATGCGTCCCGCACCGAGCGGGAACAGGCTGACGAACAGCGCGAACGCCACGACAACGATCGCCGCGAAGGCGAATACAGGCCGAAGGGTGCGCACCGGGGATTGTTGCGGCTCCAGTACTTCCATGGGGCGGCGTTCTCCGGTAGATCAAAGGGTTAGCCGACCGATTGTGGCTGAACCGCAGTGGACAGAGCATGAAGTTGCGACCTGCGATCGCAGGCCGGATCCACCGTTCCGTGTTATCACGCGCGCGCCGATGCGCACCTCAGACCGGCTACGGCGCGCGCACTACGTGCCACGCGGCCGCGCGCGTACTGTCCAATCACGACATCACATGCACCGCGCACAGCTTGTTGCCGTCCGGGTCGCGCAGGTAAGCCAGGAACAGCTGGCGCCCGGCCATGTTGCGGATGCCAGCCGGTTCTTCGATGGCGGTGCCGCCTTGGGCCACGCCCGCGTCCTGCCAGCCACGCACGGCCTCGGCACTGTCGAGGGTGAAGCCGATGGTGCCGCCGTTGGCGTGGCATGCCGGCTGACCGTCGATCGGCGCGGTGACGATGAACATGCGGCCATCCTTGAAGTACACCAGACGGCCCTTGTCATCGAAGACGCCCGGACGTGCGCCCAGGGCACCGAACAGTGCATCGTAGAACCGATGTGCGACATCCATGTCGTTCGTTCCAACGGTGATGTGGCTGAACATGCGGGCACTCCTTGTGGGAAAGAACGCAGTGTCGGCGAGCGCCGCAGGCATCGCAAATCCGTCACCCGTGACCGCTGCCACCTGCGCAGGATTTGTCGTGCACCGCCCGATCACTCTATAATGGGAATCATTCTCATTAATGATCGATGCCGATGGCCGTGCCCGCCACCTCCAGCGCCGCGCTGGCGGGGTTCTACCGCGAACACCATGGCTGGCTGCTGGGCTGGCTGCGCCGCCGCACCCACAACGCCGACTGCGCCGCCGACCTGACCCAGGACACCTTCCTGCGCCTGCTCAGCCGGCGCGTCGATCCATCCGAACTGCGCCTGCCGCGCGCCTACCTCAGCACCATCGCGCACGCCCTGCTGGTCAACCACTGGCAGCGCGCGGACCTGGAACGCGCCTATCTGGCCGCGCTGGCCGCACAACCGGAGCCGGTGCATCCCTCGGCGGAAGCGCGCACGCAGGCGTTGCAGCTGCTGCATGCCATTGCTGACATGTTGTCCGGCCTGGCCGAGCGGCCACGGCGTGCCTTCCTGCTGGCCCGCTTGTCCGGACTGGGCTATGCGGAGATCGGCCAACAGCTGGGCGTATCCGAGCGCATGGTCAAGAAGTACATGGCGCAGGCCATGCTGCACTGCCTGCGTCTGTCCGGCGACGCGGCGGCATGAGTGTGGCATTGGCCAGCCCGGCGCTGGAGCAGGCGGCAGAGTGGTTCGCGCTGCGCCAGCAGGGATGGAACGACATCGACCGGCAGCGCTGGCACGCCTGGTTGCAGGCCGATGCCGGGCATGCCGATGCATGGCACCGGGTCGAGTCGGTCTGGCAATCCTTCGCCCCTCTGTCTGCACCGGCGGCAGCAACGGCGCTCGATGCCGCCGGCCGTCGCCGCCGCCGCGCGCTTCGCGGTCTCGGCGGCGTCCTCGGCGTCGGCGCGGTCTCCCTGCTCGGCCTGCACGGGCTGCGCGAACAACGCGGCTTGCAGACGCAGCGCACCGCGGCCGGTCACACCGGGCATTGGACATTGGCCGATGGCAGCCAACTCTGGCTCAACGCCGACAGCGAAGTCACCATCGACATCGGAAACGGCCGCCGCGCCCTGCATCTGCTGCGCGGCGAACTGTTGCTGCAGACCGGACATCACCCCGCATTCGCCGGGCTGCCTCTGACCGTGCATGTACCTGGCGCGCGCCTGCAGCCGGTCGGCACCCGCTTCGCGGTCGGGCGCGAAGCGCAGGACAGCCGATTGGACGTGTTCGAGGGCGTGGTGCGGTGCCTGCCGATGTTCGGTAGACCGCTGGATGTGCCTGCGGGAGGCGCGCTGCAGATTGGACCGTTGGGGGGACTCACAACGGTCGCGGCCGATCCTCTGCGCGGCGACTGGCAGGACGGACGCCTGCAGGTGCAGGACACGCAGCTGATCCGGGTGATCGACGAACTGGCCCGCCACCATCGTGGCTATCTGGGCTGTGATCCGGCACTCGCCACATTGAATGTCACCGCGGTATTGCCGCGGCTGGACAGCCTGCAGGCCCTGAAACTGCTGGCGCGCGCCCTGCCGATCCGCATCGAGCAACGCTGGCCATGGTGGACCGTTGTGCGTCCGGTTTGAAATGGCGGTTCCCTTTCTGCGCGCTCGGCGGGCACTACAAGGGAACCCATTGCGGATGTTGCCGCCCCCATGAAACTACCCTGCCCTTCCCCTCGCCCGCTGGCCATCGCGCTGTGCCTGGCCCTGGCCACGCCGTGCCTGTTGCCGGCCGCCGCCCATGCACAGGATGCCGCTGCCGTTCGCTGGCAGATCCCGGCCGGACCGCTCGACCAGGCCTTGACCACATTCGGCCAGCAGTCGGGCCTGTCCATCGCTGCCGATGCGCGTCTGACCCGCGGCCGCCACAGCGGTGGCGTGCAGGCCTCGCTCAACACCGAGGCCGCGCTGGCGCAGCTGCTCGCCGGCACCGGCCTGTCGTTCCAGCGTGATGCCAGCGGCGTGGTGCTGCAGGCCGCCCCCGCCACCGATGCCGGCGTGCGCCAGATCGGCACCCTGCGTGTGGCCGGCCAGGCCAGCGAAGGTGCGTCGCCGTGGGGCCTGGCCGATGCCGATGCCGTTTACCGCGACAGCGGCTCGCGCGTGCATCTGGACCACCAGCAGCTGGAACGCTTCCGCGGCCAGTCGATTGGCGATGTGCTGGCCGGCGCAGTCGGCGTGCACACCGGAGACGTACGCAATGGTGGCGCGCTGGACGTCAACATCCGCGGCCTGCAGGGCCAGAACCGGGTGCCGGTGATCATCGATGGTGGCCAACAGGCCATCGATGTCTATCGCGGCTATGCCGGCGTACAGCAACGCAGCTACCTCGACCCGGACCTGATCAGCGCGATCAGCATCGAGAAGGGGCCGAGCCTGGCCGCCAATGCCGCCAGCGCGATCGGTGGCGTGGTCTACATGGAAACGCTGAAGGCCGATGACATCCTCGACGACGGCCAGGCCTGGGGCCTGCGCGTGCGCGGCGGCGTGGCCGACAACAGCATCGACCGCACCCGTACGTTCAAGCAGATCGCACGTGGCAGCGACAACCGCAACAGCCTGCGCGACCCGCGCGACTGGAACGGCAGCGTGGCCTTCGCCCAGCGCGGCGAGGACTGGCAGCTGGTCGCGGCCTATGCACGACGACGCCAGGGCAACTACTTCGCCGGCAGCAACGGCGCGCATCGCTACGACGACCAGCATCTGTCCAGAGGCGGTACCGGCATGTCCAGCCAGGCCGTTTCCAAGCTGTACCACCCGGGCGATGAAGTCCTGAACACCCATACCGACAACGAATCGGCACTGCTGAAATTCACTTGGACGCCCAACCCGGACCAGCGCCTGGAGCTGAGCCATCGTTACTTCAACTCCAGCTTCGGCGAGATCATGCCGTCGGCGATCGGTCGCGTGGGCGAGTCCAACGAATGGGTGACCTACGTGGACAAGGCCAACACCATGTTCCAGTTCGAGCCGGGCAAGATGCGGGTCAACGCTACCTCGCTGCGCCATCGTTACCGCCCCGAGGCGTACCCGTGGCTGGACCTGAGCAGCACGCTGTGGTTCACCACCGCCACCAGCCGCATGTTCAACAGCAATATCGCCAACACGCCGCTGTTCAAGGAAATGGCCTCCGACCAGATGCCCGACACGCTGGGCGAGACCTACGGCCCTGGGCTGCAGTCGGACGTGAAGACCCGGCGCTGGGGCCTGGACAGCAGCAACACCACCCGCTTCAGCAATGATCTGGGCGACTGGACGCTGCGCTATGGCGCGTCCTTCCAGCACGAAGACACCGCACCAAACTCGCCGGTATTGCCGGTGGACTACAACAACAACCGTTACCTGCGCTCGGGCACGCGCCGCGAGGCCAGCGTGGTCGCCTCGCTGCAGTGGCAGCCGTGGGACTGGCTGTCGCTGACCGCAGGCGGCCGTTTCATCGACTACCGCACCCGCGACCGCAACCGCGTGGCCTTCGTCAGCGAATCGCGCGACCTGCGCTACACCTTCGCGCGCCTGAGCAAGGGTGGCCAGCTGCTGCCGGGCTGGTACAAGGAGTGGTACCCGGATGCACAGGGCAACTACACGTACGACTCGCTGCGCGCTACGCCCTATGGCGACAGCACGCTGGGCCAGACCTACGACTTCGACGGCTTCATTCGTGACCCGCGCGGTGCCAACGGCTTCTACACCAAGCAGATTCCCACCGCCTGGGGCTACAAGCCGGCGATCCGTCGCTCGGGCCACGGCTTTGCGCCCTATGCAGAAGCGCGCTTCAACCTCGACGCGGACATGTTCTTCTACGTGAAGTACGCGCAGGGCTGGAAGATGCCCAGCCTGTTCGAGTCGACGCTGGGCAACAGCACCTCGGCACCGGTGGCCGACCTGAAGCCCGAGAAGAACCGCTCCTGGGACGTCGGCTTCAGCCTGCTCAAGCAGGACCTGTGGCGTGAGGGTGATCGCCTGGCATTCAAGGTCGCCTGGTTCAAGAACGATATCGACAACGCCATCACCCGTCGCTTCGATTCCAGCAACTGGGCGTTCTACGTCGACAACGTCGACAACTACACGGTGTCCGGCTACGAGCTGCAGTCCGGTTATGACGCCGGCATCGCCTACCTGGACCTGTCGGCCAGCTACTACCAGCGCGCGCGCACCTGCGATGCAGCCACCGCCAAGCGCATGCGCGAAGACCCGTATGCGAAGTGGAGCAAGCTGGACACCACGCCGGACTGCGTGGATGGCGGCTTCGGCACCTCGTTCGTCAACGCGCAGAACCCACCGAAGTACTCGATCCACAGCACGCTGGGTTTCCGCCTGTTCGACAAGCGACTGGATACCGGCATCCGCCGCACCTACAACAGCGGCCCCACCCATGAACTGGACAAGCCCTGGAACACCACCGGCTCGACCGGCCTGCAGAACATCTACCTGCCGACCGCGATCTATGACTTCTATGCGCGCTGGCAATTCACCCCGCGCAGCGAGGTGGAACTGGTGGTCAGCAACCTGCGCAACACCTACTACATGGACACGCTGGCGATGAGCCTGATGCCCGGCCCGGGCCGCACCACGCGGCTGAACTTCACCGCACGTTTCTAAGCCCTGCGGATGCGGCAGCGCCCCGGAGAAATCCTCCCCGGGGCGCTTGCTTGCGGCGGCTCACGCTCTGGCAGGTGCCAACCCTGGTTGGCACAGCGACTCAGCACCGGTAGGTGCCAACCTTGGTTGGCACAGCGACTGAGCACTGGTAGGTGCCAACCTCGGTTGGCACAGCGACTGAGCACTGGTAGGTGCCAACCTTGGTTGGCACAGCGAAGCGTTACTTCGCAGTACTCAGCAACAGCACCGCAACAGTGACCAGACCGATGCCGACCCAGCCGATCGGGCGCAGGCGGTTGCCAAACAGCAGGCGGCCGCAGGTGGCGGTACCGATCACGCCGATCGCTCCCCACATTGCATAGGCGGTGGCCAGATCCATGTAACGCACGGCCTGGCCCAGCAGGGCGAAGGCGATCCAGACCAGGACAATCGCGCCGACGCCCCAACGCCAGCGGCGGAAGCCTTCCGACTTGGCCACCATCATGTTGGCGGCGACGTCGATCAGTGCCGAACAGATCACGAAAAACAGGGCCAGGGTATTCATCAGTGCGCCTCCCCGAGAGTGACGCAGACGATGCCGACCACCGCCAGCACCAGGCCGGCCAGCTGCTGCAGCGACAGGCTTTCACCGAAGACGGTGAGTCCGACCACGGTCAGCAGGGTCAGGCCCAGCCCTTCCCACACGGCGTAGGCCACGCCCACGGCAATGCGGCGCACTGACTGCGCCAGGAAGAAGTAGGACAGCGCCAGCGCGCCGGCCATGATCAGATACCCGGTCCAGCCACCATCACGGGCGGCATGGGCCATGAACGAGGTGCCGACCACTTCGGCGACGATCGCCACGGTCAGGCAGGCCCAGGCGACCAGCGCGCCACGGGCGGGAACAGTACGGGACATGTGAAGCTCCTTGCAGGACGGGGACCGCGCCGCCTCATCAATAGATCCACGCCGTGCGTGGGGGTCCGGAACGCCCCGCAGACAGGGGCGACGGCGATCAGTATCATCGTCTTTTACGGCGGGATCAAAATGGATTCCATCGACAGGAGCGATGGATCAATGCCCTACTCCCCTGAATCCCTGCAGGCCTTCGTGGAAGCTGCGGCGCTGGGCTCGTTCTCGGCCGCCGCGCGACGCCTGCGCAAGACCCAATCAACGGTCAGTACCGCCATCGCCCATCTGGAGGCCGACCTGGGTGTGACCTTGTTCGACCGCAGCGGCCGCTACCCGCAGCTGACCGAGGCCGGGCGACAGGTACTGGGCCACGCGCAGGAGATCCTTGCCGCCGATGCCCGCCTGCAGCAGCTGAGCGTGCGCCTGGCCGCGCCGGTCGAAGCGCGGCTGACCGTGGTGTTTTCCGATGTCTACCAGCTCGATCCGGATCAGCGGATCCTGCAACGCTTCGCCGAGGCGTTCCCGGAGATCGAACTGGAATGGCTGGATGCCGAGGGCGAGGACGTGCTGGAACTGGTCGGCAACGGCCGCGCCGCGCTGGGCCTGCTGCCACGGCAGGAGCGCTATCCGGATGCACTTGTGGCGCGACCGCTGGCCCACCACAGCGAGCTGTCGGTGTACGTGGCGCGCGAACATCCGCTGGCCAGCGCCGGGCGTCGCGCCGCCGCGCAACTGGCGCGGCATCGGCAGGTGCGCCTGAGCGCGGAAGTCGATCAATCCCGCGTGGTCACCGGCCTGGCCTGGACCGCCACCGACTATCTGATGGTGATGGAGATGGCCGAGGACGGCATCGGCTGGGCCGAACTGCCGCGCGCACTGGTGCAGCGCTATGACCGTGGGCGACTGGTGGAACTGGCGCTGCCCGGCTGGCCGCGGCGCATCCACAGCGCCCTGCTGTGGCGCCGCGATGCGCCGCCGGGACCGGCCGCACTGTGGTGGGCCGACGCACTGGGGTGAACCGAAAAAGGGGACGGAGGGGATTAAGTCGTTTGTGGCACAAACGACTTAATCCCCTCCGTCCCCCTTTTCATCAACGATGGGCGAGCGCGTAATCCAGCGCCGAGCACACCGCTGCCACCTGCGCGTCGTTGCACTGCTGCGGATTCGCACGCGGGCTGTCCGGGTAGACCTCGGTGGTGGTGGTGTACTTCGCACCGGTAATGCCGGCACACAGGCCCAGCTTCACCAGCGGGTACTCGATCACGCCATGCGCCACCACCGCCGAACCGATGATCTCGCCCTTGTCGTCAGCCGGCGCGATGTGGGTGACCTTCTCCACCGCAGCGATCACCGCCTGCTGGAACGCCGCCTGCGGGGCCTCGCTGTCATCCACCAGATAGAAGCCATCGGGAATCAAGCCCGGCTCGAACGGCTTGCCATCACGTGCGGCCAGCGCCGGACGGAATTCGCTCTCGTCGCTGTCGGTGGTCTCGTGCAGGTCGATGTGCAGCACGAACTGACCCTTGATCGGTGCGATCAGTTCGATCAACGCGGTCGACTCGCGGGCCGGGCCGTCGGCGCGGAAGTTCCGGTTCGGATCGATCGCATCGAAATTCCAGCGGTTGATACGCTCGAAGCCCCACGGATTCACGCACGGCGCCACCAGCAGGTTGGCCTTGCCGGCATAGTCGGCGGCGTGCTTTTCGAGGAACTCCAGCGCGCCCATCACGCCGCTGGTCTCATAACCGTGCACGCCACCGGTGACCAGGGCAGCCGGCAGCGCCGGGTTCCAGTCGCGGCTGCGCAGGGCGAACAGGGTGTAGCTCTCGCCAGCGTAGTCGAGCTGGCCATAGGCCACCTTGTCGAAGCGCGAAGCCAGCGCCTCGATGCGCGGCAGCACCTCCTCATCATAGCGACGCAGGCGCTGCTGGCGGCCACGCCACGCCTCCCGTTCCGCCGCTCCCCACGGCTGGCCAGGGGTTCCGACGGGGTAAAAAGCGGCTTGGGACATGGCGGATCTCAGCGAGTCAGGAAGCAATCGGACACTTTATCACCGGCGCATCGGCATGAACCCGGGATGCATTCCAATAGCGAATGGAATCAGCAATAATTCTCATTTACGACCTTCCACAGCCCGCGCCGATGCCCATCCACGCCCTGCAACCGGCCCACCTGCCCCTGGCCACCGCCCTCGCCCTGTGCCTGCTCCCGGCCACCTGCGCCTTCGCCCAGGACGGCGCCACCACGCTGGACAGCATCCAGGTTTCCGGCAGCTGGCTGGGCACCGGCCTGCATGACAGCGTCAAGAGCTTTGCCGGTGCACGCACGGTGGTCGACCGCCAGCGCATCGAAGCCAGCGGCGCGGCCAGCATCGGCGATGCCATGCGCCGCATCCCCGGCGTGCAGGTCACCGACAACTCCGGCACCGCCGGCAGCTCGGTCTCGCTGAACATCGGCGTGCGCGGCCTGACCGGGCGCTACTCACCGCGCTCGACCGTCCTGCTGGACGGCGTACCGCTGGCGGTGGCGCCGTATGGTCAGCCGCAGTTGTCGTTCGCACCGACCAGCCTGTCCAACATCGAATCGATCGACGTGGTGCGCGGCGGCGGCGCGGTGCGCTACGGCCCGCAGAACGTGGGCGGCATCATCAACTTCAGCACCCGCGCCATTCCCACCGGCGCCGGCCTGCACGGCGAAGCCGGCGTGCGCTACACCGCCTACGACCATGGCGGCGGCGACAGCACCCAGTACAACGCCTTCCTCGGCGGCACCGGCGACGATGGCCTGGGCGCGGCCCTGCTGTACTCCGGCCAGGACGGGCGCGGCTGGCGCCAGGGCAGCGATGACCGCTTCAACGACCTTGCACTGAAGTTCGCCTATGCCATCGACGAACAGCAGGAACTGCGTGCCAAGCTCTCCTACTACGACGTGCGTTCGCTGACCCCGGGCGGCCTGACCCGCGCCCAGTACGAGGCCGATCCGTTCCAGAACACCCGACCGACCGATTTCTGGAAGGGCCACCGCACCGGCATCGACCTGGGCTACACCAACACGCTGTCCGACAACAGCGAGTTCGAGGTGCTGGCCTATTACAACGAAAGCAGCCGAGCCAGCTCGCTGATCAATGCCGCCAATACCCAGCTGACCGTGCAGCCGCGCGACTACCGCGTGCTGGGCATCGAGCCGCGCTACACCCAGCGCCTGCACTGGGGCGCCAGCGTGCACGACATCACCGCCGGCTACCGTTTCCTGCGCGAGCGTGGCAACGACCGCAGCTACACCGTCACCCGCCGCACCGGCGTGGCCAGCGCCACCAACCGCTTCGACAACGCCACCGACGCCCATGCGTTCTATATCGACGACCGCATCGCCGTCGGCCAGTGGCGGATCACCCCGGGCGTGCGCATGGAGTGGATCGACATGGACCGCCGCCAGGCCGGCGGCTCGGCGACCTTCAGCAGCCGCAACGACAAGGCCCTGCCCTCGCTCAACATCGCCTACCTGCTGACCCCACAGCTGACCGTGTTCGGCAACTACACCACCTCGTTCGGGCCGGTGCAGAACATCCAGCTGAACTCGCAGACCGCCAGCAACCCGCTGAACCCGGAAATCGCCAAGACCACCGAACTCGGTGCGCGCTGGCAGGACGGTGCACTGCGCGCGGAAGTGACCGTGTTCAAGATGCGCTTCGACAACCAGATCCTGCAGGTGCCGGGCATCACCCCGCCGACCTTCCAGAACATCGGCGCCACCGACCACAAGGGCGTGGAGAGCGCGCTGGAGTACCGCTTCGCCGAGGACAGCGCATTGGCCGGGCTGGAGCTGTACGCCAACTACACCTGGACCAAGGCGATCCAGCAGTCCGGTGACAACCGCGGCCTGGATGTGCCGTTCTATTCGCGCGACACCGACAGTATCGGTGCCCGCTACGCGCTGGCCGGCTGGACCTTCAATGTCTCCAGCACCCACCAGAGCGGCCAGTTCTCCGATGCCGCCAACACCTGGGAAGAAACCGCCGATGCGCGCGTGGGCCGCGTGCCGGGCGTGCGCCTGTGGAATGCACAGGTGGCCTGGCAGGTGCCGGGCCTGGGTGACAGCGAAATCGCGCTGGGCGTGAACAACCTGGCCGACAAGCGCTGGTACACCCGCAACGTCGATGGCAACGCCGGCCGCATGGTGGCCGCGCCACGCACCTTCTATGTGCAGGGCCGCTACCGCTTCTGAAGCGGTAATCGCCCGATGCAGTGACGGTGGCGATCACGGTGGCGGCGTATCATGCCGCCACCATGTCACCGTCTGCTTTGCCATCGCGCCTGCATCTGGCCTTCCAGGGCCTGCGCCTGCGACTGCGCGGCAGCGACCTCTGGTTCATCGCACTTGCGCTGCTGGTCGGCCTGATCGCCGGCTATCTGACCCTGCTCCAGTCCGGCATCGCACGCTGGCTGCAGGGCACCCTGTACGGGCTGGATGAAGGCATGCGCCTCAGCTCCCTGCCCTCGCTGACCTGGACTGCGCTGCTGGTGCTGCCATTGGGTGGCCTGCTGGTCGGGCTGGTCAGCCTGGCCGCGACCCGGCTCAAGCGCCCCCTGCTTGATGCGGTGGAAGCCAATGCCCTGCATGGCGGCCGCATGTCGATGCGCGACAACCTGATCGTGCTGACCCAGACCCTGCTGTCCAATGGCTGCGGCGCATCGGTCGGGCTGGAGGCTTCGTACACCCAGATGGGCGCCGGCAGCGGTTCGCAGCTGGGCCGGGTGATGCGCCTGCGCCGCAACGACGTGCGCATCCTGGTCGGCGCCGGCGCCGCCGGTGCCATCGCCGCCGCCTTCGGTGCGCCCCTGGCCGGTGCGTTCTACGCCTTCGAGATCGTCATCGGCGCCTACACCCCGGCCGCACTGGCGCCGGTGGCCGTGGCCGCGTTGGCCGGCGCGTTCGTGGCCGATCAGGCCGGCATCGAGGCCTACCTGCTGCCTGCCGCCTCGACCATCGACGTGCGTGCGGCGGACTACGCCATCTACGGCCTGCTGGGCTGCTGCTGCGCGATGGTCGGCATCCTGGTGATGCGGCTGATCGCCTCGATCGAGGGCACGGTCAAGCGCAGCCCGTTGCCGCTGTGGGGCCGGCCGGTGGTGGGCGGCCTGCTGCTGATTCCGCTGGCACTGGCCAGCCCGCAGGTGCTGTCGTCCGGCCATGGCGCGCTGCACCTGGACCTGACCACGCACCTGCCGCTGATATGGATCGGCGGCCTGCTGACCCTGAAGTGCCTGGCCTCGGGCATCTCGCTGGGCTTCGGCTTCCGGGGCGGCCTGTTTTTCGCATCATTGTTCATGGGTACCCTGGTCGGTGCGTTGTTCGCCGGGCTGCTGGCGATGGCCACGGGCGTGCCGGTGATCGACGCCACCTCGGCCGCACTGGCCGGCATGGCGGCGCTGGCCGCAGCGGTGGTCGGCGCGCCGATGACCATGGCCATGCTGGTGCTGGAAGGCACCCACGACTTCCTGCTGACCAGCGTGGTGATGAGCGCGGTGCTGGTGTCCAGCACGCTGGTACGGCAGTGGTTCGGCTATTCGTTCTCGACCTGGCGCATGCACCTGCGCGGCGAGACCATCAAGAGCGCCCGTGACGTGGGCTGGGTGCAGAACCTCAATGCCGGCCGGCTGATGCGCAAGGGTGTGGCCACCGCTCCGGCCGATCTCGATGCCGCCGCGTTCCGCCAGCGCTTCCCGTTGGGTTCGGGCAGCCGGGTGATCCTGATCGACAGCGAGGGCCACTACGCCGGCATCGTGCAGATTCCGCGCATCTACGGTGATGGCGTGAAGGCGGAGACCGTGATCGGTGAGTTGGCCGAGAACCGGGACGTTTCGCTGTCGCCGACTTCGGATGTGGTCAGCGTGATGCAGTGCTTCGACCGGACCCAGGCCGACGAACTGGCCGTGGTCGCCACCGACGGCCAGGTTCTGGGCGTGGTTTCCGAAGCCTTTGTACGCAAGCGCTACGCCGAAGAGCTGGACAAGCGCCAGCGCGAACTGATGGGCGAGCGCGTCGAGGACGCCGACTGACCCCGCAAAAAGGGGACGGAGGGGATTAAGTCGTTTTTGGCACTTCCGGGTATCCACGCATGGCGTGGATCTACAACCCATCCACGCATGGCGTGGATCTACGGTCATCTGCCCGGGGTAGACTGCGGCCATGCGCTTCATTGAAACCTTCCAGGCCGGCCCCTTCGCCGACACCGTGGTCAGCCTGCTGGCCGCCTTCGTGCTGGGCACGCTGATCGGCGCCGAGCGCCAGTACCGGCAACGCACCGCCGGCCTGCGCACCAACGTGCTGGTGGCCGTCGGCGCAGCCGCCTTCGTCGACCTGGGCATGCGCATCGCCGGCAGTGCCGAGGCGGTACGGGTGATCTCGTACGTGGTCTCCGGCGTCGGCTTCCTCGGTGCCGGTGTGATCATGAAGGAAGGCATGAACGTGCGCGGCCTGAACACCGCCGCCACCCTGTGGTGCTCGGCGGCGGTAGGCAGCTGCACCGGCGCGGACATGCTGGCCGAGGGCGTGCTGCTGACAGTCTTGATCATCGCCGGCAACACCCTGCTGCGGCCGCTGGTGAATGCAATCAACCGTATTCCGATCAACGAAACCGCCACCGAAGCCACCTACGAGGTGCGCCTGAGCGTGGATGCCGAAGCCGTGCCGCGGGTGCGCGAGCGGTTGGTCGATGCACTTGAAGCAGCGCAGTACCCGGTCGGTGATGTGCAGGTGGTCGAGCATGCCGACGCGCCCACCGACGTGATCGCGGTGCTGGTCAGTACCGCGGTCAGTGCCGACGAGCTGGACGTCGTGCTGGCACGGATGGAACACGTGCCTGGCGTGCTGCACGCCACCTGGGAAGTCAGTACCCGCGATTGATTCATCCACGCATGGCGTGGATCTACCGAGGTCGAGGTGCAGTAGATCCACGCCATGCGTGGATGCGCTTCTCTCACCCACCCGCCATGCGCTGTTGTGCCCGCAGCAGCTTGCGGAATGAACCGCACTGCCGCGCATCCTGCGCTTCCGGGCAGGCCGCCGCACGCTGCAGATGCCGGCGCACCCGCTGCAGCTGGGTGATCTGCCGCTGCAGCACATCGGCCTGTGCCAGCAGCGCCTCACGGTCCAGCGAGATACATCCCCGCTGCGGCGGCAGCGATGCCCCGATCTGCTGCAGTGACAACCCGGCCGCCTGGCCGAGACCGATCAGTGCCAGCCGTTCCAGCACCTGCTCGTCGTACTGCCGTCGCAGGCCGCGGCGGCCCAGCGCCTGCAACAACCCCAGCTGTTCGTAGTAACGCAGGGTCGAGGCCGGCACGCCACTGCGCTTGACCACCTCGCCGATATCCAGTTCACGCACGGGCTTGACCTCAAGTGACCTTCAAGCGCCAACCTATGGGCGACTTCCCCGCAAGGCAAGACCATGACCCGTAGATCCCCCGTTGATCAGAACACCCTGTGGAACGGCCCCGGCGGTCAGATCTGGGTTGCGCAGCAGGCCATCCTCGACGGCCTGTTCCAACCGATGGCCGACCTGCTGGTCGACGAGCTGCCCGGTACCGTCACGCAACTGCTGGATGTCGGCTGCGGTACCGGTGCCAGTCTGCTGGCATCTGCCGCGTCATGTCCGGCTGCGCACTGCACCGGCCTGGACATCTCCGCGCCGATGCTGGCACTGGCCCGTCAGCGCGCCGAAGCCGCGGGGCTGGATGCAGACTTCATCGTCGCCGACGCGCAGCAGCATCCGCTGCCCTCCGCACACTTCGACTGGATCCAGTCGCGCCTGGGAGTGATGTTCTTCGAAGATACCGAGGCCGCCTTCGCCAACCTGCACCGCGCCGCGCGACCGGGTGCCGGCCTGCGTTTCATCGCCTGGCGCAGTGCGGAGGAGAACCCGTTCATGACGACCGCCGAGCGCGCCATTGGCGATGAGCTGGACCTACCGCCACGTGCGCCAGGAGCACCCGGCCAGTTCGCCTTTGCCGATGGCCAGCGCGTGCAGCGCCTGCTGCAGGCCGCCGGCTGGAAGGATGTGGAGATGGTTGCGGTGGACCTTCCGTGCTCGATCGCCCGCGATGAGCTGCCGACCTATGTGGGACAGCTGGGCCCATTGGGTCTGGCGCTGCGGAACTTGCCTGAAGGCCGAGCCACCTTGCTCCGGAGCACGGCGCTAGCGGCATTCAACCCGTTCATCGAGGGCGACCGTGTGCGCATCGATGCCGCCTGCTGGCTGGTGCGCGCCCGCGCCTGATACAAAAAGGGGACGGAGGGGATTAAGTCGTTTCCGGCACAGCCGGGGCAAGAACGACTTAATCCCCTCCGTCCCCTTTTTTCCTCTACAGCGCCTCGCCGGCGTCGGCCAGACGCGATTCAATCAACGCATACCACTGCTGCAGCACGTCGATCAGCATGTCCAGTTCGGCGTCGGTACGCTGTGCGCGGCCACTGCGCAGGCAGGCCTGGGCTTCCTGCAGCTGGGCAAGGAAGCCGGCCACAGTGTCCGCCTGCAGGATCAATCCCGGCAGGCGCCGCCCGGGAATGCGCACCACGGCATGGTTGCCGAGCTGGCCGTACACACTCAGTGTGGTTTCCGTCTTCATGGAAAGAGGCAGGAATTGGGCGTTCATCGTGCACCGTATGAAAACCTGAGCCGCCGGCAGGCGTAGACAACGGGGGAGACGTGGCCACGTCCTGCCGGCGGTCAGGGGGGACTCGGGATGCCGGGGCGGTGCCCCGGCGGGTTTCTCAGCGTGGCTGTGCCACACCTGCAATCTGCACACGGCGGTTTGGGGCCAGGCACGCGATCAGTTCACGGCGGTTGCGCTGCTCGCACTGCACGACCGGCTCCGCCGCGCCACGTCCTTCAGCACTGATGCTTGCCGCCGGCACGCCTCCCTGCACAAGCGCCATGCGCACCGCTTCGGCGCGTCGCTGCGACAGCGTCTGGTTGTAGCTGGCACTGCCAATGCGATCGGTATAACCGGTCACCCGGATCGACTGCACCTGGCTGGCTTCGCGCACCTGTGCCAGCACGCCTTGCACCGCATGCTGGCCCTCGGCGCTGAGCACTGCACTGTCGAACCCGAACAGCGCATCGGCGGACAGGCGCAGCGGCTGCTCCGGCAGCGGTACCGGTGCTGGCGGCGCTGGCGGCCGCGGCGGTTCCAGCACCGCCGCGCACGATTCCGGCTTCCAGTAGCCACCCTGGGCGATGCCCTTGCTGTCGAAGCGCACCTGGAACTGGCAGGTGAAATACTCCGCGCCCTGCGCGGTGCGGAAGTTGAACAGGTAGTTCCATTCGCGCACACCCCACATGCCTTCGTTAAAGTGCGGCGTGCCCAGCAGCGTGTACAACTGCCGCTTGCTCATGCCGGGTGCGAAGCGGCGCAGGTCGGCAACGTCGGGATAGATGCCTTCCTTCAGCGAGGCCTTCGAAGCGGCCGGGAACTGCACGGCGGTGGCTTCGGCAGGACCCTCGGCGGCCGGCGCATGGCTGCGGCAAGCGGCCAGCAGGCCCATCCCCAGGACCAGGCCCAGCGTAGCGGCCAGCTGGCCGGCGCGGGCGATGCGATGCTGTTTCATGTCATTCCCCCTATGGACGTTTCCGCAATGCCGGGCCGCGCGTGCGGCCCGGCGGCGGGGATCACCACTGGATGCCGGCACCGACGGCCACACCGGCCTCGCCACGGCTGTTGGTCGAACCGCTGAACTTGTAGATCCAGCGCCCACCCTCTGAAACACCGGAGATACCGACCGCTACGCCCGACTCGCCGTTGTAGCTGCCGGCCGCAACCGAGGCCATGCTGCGGCCAGCCTCGCTGGGCTGCGGCAGGGCCGCAGTGGCCATCGCCGAAGCGATACCGGCCGAGGCACGGTTGTCGGTCTTGCGCAGGTCGCGCTCGAAGCCGCCCATGCGCTCGTCGGTGTAGGCCTTGGACCAGTCCAGGGTCTGCGCCATGCCCGACTTCAACTGGTCGACGTTGACCGCGTCGGTACCGGCGGTGCCGGCGGCGACGTTGCGCACCGTGGTCGGGCCACTGTTGGTGCTGCCGAGTGTGACGCTGTTGTAGTTGGTCGCACCGTTGGTAGTGGTGTCGTAGCGGATCGTGCCCTGCTGCGAGGCCTGCAGCTGGCGCACGTTGACCGCATCGGTGGCCTGCGAACCGTCAGCCACGTTGACGACCTGGCGTTCGGCACCGCTGGCGCCGACCGAGACCGTATTGGCCCGGTTCGCCACCGAACCCGCACCCAGTGCCACCGAGTTGTCAGCCTGCGCCTGCGAGCCATTGCCCAGCGCGGTCGAATTGGCACCGGCGGCGGTGGAGCCTGCGCCACCGGCGGCCGAGTTGGCACCGCTGGCGGACGGGTCGGCCAGGTTGTTGGTGTTGTTGGCGCGGAAGCTGCCGGCCACGTTGGTGATGTTCTGGATCTTCTGGTCGGTGTACTTTTTCGACTCGTCGATGGCGTAGTTCACGCCGTTCTTCAGCTGGCCGACATTGGTGGCGTCATACGTGTCGGAACCATCGGCGACATGCGTGACCTTGCGCTCGCTGCCGGTACTGCCGACCGAGACCTCACCGGCCGAATTGCTGGCGCCGGTCTGGCCATACGCGCCGGTGTAGCCCGTCTGCGCACCAACACTGGCCACCGATCCGGCACCCAGGGCGACGCTGTTGCCGGCACTGGCGCTGGCACCATTGCCGACTGCCACGCTGTTCGCGCCGGCGGCGCTGGCCTGCGGACCCACCGCCACCGCTTCCGCGCCAGCAGCCGTTGCAGCTGCTGCCGTCGAGTTCACCGCCAGGTAGGCACTGCCACCACCACCGTTGGTGATGCGCTGGTTGAGAACCTTCAGCGAGCCGTCCACCGCAGTGAAGGCGGCAGTGACATTGTTGTAGTCGCCGCTGGTGAAGGTGCCGTCGGTGGCGATGCTGGAGATGCTGAACTTCGGCGCGGTCCACACGTTGGTAGTGCCGTTGTAGGCGGTGGTGCCACCGAAGTAGTTGGCGATGGTGCTGTTCGTGCTGAACAGCTGGTCGCCGGTGATGGCATCACTGCTGCCAGCCAGGACGCTGCCGGCGGCAACGTTGGTGATCTTCACCGCACCGGTGCCGGTACCCGTCAACGTCACGCTGTTGAGCACGTTGCCACTGCCATCGACGTCGTACTTCACGGCAAGCTTGTCAATCTCGCCGGTCTGGTCGGCGACATTGGCCAGCGAGTTGCTGACCGCGTCGAAGGCGGTACCGACGTCGTTGTAGCTGCCCTTGGTGACGGTGCCGTTGGCGGCGACGTTGTTGATCGAGTAGGTGGGTGCGGTCAGCACACCGCTGCCGTTGACCGCCGCACCACCACCGAGATGCGTGGCCACGGCCTGGTTGGCGGCAAACAGCTGGGCGCCATTGATCGCCTCGCTGCTGGTGGCGCTGATCTGGCCCGGGCCCAGGTTGCGCAGCGTGGTGGCGGTGCCGCTCTGGCCGAGGGTGGCACTGGCGTAGTTGACACTGCCATCGCCGTTGAGGTCATAGCGCAGGGCGCCCTGTTCCGAGGCCTGCAGCTGGCCCACGTTGACCGCATCGGTCGCAGCGGTACCGGCCGCCATGTTGGTGACCTGGCGCTCGGCACCCGCGGCACCGATGGACACGCTGTTGGCACGGTCAGCCAGGCTGCCTGCCCCGACCGCGATGCTGTTGGCGGCCGTTGCGCGGGCGTTGGTACCCACCGCGATCGAGTCGGCACCACTGGCCAGTGCCTCGGTACCGGTCGAGTTCACCCGCAGGTACTTGGTGCCGCCGTTGCGGATGTCGGTGATCTGCGTGTTGAGGTTGACCAGCGAACCGTCCACCGCAGCGAACGCATCGGTGGCGTTCTCATACAGACCCTTGGCGATGGCGCCGCCGGTGGAGATGGTGCTGATCTCGAACAGGGGTGCGGTGAAGGCACCGCTGGCCGGGTCGAAGGCCGCGCGACCACCGAAGAAGCCGGCGATGGCAGCGTTGGTCGTGGACAGCTGGCCGCCATTGACCGCTTCCAGGCTGCCAGCCGTGACCGTGCCGCCGGCCAGGTTGCCGATGGTGGTGGTGCCGGTGCCCGCCCCGAGCGTGACGCGGCGATAGTTTGGATTGCCGGCGCCGTCCAGGTCGTAGGTCACCGCAGCGGCCGCCACATCATCGATCAGGCTGATGGCGCCCTTCAACTGGGCCACGTTGACCGCATCGGTATTGACACTACCTGCGGCGACGTTGGTGATCTGGCGTTCGCCGCCACCGGCGGTACCCACCGACACTTCACCGGCAGAGACCTGCGGCGCGGTGAGGCCATAGGCACTGTAGCTTGCCTGGGCACCGCGCAGCGCAGCCGAGCGGTAGCCCAGTGCGACCGAGTTGGCCTGGTTCGAGGTCGCCTCGGCACCGAGCAGGGTCTGTCCGTTGGCAGTGCCGACCGCGCTGTCACCGACGATCACCGAGTGGCCCATGCGTGCGGCGTAGTCCGCCGTCGGCACGCCGGTCGGGTTGCTCGGGTCATTGGTGCCCGCACCCGGGAAGGCGACGTTGGCATCGACCTTCGGCAGTTCGTGGCGGGCATTGGCGCCGATCACCACCTCCTTCGAACCATTGGCGAAGGCACCGTCGCCCATCAGCACCTGGTAGTCCTGCGCCGCATTGACGGCCCAGCAGGAGATGTCAGCCAGGACGATGTCCAGGCACTTGGCGGCCCACGCCGGCGAGTCCTTCGGCAGCAGCAGCCCGAGCAGGCCGCCGGGATTGCCGTTGTTGATGTTGTAGATGTAGCTGTCGGAGGTGACGCCACCGATCAGGGTCAGGTGCGAGCTGCCGCCGGTGACGGCGCCGCCGAGGCCATTGAGGGTGCTGCCGACCGGCGACAGGTTGACCACCGGCAGGCCCAGCACATTGACCGTCGAGTAGGTCTGCATCACGTTGGCGTTGCTGAGCTTGAGGTTACCGTTGCTCAGGTAGCCGTTGCCACCGAACAGGCTGGTGGTGGTCGGACCGATCAGCTGGCCGACATTGCCGACCAGGCCACCGGTGCCGATGATCAGGCCTGCATTCGGATCGGCCGGAGCCGGCGCCTTCGGGCTGGTCGGCGGGATCGCCGAGGGTTTGGTCAGGCCGAGGCCGTTGAGCGTGCCGCCTACCAGGCCACCGACGGCAGTGCCGAGATTGCCGATGGTGCCGTTGAGATTGCCATTGAGCAGGTTGCCGACGGCGCCGCCGACATTGCCAAGCGTGTCGCCCAGCAGGCCGCCCAGGCCGCCGGTGCTGCCGCCCGTAGCGCCATTGAGCACACCGCCGACGGTGCTGCCCACCGCAGCCACCGTATTGTTGAGCGTACCGCCGACCGCACCGCCGACCGAGCCGACCGTGCCGTTGAGTGCACCGCCCACGGTGCCGCCGACTGCGCCAACCGTGCCGACCGCGCCATTGAGTGCACCACCCACGGTACCGCCGACTGCGCCGACGGTGCTGCCCACTGCGCCCACCGTATTGTTGAGCGTACCGCCGACTGCACTGCCAACCGAACCGACCGTGCCATTGAGCGCACCACCCACGGTGCCGCCGACTGCACCGACGGTGCCAACCGCACCGTTGAGTGCGCCACCGACTGCACTGCCGACCGAGCCGACCGTGCCGTTGAGTGCGCCACCCACGGTGCCGCCGACTGCGCCAACCGTGCCGACCGCGCCATTGAGTGCACCACCCACGGTGCCGCCGACTGCGCCAACGGTGCTGCCCACTGCACCCACCGTATTGTTGAGCGTACCGCCGACCTCACCGCCGACCGAGCCGACCGTGCCGTTGAGTGCACCGCCCACGGTGCCGCCGACTGCACCGACGGTGCCAACCGCACCGTTGAGTGCGCCGCCGACGGTGCTGCCGACCGAACCGACCGTGCCGTTGAGCGCACCGCCCACGGTGCCGCCGACTGCACCGGCAGCGCCAACCGCAACGTTGAGCGCGCCGCCGACGGTGCTGCTTACCGAACCGACCGTGCCATTGAGCGCACCACCGACGGCTCCGCCAACCGCGCCAGCGGCGCCATTGAGCGTGCTGCCCACTGCGTTGCCGACCGCTCCGACCGCGCCGTGCAATGCGCCGCCAACTGCACCCACCGTGTTGCCTGCGCTGCCATCGAGAACGCCACCCACGGTGCTGCCTGCCGCGCCGACGACACCGCCGACCAGGCCACCGACACCCAGCGCGCTGTTCTGCGCTGCCACGGTTGCTTGGCCAGCCAGTTTCAGATTGCGGTCGGCCACGACTTCCTGGCCATCCGGCGCCTGCACGCGCACCTTACCGGCAACACCGGTATCAAAGGCTGCGGTGATTGCGCGGTCATGAGTCTCGCCAGGCAGCTCCTCCTTGGCCGGCAGCGCGACCGCCGCCGTCGCCTTGACCTGTCCCTGACCCTCGATCTGGTGGCCCGCCAGCTTCAGCTTCGAATCCACCTTGCCGTCAACCGAAGCGTTCAGGCCAGACAGCGCGCCAGCGGATGCACCAGCAACAGCGGCCGCAGCCTTGGCACCGCTCTCGATCGAAGCCACCTGTGCACCAGCGACGCCAACGTTGGCGTTCGCCCTTGCATCCGCAGCCACACCGAGCGGCGAATGAGCAGACGGTGCAACCCGTGCCGCCAGCGATGCGTCAACCTTCGCCACATTGGACGCCGCATGGCCCAACCCGACATTGGCGCGGACATCGGCAGCCAACGCCGGAACCGCGACCTGCTTCGGTGCAGCATTCGCCGCCAGCTTGACCTCTACGGTGGCTGGCAGCACATCGCGCACGATCGGCAGCGCGTTCGTGCTCAGCTGCAGGCCGACACGTGCATCGGCGCTGATTGCCGTGGTGCTCTGTGCTTGACGCGTTGCGGCGGCCAGTGCCACCTCAGCGTCGACCTTGACCGGCATCGGCTGCGCGTACTTCGCGGCCAGTGCCTGCAGGTCACGCAGCGATTGATTGGATTCGGACGCTCCTGCATGTCCGCTGGCCAGCACGCACAGCAGGGCCAGGGCCAGTGCGGTCGGCATCAGCAGGACGCTGCGCGGATCGCGGGCAGCGCCGCCGCTGTCGCCGGTGGCCAGTTCCGAGGCCACAACCAGAGCTTTGAGCTGGCGGTTCCATACACGCCGGTAGATGCGGTTCATGAGCATTTCCCCCGTAGGCGAACAACTGGAATGTCAGTGGACTTGCCGTTAGGCAGGTGACTGACATTTCAGCGCTTGCAACGGCGGCTGCGCACTTCATTCCGGCACGGCAATCGCGCATTCCGGCAAATCCACGGTCGGAATCGGCAGCCGGTTATGCAGAAGCGGCAACCATATCGGCAAGCGGATATGCAATTCCGGCAGGAACTGCCGGGAAACCCTTACGGCGCTTGGATCAGGCCGGCTGGCCGATCTGCGCGGGAGCGCGCATCAGTGTGTCGCGCGGCAGTTCACCGAAGACCTTGCGGTAGTTGTCGGCGAAACGCGACAGGTCCCACAGCCCACAGCTGAGGGCGATGGCCTTGACCGAGCGACGGCTGGAATCGGCCATCGACAGGCTGCGGCAGGCCGCGCACAGGCGCAGCATCGATAGATAGCGATTGGGTGACGTACCGAACAGGTCCTCGAACGCGTAGCGCAGCCCCCGCTCGCTGACACCAGCGGCGTCGCAGATCTCATTCATGTAGATGTTGCGGCGCAGGTTGAGGCGCATGAAATTTTCCGCGCGCTGCGCGATCAGATAATGCGTGCGCCGCGCACGGCTGCAGCCCGGGCGATCAGCGGAGCCGGCGCCCAGCAGTGCCTGCACGTGTTCGTGCAGCAGGCGTTCGGTTTCTTCCGGCTGCAGGCCCGTGCCCTGGCCCAGTTGCAGGTGCAGCTGCTGGTAATGCTGTGCCAGCGGGGCGGCTTCGCTGGCGAGATTGAACAGTGAAAGCGCCTGGCCTGCCGGCGGCGTGCTGCGCAGGCTCAGTTCGGTCAACTTGCGCTGCACCCGCGCCACCGGCACCAGCATCAGGGTCATATGCGTGCCTGGGCTCAGGGTGAACTCGCTGATGCCCTCGGGCATCACGGTCAGCGCCATCCCCGGTGTAAGCGGTACGCCATGGCACCAGCTCAGGGTTTCATCGGTCGCGTGCAGATACCCCAGCATCGCCCAGTCTGGCGGCAGCATGAAACGTCCACGACAATGGAATCCACAGCTGATGCTGCAGAACAACGCCTCCTCGTGCACGCGTGAAGCGAAGGCCGCCCGTGGCCCATTGCCATCGAGCAGAAGCAGTTCGACATCACAGACACGAAGTACGCCGCTCAGCGTCGCCAGGTCGATCGACCGCAGGCCGCTGTCGTCGCTGTCTCCTACCCCACCATCGACCATGACAGTGTCGTCCCCCCCGATTATCCGTCGTGCGATACGGCCCCCACTGCCTGACAGGGCGCGCACCTCTCATGGAATACCTTCCATCACCGGAATGCGCGCCGCCAAGGTGCACACCCCAAAAGAAACACGAATACTTGAATACGAGTATGCCCGATAATTCAACAGCGTAAACATCCTCGCCACGTTGAATAAGATGGATACATACGTGAAAATCATGTTGTCGTTATTGGCACAGTTTTCGCATGCGACGGAAAGCCCGCATCACATTATCTGCACGTCAATGAATCGTTTTGCGATCGAACGGATTTACGTCACAGAACCCGTCTGAAAAATTAAGGATCGACGGGTTTCTGCCGAATTTGCATATAGGTTCCGGTTGCAGCCGGCCGCCATTCAGGCAAAGTCGATAACACGGTGATCCGGTCTTGAATAAGGCCGCGCCCAGGGGGACAGCATGACCATGCACGTATCGCACGACACCTCGACCACCGGCCCCGCGCCGCGCGGTCGCGATTGCGCGAACGGCGTCCCGCCTGGAAACGATCACCCTGCTTGAGCACAGCGGGTCCATCCCGCCGTGCCTCCTCCGCCAGGATGTGCGGAGGTCCACGGACGATCCCGGCGGAGCCGGGCCACCGCCCAACAGGTGTCCTGTAGCAGACAGGTAGAGGGAGACAAACGTCATGAACGCATCGATCCGCAAGTTCCTGAAGGAAGAAGATGGCGTCACCGCACTCGAGTACGGGCTGCTGGCCGCTGTCATCGCTGGCGTCCTGATCACGCTGGGCAGCACGCAGATCCAGACGTTCTTCAGCACGCTCTTTGAGAATCTCACCAAACTCGCCAACAAGGCTTCGGGTACCACCTGAGGGCGCGCGCAGCTGCGGGTCCGCTCGGGGTCGGGAGAAACTGCGGACTGTCCAGTGACGGACAAGGGAGTGCACGATGACACTGCTGGGATTGTTGGCCATTGGCATATGCCTGCGGATTGCGATCAGCGATCTGTACGCGCGCCGGGTGCCCAACACCTGGCTGCTTGCCGCAAGCGCTTGCACCGTTCTGCTGCTTGTCATCGGCCAGTTCAACGCGCCGCGCCTGCCGTGGTTGCCCCACGTTGCCGGCGCGGCGCTGGGCCTGGTCGCGTTGCTGCCCTTCCATGCGCTGCGTTGGATGGGTGCCGGGGATGTCAAATTCTTCTCCGTGCTCGGGTTGATGCTGGGCTGGCAGGCATTGCTGCCGATCTGGATCGCGGCCAGCCTCGCCGCCGGCGCACATGCAGCACTGCTGCTGGCTTCGCGCCGGCTGGGCCTGGTACTGCCCATCAGCCTGCAGGCCCAGGTCCACCGCGCCAGCGCGCATTGGCAATCACATCCTGCGCTGCGTGAAATGCAGAGCGCCAGGCAGGGACGCCGTGGCATTCCCTATGCCGCTTATCTGGCGATTTCCGCCATCGGCTGGATCATCCTCAGCGCCTACGGAGGTATCTCATGAACTCCCGCAGCCCCCACCAACAGCGCGGCGTCGTCAGCATCGAGTTCGCGTTGATGCTGATGCTTGGCCTGTTGCCACTGCTGATGTTCACGTTCTCCGGCGTAATGATCATGGCGGCCCAGCAGACCCTGTCCATGGCCTCGGCCGAGGGCGCGCGCGCATCACTGCGCTATGGAAATGCCAACGAGCGCCGCACCGCGGCATGCATCGCAGCGCGCAACTCGATGCAATGGCTGTTGAAATTCTCAGCGCAGACCGTCGATTGCAGCAACGGCGGCAGCAACGCCGTCGTGGTGTCACCGCAGGCGCCATGCGCCGGCCTGGCCACCGCCCAGTGCATGACCGTAACAGTCAGCTACGACTACGCCAGTCATCCCTTCCTGCCCGGCACGGCCACGCTCTACAAGTGGGTGATGCAGGCTCCCATCCGCAGCGTCGCGGTCGCTCAGCTCGACCTCGGCAGCGGTAACTGACGATCGGTACAGGAGACGGTTCCATGCTCAAGTTGACCCGCATCGCTGCCGTGGCCCTGATCGGGCTGGCCGTGCTGCTGGCCCTGATCGCCTTCATGGTCGGGCGCAAGCCGGATGCCCCGGCCACGGTGGCCCCGGTCACGCAGAGCGAAGCCCAGGCGATCACGGTGGTGGAAGCGGTCGCGCGCCTGCCGGCGGGTGAACCGATCACTGCCAATGGACTGCGCCTGGTACAGCGCACCGCGCCTGTCGCCGGTGCCGCTACCAGCATCGCTTCGGTGGTCGGCAAAGTGCCGGTGCAGGACATCGCCGAGGGCACTGCAATCAGCAGCAGCGCGTTGGCACAGGGATTCTCGCTGCAGCTGCGCCCCGGCGAACGTGCCCTTGCGGTGCCGGTCGACGAACTGGTGGGCGCCGGCAATCGCATCCTGCCTGGCGACTTCGTCGACGTCTTCCTCAACCTGCGCAACGCCCAGCCCAGTGCCGGTGGCCCGGGCGAGGCCGCGCAGACGCGCCTGCTGCTGTCGCGGCTGCGCGTACTCAGCTATGGCCAGCAGGACATCGCTCCGTCCGCCAGCGACGCGGTAGCCAGCACAGATGGGGAGACGCGGAATGATCCACGCGCCGCCGACATCACGGGAAGCGGCAGCAGCCAAACAACCGGCAACGAAGCCAACCAGCCCGCACGAAGTGCGGTCCTGGCGGTGCCGGTGGCCGATGCCAACCGGCTGCTGCTGGGTGCACAGCAGGGCAAGCTGTTCCTGGCGCTGCGCAACCCCGCCGACACTGGCCTGCCCGACCTCGCACTGTTCCCGCAGTCGCGCGGCGTGATCGATCCGCTGCGCAGCCTGGATGCAGAGCAGCAGCTTGCGCTGCAACGGCCGGAGAACCATGCCTTCGCGGGTATTGACGGCGATGCACTGGCCGGCCGCGGCACCACACCGCCGCGTGCCAGCCCGCAGGCACCGGCACGCCCTGCAGCGGTGCGTCACGCGGCACCCAGGGCGTCCGGCATCGAAATCATCCGCGGGGACAGCTCCGCTCCCCGTGGTTCCCTCTGACCTGCATCGAGCGCATCCATGACCCAACGTCGCCGCAGTCCACGCCCTTCCCCCCGCCAGCGCTGGCTGGCCCTGCTGCTGGTGCTGCTGGCGCCGGCAACAAGCGTGGCGGCTGACGATCTGATCCTGCAGGCGCGTGAGCAGCGGCCGTGGACCCTGCCGGCGGATCTGGAGCGGGTCGCCATCGCCGACCCCGGCGTAGCCGACATCGTGATGCTGCGCGGCCAACGCCAGGCACTGCTGGTTGGCAAGGCACCCGGCATCACCACCCTGCTGCTGTGGCATCGCAAGCAGGCCGAGCCGCAACGCCTGCAGGTGCGGGTGCAGAGCGCCGTGCAGGGTGCAGCAGATGCAGGTTCGAGCGGGCTGGCATTCACCCAGCAGGACAACCAGGGCCTGCTGCAGGGCAGCACCGACAGCGTGCTCTCGCACATGCAGGAGCAACGCACCGCAGCAATGGCGCTCGGCAAGGATGGTCAACTCGCCGACGCCTCGACGATCAGCAGCGGCGGCGTGGTCCAGGTCGAGGTCAAGGTGGTCGAATTCAACAAGACCGCGTTGAAGCAGATCGGCATCAGCTTCCAGAACCGCAATGGCAACTTCGCCTACGGCTTCGCCCGCCCGGGCGGCCAGCTGCCCGGCAACACGGGCATCCTGCCGGGAATGAAGGAGGGAAACTCGAGCAACGAATCCGAGTCGCCTATTTCCTCTGCATTCCGGCTGGTGTTCGGCTCCACCAAGGGCCTGTGGAACGCCGACGTCGACCTGCTGCAGAGCAATGGCATGGCACGCGTACTGGCCGAACCGACGCTGGTCGCACTGTCCGGCCAGAGCGCCAGCTTCCTGGCCGGCGGCGAGCTGCCGATCCTGGAACCGCAGGGACTGGGCACCACCACCATCACCTACAAGCCGTTCGGCATCGGCCTGACCGTAACGCCTACGGTATTGGCGCCCAACCGCATCGCGCTGAAGGTGGCCCCTGAAGCCAGTGACCTGGACTACAGCAACGCCATCGCGCTCAACGGCGTGCAGATTCCCTCGATCACCACCCGGCGCGCAGACACCACCGTCGAGCTCGGCGACGGCGAGAGCTTCGTGATCGGCGGCCTGGTCAGCTCCAACGTGGTCTCCAACGTTGGAAAGATCCCGTTGCTGGGTGATCTGCCGATCATTGGCTCGTTCTTCCGCAACTTCGACTACAAGCGACAGGACAAGGAGCTGGTGATCATCGTTACGCCGCGACTGGTCAAGCCACTGGCGCGCAACACCGAACTGCCGCTGCCCGGCGAACGCGAGGCCAAGCCGAACCTTCCGGAATGGGGTGCGTGGCTGCTCGGCCCGATCAGCCAGGATCCGGTGCCCGGCTTCTCACGCTGATCCCATGATGCCTGCGATACCACGACCATGCCCTACGCCACCGCCCAGCCGCTGCATCCACAAGGACCGCCGATGAACCTGGTCCTGTACGGGATGGATCGCGAACTGCTGCCCCGGCTGGCCGCCAAGCTGCCGCCGACAACGACGCTGCATTGGCAGGACAGCAGCATGCCGACCTCCGCGCAGGACCTGCAACGGGGGCCGGAGAACCTGGTACTGCTCGATTTCCGTCCCGAGCACGCCGCCGCCTCCAGCGTGCTCGCGCAACAACTGCAACAGACCGAGCCTGACCTGATGCTGGTCGCGGTGGGGGCCACCAGTGCTGGCCAGGTGGAAGGCGTCGTCATGGCCCTTCGCGTGGGCCTGCGTGACGTGCTGGACCTGGACAGCGACAACGTCGGCATCGAAGCGGCGCTGCGCCGCGCGCTGTCACCACGACCGGCCGCCTCGGCACAGTTGGTGCACAAGGCACGCCTGATCGTGTTGCTGGGCGTGCGCGCCGGCGTCGGCACCAGCACCCTGGCCGCGCATCTTTCGGTGCTGGCACAGCAGACACGTGCACTCGCCCAGGGCGAGGCGCTGCAGCAGGATGGCCTGTTGCTTGAACTGGCGCAGCCCTCGGGTGATCTTGCGCTGTATCTCAATCTCGACAGCCGCTTCCATTACGAGGATGCGCTGCGCAATGCCAGCCGCATCGATGCCACGCTTGCCCGCACCGCGATGGCGCGCCATGAGTCCGGACTGGTACTGCTGGACCGTGACAGCGGCAGCGACGCGGTGCCGCCATCGGACCCGGGCGCCTTGCTGCAACGGCTTCGCGGCGTGTTCGCCAGCGTGCTGTGCGATGCCGGCGGCTGTCCGCTACGGCAGCTGCCACCGCTGCTGCTGGACCAGGCCGACGAGATCTGGCTGGTTACCGATGCCTCGATCGCCACGTTGGTATCACTCGACCAGGCGCTGAAACATCTCGCTGGCCAGCGCGAGCGCGAGAAGCGCCTGCAGCTGGTGATCAACCGCCACGACGACAGCAGCGGCATGAGCCCCGAGCAGATCGCGCGCCGCTTCGAAGTGCCGCTGCTGGCGACCTTGCCCGAACGCCCACGCGTACGCCTGGCCGCCAGCCAGGGCCACCTGTTGCTGCAGGATGCACCGCGCGACCCTTACCTGCGTGCCCTCGCCCCGCTCGTCCCGCGACTGGATCCGGCCGCCTGCCCGGTCCAGGCGCAGGGCCTGCGGGAAAGACTCTCCCTTGCTCTGGGTGGATCGCAATGGAAGACAAGGTAACTCCGTTCCCGCATGCCGTTGTCCGCCCGGTGCTGCCCGACAGCGCCCCGGGGCATCTTCCGTTCGCGCAGACCGAGCAGTACCAGAAGGTGCTCTCGGCCGCGCACGAGCACCTGCTCAACAGCATCGAGGACGAGCGCATCGACATCGATTCCTGGGCTCCCGACACCATCGCCCGCTGGGTGCAGGTGCAGACGGTCGGCTTCATCCAGGAATGGCGCATCCCGATCAACGAAGAGGAAATGCAGGTGGTCGCCGACGGACTGGTCAAGGAGCTGACCGGCTTTGGGCCGCTGGACGACCTGCTGCACGACCCGTCCATCGAAGACATCCTGATCAACGGCTTCAAGGATGTGCACGTTTCCCAGGGCGGCCTGCTCAAGCGGGCCACGCAGCGCTTCACCGACGATACGCATCTGCTGCGCATCCTGCGCCGCATCCTCGCTCCGCTTGGGCGCCGGCTGGATGACTCCAATCCGATGGTCGATGCGCGCCTGCCCAACGGCGGACGCCTCAACGCGATCATCTCGCCGCTGGCGGTGGACGGACCGATGGTGTCCATCCGCAAGTTCCGCAAGGATCCGTTCACCCCGGACGAACTGCTGGCCAAAGGCACCTTCGATGCGCCGATGCAGGCACTGCTGAAGGCGATGGTGCTGGGTCGCTGCAACATCCTGGTCTCCGGCGGTACCAGTTCCGGCAAGACCTCGTTGCTGAACGCGCTGGCCAGCTACGTACCACCGAACGAGCGTGTGATCACGGTGGAGGACACCGCCGAACTGTCTCTCAACCATCCGCACGTGGTGCGTCTGGAAAGCCGGATTGGTGGCGCCGAAGGCCAAGGCGCGGTCAGCATCCGCGATCTGGTCCGCAACAGCCTGCGCATGCGCCCCGATCGCATCGTCGTGGGCGAGGTACGTGGTGCCGAGGTGCTGGAAATGCTGCAGGCGATGAACACCGGCCACGACGGCTCGATGGCGACCATCCATGCCAACTCGCCGCGTGACTGCCTGTACCGGATCGAGATGCTGGCCGGCTTTGCCGGTTTCCAGGGCAGCGAGGACAGCCTGCGTCGACAGATCGCCAGTGCCATCGACTTCATCGTGCAGATCTCGCGCCTCGGCAGCGGCCGCCGCGTACTGGTCTCGATCACCGAGATCACCGGTGTCAGCGACAACCTGATCACCACCCAGGAAATGTTCCGCCACGAGCTGCAGATCGACGGCAATGGCAATGAAGTCGATCGCTGGATCGGCTTGGGCTTCCATCCGCATTCGCACAAGCTGGAGCCGTTCCGCCAGCAACTGCGCGAATCCCTCTACGGGGACTTCTGAGCATGGGCACCGGCCTGCTGCTGGGCGTATTGAGCATCATCTCGGTGCTGCTGGCGCTGGCGGTCTGGCTGTGGGGCACAGCCAGCAACCGCGAGCAGCGCCAGGCCTCGATGCAGCACGCCGAACAGCGCCTGGCGCGCGGCGGTGCCGGTGCCGGCACGCCCGCTGGCGCCTCGGTGGCGGCCGCCAACGATCCGCCTCGGCCTGCCAGCAGCGGGCGCCGCGCGCTGCCATTGGACGGCCTGTTGCAGCGCGCCGGCCTGCAGACGGGCTGGAAGCTTCCCATCATGCTGCTGGTGCCGGGGCTGGTGCTTTCGGTCGTGGCAATGCTGCGTCTCGGCACTGGCTGGATGTTCCCGCTGACTCTGCTGCTGTACCTGCTGGGCTGCTGGCTGTGGGTGATGCGGCGGACGTCGAAGCTGCGCGCGCAGCTGCTGCACCTGTTGCCGGACTTCCTCGACAACCTGGTACGCCTGACCGCGCTGGGCAACAGCCTGCAGGCAGCATTCCAGGTGGCGTCGATGCAGACCAGCGCTCCGCTGCGTGGGCTGCTGGATACCACGGTGCGCTATGCGCGCAGCGGCATGGACCTGGACCGTGCACTCGCCCTGGCAGCGCAACCGTATCGCATGGATGTGCTGAAGGTGTTGTCGGTGGTGATCGGGGTCAGCGTGCGCATTGGTGGCCGCTCCGATCAGATCCTGCAGCGCATGGGTGACTTCATGCGCGACCTGGAACAGGCCCAGCAGGAGCTGGCAGCGACCACCTCCGAAACACGCATGTCGGCCTGGGTACTGGGCCTGTTGCCTCCGGCCTGCGCCGTGCTCATGGCGATCGCCAGCCCGGACTTCTTCCAGCCCGTGCTTCGCGATCCACTCGGCCACAAGATCCTGCTGATCGCGCTGGGGCTTGAGCTGGCAGGGGGATTCCTGCTGTATCGCTTGGCCAAATCGCTATGACGTACAGCAGCCATTCCGGAGACGTCCGATGAGCGCCAGCACCTGGTTCGCCCTCTCTCTGCTGGTGTTGGCCGCAGGTGTCGCCCTGTTCGGCATCGCCGGCTGGGTGCGCAGCCATCGCGAGCACCGCACCTCGGCCACGTTGAAGACCGCCCTGCAGCCGCGCGAAGAAGCGCGCGACACAGAAGCAGCACGGCGCGATTCGCTGGGCTGGCTGGAGCGCTTCGGCCGCGCCCTCAGCGGCGGCCGACTGGAAGCGGCGTTGCTGGCCAATGAAGACCGCCTGCTGCTGGATCTGGCCGGCTGGAATACCCGCCGCGGCACGGCCATCTACCTCGGCCTCCGCCTGCTGCTGGCCGTGCTGGTGCTGGCATTGGCACTCACCTTCAACGATGCCACCGGGCTGACCAGGATCATGGTGATGATCGGCGCCCTCGCTGCGGGCCTGCTGCTGCCCAAGTTCATCCTTTCGTCCTGGGTGAAGCGGCGCCAGCGTGCGGTCGACAACGAGCTGCCGCTGCTGATCGATCTGCTGCGCCTGCTGCAGGGCGTGGGTTTCAGCATGGACCAGAGCCTGCAGACGCTCGGCGACAAGCTGCGCGATGCATTGCCGGTACTCGGCGGCGAACTGCAGGAAGCCAACGTCGCCTACACCCATGGCCGCACGCGTGCACAGTCCCTTCGCCGCCTGAGCGAAGTCTATGCCGACGATGACCTGACCAGTCTGATGCAGCTGATCCTGCAGGTGCATGCGCACGGCGGTGCGGTGCAGGAACCCCTTCGGCAGTTCAGCATCCGCCTGCGCGAACAGCGTCGCAACACACTGAAGGAGAAGGTCGGCAAGCTCTCGGTGAAGATGACCGTGGTGATGATGCTGACCCTGCTGCCAGCGCTGATGCTGGTCCTCGCCGGCCCAGCGCTGGTCGCGCTGGCCACCACCATGTCCAAGATGGGATCGCCCTGATGCTTGCCCTGCGTACCACTTGCCTGCTGCTTGCCCTGGTTGCCGTCGCCGGCGGCTGCTCCTCAACCACACCGAAGTATCTGCGCGCCCCCAGCCTGGCCGCACCCGAACCGGCGCCGCAGGACAGCCGCAACGCCTACCTGGAACTGATCGAACGCATGCAGCAGCAAGGGGCGTGGTATGCCTCACTGGCGCATGTCGATGCCTTCCGCCAGCGCTATGGGGATCCACCGGCGTTGCGACTGCTGCAGGCCGACGCCCTGCGGGAGACCGGCCAGGCCGACGCGGCGATCACCCTGTACCGCGAGCTTTCCAGTGGTCCGCAAGCCGCTGCGGCCGCGCATGGCCTGGGCCTGATCGCCGCCCGCCGCGATGACGACGCGGGCAGCGAGCAAGCGCTGGCACAGGCCACCCAGCTGCAGCCGTTGAATACCAACTATCTGGGCGACCTCGGCTATGCACGGCTGCGAGCCGGCCGCTTCGAACAGGCGCGTGAGCCACTGGCCAAGGCCCTGGAGCTGTCGCCGGGCAATGCCAAGGCCACCGCCAATCTGGCGCTCTGGGCAGTGCTGCGTGGCGATACCGCTACTGCCGAACGCCTGGCCCAGCAGGGCAACCTCAACGAGGAAACGCGGCTCAGCATCCAGCAGCAGGCGACGCAGATCCGTGCCCGTCTGCAGCAGAAGCAGGCAGCAGCTGCAGCCGCCGCCACTGCGGCCACCTCGGCATCGGCATCGGCATCGGCCCGCACGATCACCCGTAGTACCGGCGACAGCACACGACTGGCAGCCGAACCACGCCGCGACAGCCGCGATGAACGCGATCCGCAGCGCCTTCCGCCCTCGATGCTGGAACGCTTCAGCGCCTCCGACCGCCCGAACGGGAATACACCATGATCGCGACACCCCTGATCCGACGACTGCTCCCCATGTGGACCTGCCTGCTGGTCGTGGGGGCTGTGCAGGCGCAGCAACAGCCGTTGACCGGGCAGATGCTCGGCGGCAGCGGGCCGGCCGCTCCAACATCGCAGCCGCTGCAGTCCGAGGCACTCGCTACGGTCGATCTGGCGCCCGCACCGGCCACAGCTCCGGCGGCAGCGCCCTCGCCCGCAACAAGAGTTGCCGCCGAACCCCCTGCCGTCGTCGCACGCCCTGGCCGCAGCCAGATCGGCGATGCCACGCGCAGCCTGTTCCATCTGCAGGCATCAGGGCAGCAGGCCGGGCAGCAGCTGCCGATCCTCGGCGACCAGGCCACCTTGAGCTATGCCCGCTACATCAAAAGCTTCGAACACGAGATCCCGGACTTCTTTGAAACCGATGTCGCCAAGTCCAAGGGAACATCCTCATCCGGACGCTGAGGTAGGCCATGAAACGCCCACGCCAGTTCAGTTTCAGCCGCCCGCGTGGCGGCATGTCGATCACCATGATGCTGGTCATGCTGGCATTGCTGGCGATGCTGGGTCTGATCGAAATCGGCTACCTGTTCTGGGCCAAGCGTGACGCGCAGAAGGTGGCCGACCTTGCGGCACTGGCCGGTGCCCAGCGCCTGGAGCTGTGCAGCTCGGACAACAGCGACAACAGCGCTGCGCGGCAGAACGCGCTCACCCAGAACACGTTCGCCGGCAGCCTGCAGATCCGCTGCGGCAACTGGAGCGCCACCCGTGGCGAGGGGAACCGTTTCGTCACCACCGTCGATGCCAGCAACCCCCGCAACGCGGTCCAAGTGGTCGCAGAGCGCAGCGTGCTGCCATTCTTCGGCCAGAACGCCAGCCTCCCGGTTGTCAGCGCACAGGCTGTTGCCCGCCGTTCTGAACCCACTGCGGTATTCGCGGTCGGCTCGCAGCTGCTGCGCACCAACGGCGACTCGGTGCTGCTGTCCACCCTGCGCCTGGTCGGCCTGGATGTCACCAACGCCACCGTGTTGTCCTATGACGGACTGGCCCAGGTCAACATCACCCCGTCGGGCCTGCTCAAGGCGCTGAACATCCCGGTCACCGCCAACCTGAGCGTGGCCGACTTCAACCGGCTGCTGTCGGTCAACAAGAT
Organism: Stenotrophomonas maltophilia; assembly: GCF_004684085.1. GTDB lineage: Bacteria > Pseudomonadota > Gammaproteobacteria > Xanthomonadales > Xanthomonadaceae > Stenotrophomonas > Stenotrophomonas maltophilia_AS. Next base: position 126,509 of record NZ_SRHZ01000048.1, read on the forward strand.
CTCATTGGCACAGCTGGTCGATGCCACCGCCACCGTGGTCGGCCGCAACACCACCGTTGGCGTGCAGCTGCGCGCCCTGTCCGACCTGGTCGCCACCCAGCTGGACATCAACAAGCTCAATATCGCACTGGGCAGCGAGTCCGGCGGAGGTGGCCTGTTCGCCGAAGTGATCTCGCCCGATGGCACTGTCGGCAGCGCACTGGAAACGAAGGTCAACGTACTCAACCTGATCAGCACCGCCATCTCCATCGCCAACGACGGCAACGGCGTCACGGTCAAGGGATTGGACCTGCTGGGCATCAACATCCAGGCCGGCGTGGTCGAGCCACCGTCGATCGCCATCGGCGGGGTCGGTACCCGCGCCTACAACGCGCAGGTACGGCTGATGGTGGACGTGGACAGCAACAACCTGTTCGCGCTGGGACCGCTGCTGAACCTGCTCGGCACACGCCTGCATCTGCCGCTGCATGTCGATGTCGCCAACGGGATGGGTACGCTCACCGGCATCCAGTGCGGCGCCAGTCCACCCAGGGCCACCATCCAGGTTGATTCGTCGGTCCTGCGCGCCTGTGTCGGCAACATCGATCCTGCGCAGCGTTTCTCCAAGAGCAATGTCTGCGATGCGACGCTGAAGAACGAACAGCTGCTGAAGCTGCTCGGCCGGCCGCTGATCACCGACAAGATCACCCTGCCGGCCCTGACCAGCTCGCAGAACCTGACCCTGGGCGCCGGCGAGACCGGCTCGACCCGGATCAACCCGCTGGCGCTGGGCAACGCCGTTTCCGATCTGGTCAACGAGCTGCTGCGCGTACTGTCGGGCATGCTGAGTTCACCGCAGCAGGGCATGAATGCGAACGACACTGCCAAGGCGCTGGCCGACCGCTACCTGCAGGCGACCTTCCCGCCCAACACGCGCTATGACGTGAACAAGCTGATCCCATTGTTGCGCGATGGCGATCCCAGCCGGCAGCTGGCCCCGCTCAACAGCTGGAACGTACCCGATGGCCTGCCCTATGCCTGCGGCCTGCTCAACCTCGCCACCTGCCACAAGGATGGTCAGGTCTGGGATGCGTTCAAGGTCACCGTCACCGGCCAGGGCCTGGGCGTGCTTGATGGGCTGCTCGGCTCGCTGGTCGGCGGCCTGCTGATCAACCGCTGCGACAGCCTGCTCGGCAACTTGCTGGACTACAACGGCTGCGTGCGCAACAACCTGGCGTCGTACATCCAGACTGCGCCGGCCGGGTTCCTTGACGGCACCGGCGGCACCGGCGTCACCAACCCCGATGGCAGCGTGAGCTGCAGCGGTCTGTTGTGCACGCTGCTCAAGCCGATCCTGGCTGCATTGCGGCCGGTGCTCAACAGCGTCGGCGCGCTGCTGACCAACCTGCTGGCCAGCGTGCTGGGGCTGGAGCTGGGCCGAACCGACGTCAACGTGCAGTCGATCCAGTGCAGCGCCGCACAGCTGGTCTATTGACCCGTGACGGGCGCCCTTGGCGGCGCCCGCGCCCATGCTAGACTCCCGGCGGGGAACCACCTTCATCTCAACCCACACTTCATCCGTGGATGGTCTAGACATGCGAGAAACTTCAGGGGGCGCGGTCTTCGCCCGGCACGCGCGCAGCGCGGCAATGCTGGCCGTGGCCATGATGCTGGTGACACCGGCGGCGATGGCCGCACGTGGTGATCGTGAAGCGGCTGCCGAGCCCGCCGCACGTACCGCACCGGTGGTACGCAACACCGTTGACGAGCTCAAGCAGCTGATGGATGCGCGCCAGCTGACCGAGCTGCGCACCACCTACAACGGCAACTACGGCGCCAGCCTGCTGTTCAATGCCAGTACCCTGACCTACTACGTCGCCCTGTTCCAGGAGAAAAACTTCTGGCGGGTGATCAAGACCGACGCCGTCGACAACGCCGAGCGCGTCTACCGCACCTTCGCGCAGCAGTCCGAGCAGTTGGCCCAGGTCTATATCGACACGACCCGACTGGAAGCCGGCAAGCGCTACACCGAGCGTCTGGTGGCCTACAACGAGGAACGACTGCGCACCCTGCAGCAGGAAATGGAACAGCAGCAGGCCCAGTCGGCGCAGGTCAGCGCGGCTCTGCAGCAGGCCCAGCAGCAGGCCGTCAGCCTGAGCACCGACGTGCAGAGCACCAACAACCAGCTGGATTCCCTGCAGCGCCGCATCCAGATCCTGCAGGCCGAACAGGGCAACCCCGAATTGAGCCTGCCCAAGCCGGAAAGCGTGCCCTCGCCGTCACCGGCTGCAGCCAGCGACGGTCGCTGAGGCCCGGGCTCTCATCAGTCTGCACAACGGCGCCGCAGGGCGCCGTTGTCGTTTCCGGCATCCCGGGATTCAGCGACACGCGTCGTACACCGCGTCATCCAGCTGCCGCCGTTGCACGAAGTCCAGCCGTGTATTCCTTGCCAGCGCCTTCTCACGCTGTTGCCGTGCGCGGTTGCAGGCTGCGGGGTCGCTGCGGATGGAAATCAGCGCCGCGCGCGCGCCTGATCGCCGCACCACGCGAGGCTTCGGAGTGACTGGATCGGCCGCGCGGGTTTCCACACCCCGCGATAGCGACTGATCCACCGGCACCTCCCAGCGCCATTCCGCACGCCCCTGGCACGGCGTCTGCTGGTAGACCGGATGCGACCCGTCCACGCATTTGTAGACGTTGGTCTGAGCGTGCGCCGTCGTGGCCAGCAGCAGGCACAACAGCGGGCTCCAGCGCGCGATCGACATTGCAGTCTCCTCCACAGGGCTGCCGCCATCCTCGGCGGCACAGCCGCTTCATGCCAGAGCGATACGCGTCACATCCGGGGTAATCCAGCACAGCCGTGCAAGTCGCCGGTCCGGCGCTGCGCTGTACTGCCGAAGGCACCGGCATATCCGTCGGCGCCTTCCCTCCCTTCCGCCAAGGAAACCGCAATGAGCAACTTCGTCACCGTCGCCGACGGCGCCCGCATCTTCTACAAGGATTGGGGTACCGGCCAGCCGATCGTGTTCGCCCACGGCTGGCCGCTGTCTTCCGATGCCTGGGACCCGCAGATGCTGTTCATGGGCCAGAACGGCTTCCGCGTGATCGCTCACGACCGTCGCAGCCACGGCCGCTCCAGCCAGACCTGGGACGGCAACAACATGGACACCTACGCCGATGACCTGGCCGCAGTGATCGAGACGCTGGACCTGAAGGACGCGATCCTGGTCGGCCATTCCACCGGCGGCGGCGAAGTGGCCCATTACATCGGCCGCCACGGCAGCAAGCGCGTGGCCAAGGTGGTGCTGGTCGGCGCGGTTCCGCCGCTGATGCTGAAGACCGATGCCAACCCGGCAGGCACGCCGCTGGAGGTCTTCGATGGCATCCGCAAGGGCACTGGCGGTGACCGCTCGCAGTTCTTCAATGACCTGACCACGCCGTTCTTCGGCGCCAATCGCGACGGCAACCGTGTCACCCAGGGCATGCGTGACGCGTTCTGGCTGCAGGGCATGCTCGGTGGCGTCAAGGGCCAGTACGACTGCGTGCACGAGTTCTCGGAAGTGGATTACACCGAAGACCTGAAGAAGATCGACGTTCCGGCGCTGGTGGTGCACGGTGATGACGACCAGATCGTGCCGTTCGATGCGTCGGCCAAGCTGTCCTCGCAGATCATCAAGGATGCAGAGCTGAAGGTGTACCCGGGTGCGCCGCACGGCCTGACCATCACCCACGCCGAGCAGTTCAACGCCGACCTGCTGGCGTTCGCACGTAAATGATGTGCCGCGGCGGCGCCGTAACGGTGCCGCCGCTTCTGCGGTCGCAAAAAGGGGACGGAGGGGATTAAGTCGTTTGTGCACAAACGACTTAATCCCCTCC
>NZ_SRHZ01000049.1 GCF_004684085.1 Stenotrophomonas maltophilia
GAGGGGATTAAGTCGTTTGTGCACAAACGACTTAATCCCCTCCGTCCCCTTTTTTGTCAGATGTCGCTGTGATGGTGCGGCACGGCCTCTGGCAATGGATCGTGGCCACCCACGAAGTGACGCACCAGCGGTGCACGTTCGCCGCGATGCAATCCACGCAGCACTTCCTGGATCGCCTTGTCATCGGCGGTGATGCGCTCATGCTGGCGCAGATGCTCCAGCCAGGACGGGGTCACGAAATACTCCAGATGAATGCCCGGACTGGCCACGTCCTCGACCACGCCCCAGACCACGGCACCATCGCGGCGGCGGATCGTCCCCAGTGCACGCATCTGCGCCTGGAACGCGGCTCTATCAGCCTCGTCGATGCGGTACTCAAGGGTGACCAGCACCGGGCCGCGATCATGTGACACCGGCACTGACAGCTCCGGCGCCGGCCAATGACCCGCCGGGCTCAGGTTCAGGTCCTCTGCGCCAGCGATGCGCACGCGCCATACCAGCAGCCCACCGATCACCGCACCTGCGGCGGCCACCAGCAAGGCCAGTTCCGGCGAAGTACGCTGTGCCAGCGCGCCCCAGCTCAGGCCACCGGCCGCCATGCCGGCGGAGAACACCATGATGTACAGCGCCAGTGCACGCGCGCGCACCCAGGCAGGCACTGCCGTCTGCGCGGCAATCTGCAACGACGACAGCACGGTGATCCAGGCGAAACCATTGATCAGCATCACCACTGGCAATACGTACCAGCTGCGGGTGAGCGCCAACCCGACCAGGCTGAGCGCCAGTGCCAGCGTGGCCAGCAGCACCAGCAGGTCTCGATCCATCTGCGCACGCAGCTTCGGCAGCAGCAGCGCACCACCCACTGCGCCGATACCGATGCAACCCAGCAGCATGCCGTACTGCCCTGCCCCGCCGTGCATCTGCCCGCGCACCACCACCGGCAGCATCGCATTCATCGCTGCGGCGAAGAAGAAGAAGCCGACCGACTTGATCAGCACCGCCTGCAGGCGCCCGGCGCGGCTGGCGTAGCGCAGGCCCGCCTTCAATCCGGCACCGAAGCCTTCCGGCGGCAGACTGGACTGCTTCGGGTCGCGCTTCCAGCCCCACACCACGAACAGCATCGCGGCGAAGGTGATGGCGTTGAAGCCGAACGCCCAGACCGCACCGAGCTGGGCGACGATCACGCCACCGATGGCCGGACCGATCGAACGGGCGATGTTGATGCCGATCGAGTTCAGCGCCACGGCCGAGGCCAGCATCGGCTGCGGCACCAGCTCGGACACGATCGCGGCCTGCGCCGGCATCGCCATCGCCGCACCGCAGCCCATGCAGAAGGTCAGCAGCACCAGCAGCTGCGGTGTCAGCAGATCCATCGCCGTCAGTGCCGCCATCACCGCAGCGACCAGCAGCATCCAGCCCTGGGTCGCCAACAGGTACTTGCGACGATCAACGATGTCGGCCAGCGTTCCGGCAGCCAGCGCCAGCAGCACGATCGGCACGGTGGTAGCCGACTGCACCAACGCCACCATCAAGGGTGAGCCGGTGCGTTCGGCCATCACCCAGGCGGCGGCCACGTCGTTGACCCAGGTGCCGATGTTGCTGGCCAGGATCGCCAGCCAGATCGAACGGAACATCCGGATCTTCAGCGGGGACCAGGCACCTGCGGCCTGTACGGGGGGTTGCGACGCGGTTGCGTTCACCATTGCCATGCTCCAACGATCGAGGCGAACAGCGTGTCCTGGCCTCCGGCCTGCTTCAATGCAGGACCTGCGTCGACCCAGGCCAGCTGCAGCTGCCATTGCCAGTGTTCGCTGGCCTGCCAGCGGGTTTCGGATTTGTATTGATTGCCGATGCGGCGCGCGCCCCCGGCGCTGCCCGGCAACGCCACCAGCGGTGCCGGCGTGGTGTAGACCGCATCGGCGCGACGATGCTTCCAGGCCATCTGTACGCCCAGTTCCGTCGTCACCGCGTCGTGCAGGCGCAGGGTCAGGGTCGGCTGGACGTCCATCAGGTTGGCCGGGGCCAGCAGGCTGGCCTCGCTGAAGTAGGCCGATTTCGGGAACAATGCATTGAAGGTTCCCAGACGACCGTCTCGCAGATTGCCATCGCCGCTGGCGATGTCGGCCTTCAGCCCCAGACGCGGCTGCAACGGCAGGTCCGTCCAGCGCCACCCTGTATCGGTGGCCAGCGTCCATGCACGGATGTCGAGGGTGCCGGCGGACGTGCGCAGTTCGCCCCCCTGCGCCACCAGCTCGCTGTTCCAGTCCAGTGCACCGACCTGGCCGAACCAGCGCGCACCGAGGGTCTGCCGCCGCTCGGTGCCGGAGCCTGCGGCGAAGCGCGCGCCTTCCCGGCGGTAGTCCAGCAGATACACGTCCCACTGGCCTGTCCGCTTGCCGCGCGCGGTGCTGGCATAGATGCCCCACAGGTGCGCACCATCCTCACCGCGATCATCAAAGGCACCCGGTCGGTTCTCCACCGGCCGCAGCGCCATCAGATCAAGCGTGCCGAAGCGACCCTTCCACCCCATGCGTGCACCGTCGAAGGCCAGGCGGATGTTCGGCCCATCGCGCACCGACAACAGCCGTGAGCTTCCGTAGCCGGCTTCCTGCCGGCCAAGTTGCAGGTGGAAGCCACCGCGCTGCCAGCGCCAGTACGCCTGCTGCACGTCCAGCGCGCTGCGGTCGGTGCGGCCAGGGCCACCTGCCTTGCCATTCTCAGCATGCACGCCCAGCTGCAGCTTCGCCTGCCAGGTGTCTTCCACATAGGTGGCCGATGCCAGCGCACGCAGCAGGCCATAGCCATCTTCGCGGCCGCCGATACCAAACCGGGTCGGGTCGTAGTACAGGCCACGCAGGCGCAGTGAGGCATCCCAGCGCAATTGGCCGTCACCGGCGTCAGTGCAACGGCCACCCTCGCAGGCCAGCGCCAGCGATGGCACGGCCAACACCGCCAGGCTCAGAACGCGAAGCACGAGCATCCCATCGCACCCCAGAACGCGGTCAGGTCATTGGTCGGTGCTGCATGCTGCGCGGCATGTCCGTGCGCGCCATGGGTACTGCAGGCCACGCCGTGATGGTGGCGATGGGCAGCGGCCAATCCGGTGGCGGCACCGCCGACGTGGTAGCCACCGAACCGGTTGACCGGCGACCAGTCCGGCATCGCCGGCGGCAGCTGCGGGGCCAGGCCGGCGTAATCGCCATCGGCGTGCACGATACGGCCGCCGACGACGGTGAGCAGGCTGGTGATATCGGCAATCTGCGCGTCATCAACACGGAAGAAGTCGGCCGAGAGCAGGATGAAGTCGGCCAGCTGGCCGGCTTTCAGCGTGCCCTTCACTGCTTCGTCGCCGGAGAACCAGGCGCTGCCCTGGGTCCACAGGCGCAGGGCCTGCTCGCGCTCAAGCAGGTTCTCATCGCCATACAGGGCCAGTCCGCCCACGGTGCGCCCGGTCACCAGCCAGGACAACGCTACCCACGGGTTGTAGCTGGCCACGCGGGTAGCATCGGTGCCGGCACCGACCGGCACGCCTTCGGCCAGCATGCGCTTGACCGGCGGCGTGTGCCGCGCGGCCTGCACGCCGTAGCGCTCGACGAAGGCCTCACCCTGGTAAGCCATGCGGTGCTGCACGGCAATGCCGCCGCCCAGCGCACGGATGCGCTCGATGTTGCGCGGGGTGATGGTCTCGGCGTGGTCGATGAACCAGTGCAGGCCATCGAACGGCACCTCGCGGTTGACCTGTTCGTACACATCCAGGATGCGGGTGATGCTCTCGTCATACGTCGCGTGGATGCGGAACGGCCAGCGCTTCTCGACCAGCAGCTTCACCACGTCGTGCAGTTCGGGCTCCAGCTCCGGCGGCAGTTCCGGGCGGGGCTCGTTGAACAGCTCGAAATCAGCCGCGGAGAACACCAGCATCTCGCCGGCACCGTTGTGGCGCAGCAGGTCATCACCCTGGCGCGGCTGCAGGATCTCGCTCCAGCCACGGAAGTCGTCTACTTCCTTGCCCTTGTTCTGGGTGAACAGGTTATAGGCGATGCGCACCGTCAGCTGGTCATCGCGGTGCAACTGCTCGACGACCTGGTAATCCTCGGGATAGTTCTGGAAACCGCCGCCGGCGTCGATCACCGAGGTGATGCCGAGCCGGTTCAGTTCCCGCATGAAGTGGCGCGTCGAGTTCGCCTGGTACTCGATCGGCAGGCGCGGGCCCTTCGCCAAAGTCGCGTACAGGATCAGCGCATTGGGCTTGGCCAGCAGCAGCCCGGTCGGGTTGCCCAGCGAATCACGCACGATCTGGCCACCCGGCGGATCCGGCGTTTCCTTGGTGTAGCCGCAGGCGCGCAGCGCGGCACGGTTGAGCAGCGCGCGGTCGTACAGGTGCAGCAGGAACACCGGCGTATCCGGCGCGATGTCGTTGAGCTCCTGCAGCGTCGGCAGGCGCTTCTCGTTGAACTGCGCGGCAGTGAAGCCACCGACCACGCGTACCCACTGCGGTGCGGGCGTGCGGTCGACCTGGGCCTTCAACATGTCCAGAGCGTCACCGAGCGAACGCAGCCCGTCCCAGCGCAGCTCCAGGTTGTAGTTCAGGCCACCACGTATCAGGTGGGTATGGCTGTCGTTGAGGCCGGGCAGCAGGCGCCGGCCCTGGGCGTCGATCAGGGTCGCTTCATTGCCCCAGCCGCGCATGATCTCCTCGTCGCTGCCGACGGCGACAATGCGGCCTTCCTGCACGGCCAGCGCCTGCGCATGCGGTTGCAGGGGGTCCAGGGTGGTGATGCGGGCATTGCGGATGACCAGCGTGCTCATGCGACGCTCCTTGGAAGTGGAATCGAGTGCGGCAGCGGCGCGGCCGGCCAGGCCGAGCGCTACGGCAGCACCGCTGGCCAGCACCACGTTGCGGCGGCCGTGGTCGAGTGGATCGTGACTCATGCGATATCTCCCGGAAGGCGGTGGACGTCCAGTGCCCAGGTGCCGGGCCCGGCCAGCGCGATGGCCAGCAGTACCGTGGTCCACATCAACGGGTACTCGCTGCCGCCGTGCATCCAGAACCAGCCCTTGGGCAGGGCCAACAGGACGGTGAAGCCGATGAAGGCGGCCGCCGCAAGCGCGGCGATGCGGGTCTGCCATCCCAGCAGCACGGCCAGCCCGGACAGCACCTGCAGCAGGGACAGCAGCAATGGCAACGGCGCGGCGGCCGGCAGGCCAAAATCGCGCAGCTCCGTGGCGAAGCCGGACAACCCCGGGCCACCGAACCAGCCGAGCAACTTGCCCAGCGCGTGTGGCAGCAGGAACCCTCCTGCCGCCACGCGCAGCATCAGCAGGGCCAGGTCGAGGCCATGGCCAGCCAGCATGCTCAGTGCCCGCCTTCCTGTGCGCCGAACATGCTCTTGGCGTACTGGATGCCGATGCCATAGCCGCCGGCGTGGTCGCGGGCAATGCCGGTGGTCAGGTCGTAGGTTTCACCGCGCGCCCAATCGCGCTGCAGTTCGAGCAGGTACTGCACGCTGGTCATCGGGACCGCGCCGGCCTGCACCATGCGGGTGATCGCACGCTCGTGCGCCTCTTCGCTGACATCGCCGCAGGCATCGGTGATCACGTAGACCTCGAAGCCCTGCGCCAGCGCCGACAGTGCCGGCCCGACAATGCAGACACTGGTCCACAGGCCGGCGATGACCAGACGGCGCCTGCCGATGCGGTTGATCTCATCGATCACCGGCTGGTCTTCCCAGGTGTTCATCGATGTACGGTCGAACACGGTCTGGCCCGGGAAGATCTGCGGCAGTTCCGGAAACATCGGGCCGGAGAAGGACGTTTCGGCAACGGTGGTCAGCAGCACCGGCACGTTGAAGCCCTTGGCACCCTTGCCGATCAGCGACACGTTGTTGCGCAGCGCGGAGATGTCGATGGTGTGGGTGGCGAATGCCATCTGCGACTGGAAGTCGATCAGGACCAGGGCGTGGTCGGTCGGCGACAGCAGCGCCGGGGCGGGAGTGGCGGTGGCAAGACTCATGGGTGGACTCCGTTGGAAACACGATCAGGGGGAAGCAACAGCGCCGCATCGCCGGCAACGTACTGGCCGGGACTGCAGCCGGTCTCCGCGCGGAAGCTGCGGACGAAATGGCTCTGGTCGAAGAAGCCCAGCTGCTGGGCCAGGCAGGCCATCGGCAGCTGCGCACCCGGCAGCAGCTGGCGCGCACGCTCGATGCGGCGGCGGCGCACATAGCGCAGCGGGCTGGCGCCGGTACCGGTGCGGAACAGGCGCACCAGATGGAAGCGGCTGACGCAGGCGGCCGCCGCCAGTTCGGTCACCCGCAGCGGCTGCGACAGGTGCTCGTCGACATAGCGCAGGGCGCGCTGCAACGCGGCGGCCTGCTGCGGTGCCAGTAATGCGGCGGGCGGATCAGGCGGAAAAACGGTGGCCATGCGGGATGCCGCGGAGGGGTGCCCCATGGTGCGGGGCCCCTGCGCGATGCCCTACCCCCGTCGGTCGAAGCCAGCACCTACCCGAATGGGGGATGCCGGCGACCGAGCAGGCGTCGACCGAACAACCGCGCATCCAGTGAATAGGCGCCAGGGCCCAACATCAACAGCGCCAGTGGCAGCACTACCTGTGGCCACGGCGCCTGTTGCGCGAAGATGCCCACGGCCGCCATCAGCGCCGCCAGTGGCGTCAACACACCCAGCGAAAGCATGGCCGCCGCCAGCAGGCACAGCGCCAACCATCCGCCCGCATGCGTGCCGGGCATGCACAGCGCGGCGGCCACGCATAGCCGCAGCCACAGCAGGCCGACGCCCGGACCGCGGTCGGGGAACATCACGAACAGGCGCTGCATCGCTGGGCTCCAGGGGACATGCCGGCGTGATAGCCGACCGTGGCGGCCGCTGCCTACCCCGTTCGGGTCACCCCGGACTGCCCCGCACCTGCCAGAATGCGCGCCATGCGTGGCCGCCCCTTCCCGTTCCTGCGTCGCCTGCCGACGCTGCTGACGTGCCTGCTGCTGTTGACCGCCCTGCCCGCCTTTGCCGTGCAGCGCCCTCCGGTGAGCGGCGGACTGCCCGATTACGAGCACACCGCCTGGCGGGTCGGCCAGGGCGCACCCGGCGATATCTGGGACATCACCCAGGACCGCGACGGCCTGCTGTGGCTGGCCACCGGCTCGGGCCTGTACCGCTTCGATGGCCGGCGTTTCGAACGGCAGGCGGCACCCGTCGGCAGCCAGTTCCCGTCCACCAACATGGTCACGCTGGCGCAGGGCCGCGATGGCGCCCTGTGGATCGGCTACTTCCAGGCCGGCATCAGCCGGTTCGCGCAGGGGCGGCTGCACAGCTACGGCCGCGAGCACGGAGTGCCGGTCGGCGTGGTCCCGCACTTCAGCCAGGATCGCGAGGGCCAGCTGTGGGCGGCGATCAACGGTGGGCTGCGCCGCTTTGATGGACAGCGCTGGCAAGCACTGCCTGCCCAGGCCGGCCTGCCCGAGCGGCGTGTGCAGTGGGTGCTGCATGACAGCGGGGGCAGGTTCTGGGTACTGGCCGACCTGAAGATCTGGATGCGTGCTGCCGGCCAGGCCGCGTTCGAAGACACCGGCATCGCGGTCTCGCAGATGGCAACGCTGGCCGAAAGCCCACAGGGTGAAGTGTGGCTGGCCGACCGGGTGCGCGGCACCTCGCCGCTGGCCAACGCGCAGGGTCTGTTGGCGGCCAGCGAACGCGAAGCGCGGCGTCTTCCGGAACTGGTTGCCGCGCGTCTGCAGTTCACTGCCGATGGCGCGCTGTGGGCCACGATGAGCCCGCACGGCGGCGTCGCCCGCATCACCTTCGACGGCACCCGGGCCGTGCGCATGGAACGCTTCGATTCCCCGCACGGGCTGACCGCCACCTCGGCGGTGCCGATCATCGTCGATCGCGAAGGCAATCTCTGGGTCGGCACCAATCTCGGCCTCAACCGCTTCCGCGCACGCAGCGTGCACACCCTGGCGGTGGGCCCGAGTGATCCCTATCGCTCGCTGGTGCGGGCCGGCGATGGCCGCGTGTATGGCTATGGCGAGGATCTAAAGCCCTTCGATCTGCGGCGCACTCTGCTGGATGGCAGCGCCACGCAGCTGCAGGCCAGCGCACGCCAGGCGCCCACGCCGATCTGGCAGTTCGACTGGGTCAATCTTGCGCGCACGGTCGCCGGCCACACCACGTTGATCCCGCTGCCGGCTCCGTTCACCGGGCAACCGATGCATGCGCTGCTGTTCCCCGACGACGAACAGGCCTGGGTGTGTACGGGTGAACGCGGCGTCCTGCACTACCTTCATGGCCAATGGCAGCGCGAAGTCCGCCTGCCCGAGCAGGCCTGTTCATCGCTGGCGCTGGATACCCATGGCCAGTTGCTGCTCGGCTATGCCGACGGCCGCCTGCGCCGGATGAGTGCAGGCCGCATCGAGAGCTTCGATGCCGCTCAGGGTCTGTCCGTCGGACCGGTCACGGCGATACTGCATCATCAGGACCTGTTGCTGGTTGCCGGTGAAGCCGGTCTGGCTGCGCGCGTTGGCAATGGTCGTTTCGTTCCGGTGCGTACCGACATGGCCGGCGTACTGGAAGGCATCACCGGCATGGTCGCCGATCCCAACGGACACCTCTGGTTCAATGGCAGCCGTGGCCTGGTGCGGATGGAAAGCGGGCTGTTGCGTCGGGCCCTGCGCAGCGGACTGCCGGTCACGCCACGCCTGTTCGACGCGATCGACGGCATGCCTGGCATTGCCCTGCAGAGTGGACCGATCGCAACCGCGACGCTGGCCGACGACGGCCTGCTATGGCTGGCCACCAACCAGGGCCTGGCCTGGCTGGACACCACCCATTCGCACGTCAATACGATGGCCCCCAGCGTGCGCATCGGCGAGGTGCTGTATGGCAGCAAGCACGAGCCGCTGCGCGATGGCCTGCGCCTCCCGGCCGGCACCAGCCAGCTGCAGATCGACTACGTGGCGTTGTCGCTGGCGCGGCCGGAGCGCAACCGCTACCGCTATCGCCTGTCCGGCGTCGACGACGGCTGGCAGGATGCTGGCAGCAGCACCCGCGCGTACTACACCAACCTCGCACCGGGCAATTACCGGTTCGAGGTGGAAGCGGCCAACGAAGACGGTATCTGGAGCACCTCCCCGGCCAGCCGCAGCTTCCGCATCGCTCCCACCTTCATGCAGACCGTGTGGTTCAAGCTGCTGTGCGCCGCCGCGATACTCGCGCTGCTGATGATGGCGGTGCGCATCCGCAGCGGGCAGCTGGCTGCGCTGTTCCGCGCACGCCTGCAGGAACGCAATGGCGAACGCGAACGCATCGCGCGCGACCTGCACGACACCCTGCTGCAGGGCAGCCAGGGCCTGATCCTGCGCCTGCACGCGATCAGCCAGTCCGCACAGACGCCGGAGCCGGTGCGCAACCAGCTGGAGTCGGCGATGCAGCTGGCCGAACGCAACCTTGCCGAGGGCCGCGAGCGGGTCAATGCCCTGCGTGAGGGACCATTCGCTGGCCGCGACCTCGCTTCGGCACTGGCCGATGTGCACGCCGAGTACGCCGGGCACGGCACCAATCCGCTGCGCCTGACCGTGGAAGGTGCAACGCCCCGGCTGCAGGCCGACGCGGCCGAAGAAGTGTTCCTGATAGGGCGTGAGGCGATCCGCAATGCGTTGCGTCATGCCAATGCCAGCGCCATTGAGGTGGAGCTGTCGTACGGCACGCGTTGCTTCCTGCTGCACGTGCGCGACGATGGCGTCGGCATCGCCGACGAGAATGCCGGCAACGGCCATTGGGGCCTGCAGGGAATGCGTGAGCGCGCGCAGCGCCTCGGTGCGGAACTGCAGCTGTGGACCCGCGCCGGGCTGGGTACCGAAGTCGCGCTGGCGGTTCCCGCCCGGCGCCTGTATCACCGCCGCCCATCGCGTTGGCGCTGGCCCTGGAGTAAAGCAAACCATGACTGAGTCCCCTGCCCCGATCGGCGTGCTGGTGGTCGACGACCACCCCCTGCTGCGTGACGGTCTGGCGGCGCTGCTGGGCGCCCATTCCGACCTGCGTCTGCTCGGCGAGGCCGCCGATGGCGAAGAGGCCATCGCGCGCTACCAGCAGCTGCAACCTGACGTGGTACTGATGGACCTGCAGATGCCGCGCCTGGATGGTGTGGAAGCCATCGTGCGGATCCGCGCGATGGACCCGCGCGCACGCATCATCGTGCTGACCACCTACCGCGGCGACGTACGTGCGGTGCGGGCGCTGCAGGCCGGCGCCAGCGCCTATCTGCTCAAAGACATGCTGCGCCACGAGCTGGTCGACACGATCCGCATGGTCGCCGGTGGCCGCCGCGCACCGATTCCCCCGGCGGTGGCGGCCAGCATCGCGGCACATGTGGTGGAAGACCGGTTGTCGCCGCGCGAGACCGAGGTACTGCGGCACGTGGCCGGCGGCCTGTCGAACAAGCGCATCGGCGAGCGCATGCAGATTTCCGAGCAGACGGTGAAGGCGCACATGAAGAGCCTGATGGACAAGCTCGGCGTGGGTGATCGCACGCATGCGGTGACCCAGGCGCTGAGGCGCGGCATCATCAGCCTGGACGACAGCGGTCACGATTAGGGGATGTTCGGCAGGCTGCGCCCTGCACCCGCGGTAGTGCCGGCCGATGGCCGGCAACCTCAACAGCAACAGCATGGATTCCGTCGAATGGCGGGGTGGGTCCTGCGATCTGTCGGGCATTGCTTTCTGTAGATCCACGCCATGCGTGGATGAATCTCTATCGAAATCGAATATTTCGAGAATTGAACGAAGAGCATCCACGCATGGCGTGGATCTACCGTGTCGACCAAGGTCGACACCCACCAACAGCCGCCGGAATCTGTCAGAAGCGGGGCTGCAGGCCCTGCCGAACATCCCCCTTACTTCAAACGCAGCAGCAGGCTGCCGCCCGCACACACCACCGCAAGCCAGGCCACGCCGTGCCACCCCCACTGCGCCAGCGCCAGACTGCCCAGCGCACCGCCGGCAGCCATGCCGATGAACATGCCGGTGAACAGCAACGCATTGAGGCGGCTGCGTGCCGGCGGCACCAGGCCATAGACCAGCGTCTGGTGCGCCACCAGCGCCGACTGGAAACCGAAGTCGAACAGCAGTGCGCTCACCACCAGCAGCGGCAGCAGCGCAGCGGCCGGCAGCCAGGACTCGGTCAGCAACAGGGCGAAGCCCAGCAGTGCCACCGCGATCGCCAGCCGCGCCACTGCATGGCACCCCAGTCGATCGGCGAAACGGCCGGCGAAAGGTGCGGCCAGCGCACCGGCTGCACCGGCAATACCGAACGCCCCCGCCGCCGCACTGCCCAGGCCCAGACGTGCATGCAGCATCAGCGCCAGCGTCGACCAGAACGCACTGAAGCCCACCGCCAGCAGCGACTGGCTGGCCACCGCACGGCGCAGCTGCGGCTGCTCGCGCCACAACGCCAGCAACGAACCCAGCAACGCCGGATAGCGCAGCGTGCTGGTCGGCGCGAAACGCGGCAGCGCACGCGCCATCACCGCGCCCATCGCCGCTACCGATACCGCGGCCAGCACGAACTGCGCGCGCCAACCCCATGCTTCAGCCACCACGCCACTGACGACGCGCGACAGCAGGATACCGAGCAGCAGGCCGGTCATCACCCGGCCGACGATCTGGCCGCGTTGTGCATCCGGTGCCAGTACCGCGGCGGCCGGCACGATGTCCTGCGCCAGCGTGGCCATCAGCCCGACCAGCAGGCTGGCCAGCAGCAGGCCCGGCAGGTGCCCGGCCATCGCTGCGGCGCCCAGTGCCAGTGCCAGCAACGCGGACTTCAACAGGATCAGGTTGCGGCGATCGAAGCGGTCGCCCAGCGGTGCCAGCAGCAGGATGCCCAGCGCATAGCCGAGCTGGGTCAGGGTCGGTACCAGGCCGGCGGCGCGCTCACCCGCGCCGAGGTCCTGGGCGATCAGGCCCAGCATCGGTTGGCTGTAGTAGAGCGAGGCGACCGAGAAGCCGGCGCCGGCCGCCATTGCCAGCACCAGCGGGGTCGAGAGTGCGGTCGCGGGTGCGGCGACGGATAGCGAAGGGGTAGACATGGGGGGAGTCCGGTGGAGGGAGTGGGCGTATCCTGACGACATTCGCCAAACGTCTGTAGTAGGCTTAATTACATATCCTTCATACGCCCAACGCATGAATGACCTCACCACCGGCGCCGATCGTCTGGACCTGCTGCGCACCTTCCTGCGCATCGTCGATGCCGGCTCCCTGTCCGCTGCGGCCATGCAGCTGGGCACCACCCAGCCGACGGTCAGCCGCCGCCTTCAGGCCCTTGAGCGGCAGCTTGGTCTGCGTCTGCTGCAGCGCTCCACCCATGGCCTGCAGCTGACCGAGGATGGCCTGCGCTGCCAGCGCCATGCGCAACGTGTGGTCGACGAATGGGAGTCACTGCAGGCCGAACTGCACGGCGAGCCAGAAACGCTGCGCGGCCGCCTGCGGGTGATGGTGCCGCATGCCTTCGGCCAGGCGCAGCTGCTGCCGACCATGCTCGCGTTCCTCGCCCAGCATCCGCAGCTGAGCCTGGAGTGGATCCTTGAAGATCGGCGTCCGGATTTCATCGCGGAAGGCATCGACTGCGCGGTCCGGGTGGGCCCGGTTGACGAACTGCGCATGGTCGCGCTGCCGCTGGCCGAAGTACCGCGCATCGTCGTGGCGGCGCCCTCGCTGGTGGACGCCACAGCCGTCAGTACGCCGGAACAGGCGCAGTCACTGCCGTGGATCTCGCTGGTCACCTACTACCGCGAACGACTGCTACTGCATGACGCGCAGGGGCGCGCGCATACCCTTTCGATCAGCCCGCGACTGCTCAGCGACAACCTGTTCGTGGTGCAACAGGCCGCATGTGCCGGGCTGGGAGCGGCCGTGGTCTCGGCCTGGCTGGTGGCCGACGACCTCGCACAAGGGCGGCTGGTGCAGCTGCTGCCCGACTGGCAGGCGCCGCCACTGCCGGTACACGTGGTATTTCCCGCCGCGCGCCAGCAGCCGCCGCGGCTGCGCGCCTTCATCGATGCGATGAAAGCAGCGCTGCCTCAACTGCATGGAATGCGGCCAGCACCGCGCTAGCGCGCGCTCACAGTGCCTCTGCAAGAAATGCCAGCACCGCTGGCCCTACTTCACGGTCCGCGTGTGCGTGACCTTCAGCGGTACCGCCCACTTCAATGAAGGGACCCACTTCATTGCGATAAGAGGTCGGTTGCAGGAGCGGCGTGATCAGATGCCCCGCATCCGGGTAGTAAAGAAACCGATCGTGATCGCCTCGCCCCGCGTCCGCCAACCGACGCTGGGCAACCGCCATCATCACGCCCGAGTCGCCGAGGCGATCATCACCACCGCCCACCCACAGCGTGCGTGCGGCGATCTTCTCGATCGGCAGCATCGCCGCCTGCAGCGCCGGTGCCCATTGTGGGCCTGGACGTCCCCAATCGACGTCATCACGGTACGGCAGCCACGGCAGCGGCTTGCCCTTCCAGCTCAGTGGTGATCGATCCACGGCCCGGAAATCGGCAGGCGCGACATCCCGCGCGATGCCACGGAACGGCACCGGACTCCCTACCCAGGAGACCGCAACCCGCAGGGCCGGCAGGTGGATCGCCGTGGCCATGGTTGCAATGCCACCCCATGAGCCGCCCAGCAACCCGACCCGCTGCGGATCCACCCCAGGTTGCCGCTGAAGCCAGTGCACCGCATCACGTACGGTCTCCAACGGAACGTCAATCAGATCCTTGGGTACGCCTGGCCCGCGATACCACGCAATCGACAATGCGACGTAGCCGTTGCTGGCCAGCCAGGCGGCATACATGTCGCCGCCCTCGAACCCGCCCTCTGCACCGCCCAGCGTCACCAGCGCCGGCCCTTGTGTTCCGGCTGGCCTGTCCGGCGGAAGATACAGACGGGCTTCGCGCCCATCGATCTCGACCCGCTGCACCCGAACACCAGGCAACATCAGGTGGCGTTGCAGGGTTCGCCGTGCAACGACCGAACCGGCCCGCTCCACTTCGAGTTCGAATGTCTGCGGCAGGAAACCCATGCCATCCGCGGCGCGCTGCCACTGCAACGGCAGCGCGCTGGCGCGTCCCTGCTGCGGCTGCATCGACCAGATCAGCCCACTCGCATCGATCCCCCGGTAGCTGCCCTGCTCCGATCCGCTTCGGGTGGTATCGACTTCGCCACGCAGGCCGGCACGCAGCACTGCTTCTGACTGCCAGCGCTGACCACGGCTGTCCTGCATCGACAGGCGCAGGCGCACCGCCTCAGCAACAGCAAGGCCCTGAACCGTGATCACCGGAACGCGATCAGCATGTCCCTGCGGGTCATCAACCTCAACGCGGACATTGGCCATCGCCGGGATTGCCAGCGCGCACAGCACCCATCCCCAACCACCTCGCATCCACATGTCCTGCCCTCAGCTGCAAAGTGGCGAGGGTGCCCCGATGGCTCTGCATGTACCGCACGCATCGGCGTCGATGGCGCCAACCGTGCCGCCGCTGGCCTCAACCGTGTTTCAAGCGTGCTTCCAGAGCCCCCGCCAAGGCGGAGCGATAGCTGCGGCTGACCGGTACCCGCACGCCGTCGGCCAACTCAAGCAGTGCATCACCGTTGTGACGTTCGACAATGGACTGCACGCGCAACGGATTGACCAGCACCGAGCGATGCACGCGCAGCAGCCCCGCCGACGCCAGACGCTCGGCCAACCGGGCAATCGGCTCGCGCAGCAGATGCAGGCGCTGCCCGACGTGGACGCACGCGTAGTGCCCGGCCATATCGATGTAGTCGATCTGCGCCAACGGCACGTACTGCATTCCGCCCACAGCAGGCACGGGCAGAACCTGGGCGTGGCTCTCTCCTTCGTCGAGCAACCCGGCCAGGCGGCGTACACGCGTGATCGCCTCCTGCAGCCGCGGCATCGCCACCGGCTTGAGCAGGTAGTCGGCCACGCCCAGTTCAAAGGCGTGCAGTGCGTGCTGTGGCAGCGCGGTCACGAAAATGGTGTGCGCAGCCAGCGCTGGTTGCTGCGCCGGCAGCTCCCAGCCGCGGCCATCGGGCAGCACCAGATCCAGCAACAGCAGATCGAAGCGTCGCCCCAGCAGCAGCTGCCGGGCCTGATCAAGGCTGGCGGCTTCGGCATCGACCCTGACCTGCGGGATACGCGCCAGCAGCTCACGCAGGCGGTGACGCGCCAACGCCACGTCATCCACCAGCAACACGCTCAACGGGCGCATCATGCCGCACGCTCCGGCAGGCGCAGGCAGACCCTGTAGCCGGTGCCCATGCGGCCGCCCTGCAGATGGCCGCCGATCATCGCCAAGCGGCGCTGCAACGTGGCCAGGCCACTGCCGAGGCCGTCGCCACGCGCAGGACGCAGGCAGGGATTGAACACGGCCACCTCCAGCCCGCCACCGCGCACCTCCGCCTTCAGCTCGATCTGCAGAAGCGGGTCCCCTGCCTGCCAGCCACTATGCAGTACCGCGTTCTCGATCAGCGGCTGCAGCAGCAAGCCCGGCACTTGCCAGTCCAGGGCTTCGGCACTGGCCTGCAGGTGCAGATACAGGGCTTCGTCATGCAATAGCGACTGCAGGGCCACATAGTCCTGTGCCGCTCCCAGCTCATCGACCAACGCACGTTGCGCCGGGCATTGCAGGGTGTCGCGCAACAACGAGGACAGCTGCACCAGGGCTGCGTCTGCCGCACGTGGGCGCAGCAGCGCCAGGCCCCCGATGGCATTGAGTGCGTTGAACAGAAAATGATGCTGGAGGTGTTGGCGCAGGGCCACTTCGCGGGCGAGCTGCAAGGCCTCCGATTGCGCCTTCAGCCGCTGCAGCCAGGCTAGGCCGTGGCCTACACCGGACACAGCGATGAATGTTGGCAAGGCGAACAGCGCGGTAATGCCGATCGCCCGTGCCACCTGCCCGGACGACGGCAGCGGCTGCGCCTCCCACAGTTGCAGCAGCAGGTGGCCCAGCCCCCAGCCCAGCGCGGTCAACGCCGGTGTCAGCAGCAGGCCCAGCAACAACCAGCCGATCAGGTGACGTCGTCCCGGCAATGGCCAGCGTCGGCAGGCCGCCCACAGCAGCGGCGTCGCCAGCATCCAGGGCAACTCGGCGCCGAGGATGAACAACGCCGCGGGCACCAGGCCACCCGGTTGCTGGCTCAGGTGTACCGCTGGAATGGACGTGGCGATCAGCAGCCCCCACAACGCCAGCATCACCCCGAGCGGGCGGGGCAGCGACAGCGGCGCTTCATGGGCGGGCAGCAGGGAAACCGGCGAAACAGGCATGCAGGGAATCGAACGGGAAACGGGCACCATGCTAGGTGCCCGTATCGAATCGTTCCCGTGCCGGAAGCAAGGGGCTCATCCACGCATGGCGTGGATCTACTGCTGATCGCGGGTATGGATGCCTGGACGGTTACCGGTAGATCCACGCCATGCGTGGATTCCGTCCCGCCCCGGCAATCAGTTGGCCTTGCCCGCCTCGACGTTCCACGCCGCGACCTTGGCCTTGGTATCAGCCAGCATCTTGTCCAGCGCGGCGCGGTCATACACGTTGCCACGCAGGATCACGCTGTCGATCTTTTCGGTGGCGGCAATGTCCTGCAGCGGGTTGGCGGTCAGCAGCACCAGATCAGCCGCCTTGCCCTGCGCAACGCCACCGAAACGGTCCATCTGGCCGAACCAGGCCGGGCCGGAACGGGTTGCGGCCGACAGCGCCTGCGGTGCGCTCAGGCCCTCCTTCACGAACAGCTGCAGTTCCTGGTGCAGGGCGATGCCCGGGAAGTTGAACGAATTGAGGAAGCCGGCATCGGTGCCCGCGATGATCGTCACGCCGGCCTCCTGCAGCATCGGCAGCACCGCGGCTACCTGGTGGTATTGCGCGTGGCGCGCTTCGATCTGCACCGGCGTGGCTTTCGCCGCGCGGTCCACGCGCCACTGGTAGGTCGCGCGCAGGCCCGGGCCGATGTAGGCCAGGTAAGGGTCGTTGGCGTGGTCATCCTGGTCAAGGAAGTCGAGGATGCGGCCACCGTTGAGGGTCGGGGTCACGAATACGCCACGCTTGGCGAAATCACGGTAGGCGTGCATCGCGGTGCCACGGTCGAAGCTGGCGTCGAGGCGGCGGTTGGCTTCGGCGCGGTCGATGCGGCCGGCACCGAAGTCGGCGGCGATCTTCGCTTCGTCCTTGCTGCCGGCCTTGAATGCGTAGTCCAGATGCTCGATCGAGGCCAGGCCGGCATCGACCGCCTGCTCCACGGTCAGCGCCATCGGAATGTGGCCCGAGGCCTTGAAGCCGGCCTTGCGCGCAGCGCTGGCCGAGTACAGGAACAGTTCCGGCTTCAGCGTGCTGTCGGTGATCTTCACGAAATCGACCTTGTCGTGCTGCAGGCGGGCGATCGCCTTGTCGGCGTCGGCCTCGCTGCCCACTTCGATCGTGCCCTTCCAGACCGGCTTGATGCCTTCGATCTTCGCACCCGAACTGAGCAGGCGTGGGCCGAACAGCGTGCCCTTGGCGATCTCGCCGCGCCACTGCAGCACCTGCTCGGGCAGATCGCCGGAGCAGTCGCGCACGGTGGTGATGCCGTGGGCGATGTACAGCGGCAGCAGTGCCTTGTTCTCTTCGATCAGCGCCGGGCCGCCACCGAAGTGCACGTGCATGTCCCACAGGCCCGGGATCAGGTACTTGCCCTTGGCATCGATCTGGCGGGCCGCGCTCCACTGGCTGCGCAGCTGCGCGTCCGGGCCGACGGCGACGATGTCCTCGCCACGGATCACCACGCTCTGCCCCACCAGGGTGCTGGCGTGCTCGACATCGACCACGGTGGCATTGCGGATCAGCAGATCGGCGCGCTCGGCAGCAGACGCCGACAGCGGTGCCACCGCAAGGAGGATGGCAAGGGACAACGGACGGGAACGGAACATGGACAGCATCCTGGTGGGCACGCCCAGCGTGCGGGTGGAAGGGGTTTGCATTCAGCGCACCGCGCCGTGCTGGCGCAGCAGGGTTTCAATTCCGGTATAGCCGCGCTGGCGCGCATGTGCCAGCGGCGTCACGCCGTCGCCGTCGGCCAGTTCGGGGTCGGCACCGGCCTCCAGCAGCAGCTGCACGATCTGCACGTGGCGCGCACCGCCATCGCCGAGCAGGATCGCTTCCAGCAGCGCGGTCCAGTGCAGCCGGTTGACATGGTCCACCGCCACACCCGCACGCAGCAGCGTGCGCACGGTGGCGACGTGACCGCGCTCGGCGGCCGGAATCAGCGCGGTGCCGCCATAGCGGTTGGTGCTGCGCAGATCGGCGTCATGCGCCAGGGTCATCGCCAGGATCTCGTCCAGGCCGCGCGCACCGGCATACAGGTAGG
This sequence comes from Stenotrophomonas maltophilia, assembly GCF_004684085.1. GTDB lineage: Bacteria > Pseudomonadota > Gammaproteobacteria > Xanthomonadales > Xanthomonadaceae > Stenotrophomonas > Stenotrophomonas maltophilia_AS. The sequence continues at coordinate 18,403 of NZ_SRHZ01000049.1, forward strand.
CGCTGTCCTGCAACGCATCCTTGGCATTGACGTCGGCGCCGGCTTCGATCAGCTCACGCGCGGCATCCACGTTGTTGCCGTGCGTGGCCAGCAGCAGCGCGGTGCGGCCCTGGCCATCGCGCGCCTCCAGCGTGGCCCCATCCTCGATCGCCTGCCGCACCGCATCGGCGTCGCCGCGGCTGGCGGCATCACGCAGGCGGCCATCGACGTCGGCCTTGGACGTTGCGGTGCAGGCCGGGGTGAGCATGGCCAGCAGGCACAACAGCAGCACGCGCGCGAACGGCGCAGGCCAGCCAGGGGAACGATGGACGCGCATGGCAGTGTCTCCTCATGTCCGTCGCCACGGAGCGCCGGGCGACGGTAGCAACAGCCGGGCATTGCCGGCCCCTGCCCTGCATGGTAGAAGTCGGCTCGGGTATCCAGAAGTGAAATGTTCAAATGCAAGACAGTGCCAAATCGAATAGAACCCTGTTCGAACTGGACCTGCTGCGGGCGCTGGTGATGGTGGCCGACTGCGGCAGCTTCACCACGGCGGCCACGCGCCTGCATTCGACCCAGTCCACGGTCAGCCAGAAGGTGCGACGGCTGGAGGAACTGGCCGGGCATCGCCTGCTCGAACGCGGCCACCGCGACGTGCACCCCACCGACGCCGGCCACACCCTGCTCGGCTACGCGCGGCGCATGCTCGACCTGAACGAGGAAATGGCACAGGCGCTGGCCGGTGCGACGGTGGAGACCGCCGTCCGCATCGGTGTGCCCGAGGATTTCGTCAACGCGCAGACCACGCGCATGCTGGCGGCCTTCAGCCGCCGCCACCCGCAGGTGAAGCTGGAGATCAGCAGCGGCCTCAGCCGCGACCTGGCGCAAGGCTTCGATCACGGCGAGCTGGACCTGGTGCTGGTCAAGCAGCGCCGTAATACCCGTCAGGCGGTGCACTGCCGGCGCGAGCCGATGCACTGGATCGACAGCCTGCGCAGCAGCTGCCTGCAGCAGGACCCGCTGCCGCTGGTCACCTTCCCGCCGCGCGGGCTGTACCGCGACGAGATGATCCACGCCGTGGAAGCGCTGGGCCTGCGCTGGCGCATCGCCTTCACCAGCTCGTCGCTGAGTGGCATCCAGGGCGCCGTGGCCGATGGCATCGGCATCAGCCTGCTGCCGCGCCGCGCGGTCACCCGCGAGCACCGCATCATCGATGGCGAGCGCGAGCTGCCGGTGATCGACAACTACGAAATCGGCCTGCTGCACCGCGCGGACGCCGACGATGCCGTGCGTGCGCTGGCCAGCGAGCTGTGGCGCCAGGTGCAGCGCGAACCGGACTGACCACGGTAGATCCACGCCATGCGTGGATGCCTTTCGCGCATCACGCATCGGAATATGATCAATCCGGCCGCACGGCGGGCAACATCGCCTCGTAGAGTGCCTGTTGTTTCCGTGCCCCACGGCGCCTTGCCATGTCCGACGAAATCCCCACCCGCTTCGATCCCCTGCCCGCTGCCCTGCAGACACATCTGCAGCACCAGCGTTCGCTGATCGCTGCGCGCGTAGCCGCCGGCTTCCCGACCCTGCCCGTGCAGTGGCCGCTGGCGGCCATCACGCTGCAGCGCGTGGTCGATGCCGAGCTGATCGATCGTGACGACTGCGATGGCTGGGAGGCGCTGGGCGTGGCGTTCGGTGACACCCTGGCCCAGCGCGTACCGGGCCTGGCCTGGATGCAGGTCACCGATGCCTGGGGCATCGACGCGGTGCTGCGCTATGCCGACAGCAGCCTGCAGATCGGCGCCAGCACGCTGCTGCTCAAGCGCGTCGAGCAAGGCGAGATCATCGACATCGCCCATCTGCTGGCGTGGCTTGAGGAATTCGTCGCCACCCGCGCCGACGATTACGCCTGACGGCACATCGGGGTAGATCCACGCCATGCGTGGATGAATGAGACCACGCGATGGTGCCATCCACGCATGGCGTGGATCTACAGCCAGCGGCCGTCGACCACCACCCGGCGCTCCACCGGCACCCCGGCCACGGCAGCCGGGCCGTGGTCGGCACGCACCGCCACGAAAGTGGCCGGCCGGCCTTCGGCAATGCCATGCTGCGGCAGGCCGATCACCTGCGCGGCATGGGTGGTGACCATGTCCAGCGCCAGCATCAGGTCGGCATCGGTGTAGAAGCCGGAACGGTAGCCCAGCAACATCGCCCGCTGCAGCAGATCGCCATTGCCATACGGCCACCAGCAGTCGCGGATGTTGTCGTTGCCCGCGAACACGCGCACACCGGCATCATGCAGCGCGCGCAGCGGCGGGAACGGATGATCCCCCGGCGCGTTGCTCATGATCGCCACACCCGCGGTGGCCAATGCTTCGCCCACCTGCAGCGCGCGCGCCAGCGGCACGTCGCCCAGCGCATAGGCATGGCTGACCGCAACACGCCCCTGCAGACCGGCGGCCCGGGTACGCGCGGCGATGCGCAGCAGCTGCGCCAGGCCGATTTCGCCGGGCTCGTGCAGATGGATGTCCAGCTGCACGCCGTAGCGCTCGGCCAGGCCGAACAGCAGCGCCAGCTGGCCTTCGGCATCACCATCGAGCGTGGTGGGATCGATGCCACCCAACACTTCCACGCCCGCGGCAAGCGCCTGCTCCAGTACGGTGGCGGTACCCGGACAGGACATCACCCCGGCCTGCGGGAACGCCACCAGCTGGATGCGCATGATGTCGGCACAGCGCAACGCCGCCTCGCGCACCGCTTCGAGATGGCCGAGGCCGGTGCTCGCGTCGATATCGACATGGCAACGCATCGCCACCGTACCGAAAGCGCTGCATTGGCGGATCAGCGCCTCGGCACGGTCCACCATCGGTGCCGCACCCGCCACCGCCGCCTTCTCCACCGCCAGCCGCTCACGCAGGCTGTCCACCGGCTGATGCGGGTGCCAGCGATCACCGACGAAGCTCTTGTCCAGGTGGATATGTCCGTCCACCAACCCCGGCAACACGGAGAAGCCCTTCAGGTTGACGCATTCCGCCCCCTCGGCCGGCGCGGCCTCACCGTTGAGCCCGCAGATACGACCATCACGGATATGGAAATGCAGTGGCGCACCGTCGCGGTCGACACCGCCATGGACGAACTGGAGGGTCATCGGGAACTCCCGGAAAGCCAAGAATGGCGCCATCCTGCGCCTCGGCGGATTCATCGGCCAACGAAATATCTGGATGGCACGCATTCACCAGAACGATGAATGCCCCTGCGACAACCGGTCGCAGCACCACCGTGCACACCCCTGAACGGGTAACATGGGCGCCTGTCTCCGCTGTGAAGCCGCATGGGCCCGTCCGACCGCCACGATCGTCTCCGCCGCTGGCAGGCCGCGTCCCTGCTCGCCGCCGCTCCGATCGCCAGCCTGTCCGCCACCGATGCGGCGACCGCCGCGCCGTTGCAGTCGCCGCCGGGCCAGCAGCGCATCGCTCCGGCTGCACTGGTCGAGCGCCTGCACCAGCGCGTGCTGTCCGGCCAGAGCGCCACCGCCACGCTGGAACACTGGTGCGCCGAGCATGGCCTGGCCGAACAGGCGCGGGTGCGTGCAGTGCGCGTACACGGCCAGGACAAGCCCGCGCCCACCGACGTGCTGCAGGCGCTGGGCGCGAAACCGGGCACCGAACTGCGCTATCGCCGCGTGCAGCTGGTCTGCGGCAGCCGCGTGCTGTCCGAGGCCGACAACTGGTACCTGCCCGGCCACCTCAGCCCGGCCATGAACCAGGTGCTGGACAGCACCGACGAACCGTTCGGTCGCGTGGTCGGCCCGCTCGGTTTCCAGCGCCAGACCTTGACCGACCAGACGTTCTGGCCGCCGCGGGGCGAAGGCGATCACGGCGTGATCCTGGAAGTGCGTGCCCTGCTGCGCGACCGCCAGCAACAGCCTTTCAGCTATGTCATCGAGTCGTACCTGATGCAGGCGCTTCCCTAGCTTGATGTGTCGCCGGGCGTGGTCCGGCGCTACCGCGTCGTAATGCCGTTCGCCGCCGGGTCGGTGGAAAACACGAAACGGCCGATCGACTGCCCCCTGCCCTGCAGGAATTCGCCACTCATGAAGGCGTACTGTGGCGCGGCAATGTCGTCCCCGAACGTTCTGGTCCAGCGGCTGAATCCGTCGGCATTCCGGCTGTGGATTTCGCCCATGCACAGGCTGTAGCCACAAGCGAAGGAGTCCAGCGCCATGTCCGGCCCCAGCGCGCGTGCTACTGCCGCGCGGTACAACGTGGTCAGATCCTGCGCGTCGGGACTGCGCGCGGCATCATGCTCGAACTGCTGCAAGGCCTGTGCGTAGGCCTTGCTGGACCTGATGACCTCAGCAGCCTCCTGGTCGGACAGTGCCCCCTCACTCATCAGCATGTTTTCACCGTCCAGGCTCCCCCGTGTCGTGGGCTCCGTGCCATGGGCAGTCAACGCAGGCGGTGCAGCACCGAGCGTCTGGGCTGCTGCTCGCCCCGGGGCCGCCGATCCCGCATCGGCCATGTCGCCCAGCGGTGCCTTCGGCGCAACGGCAGTTGCCGATACCGGCGCCGCTGCAACATCAGCACTGCTCACGGCCGCCCCGGCATTGTCGCCACTGCACCCCGCTGTCACCAACAGCGCCACAACCAGTAAACACGCTCTTCCTGCGCCCATGACCGCCATCCTTGCCTTGATGGCCGAAGCATGCCAGCTCGCGCGCCTTCGCACATGTGCATCGCACAACAAAAAGCCCGGCATTGCCGGGCCTTTCGTTCGCCTGCTCGATCAGCGGAACCGGTAGTCCAGCTGCACCCAGTACTGACGGCCATACGGGTCGTAGTTGCCGACCGGGTAGAACGGCCAGCCGCCCCCGTTCTTGTCCGCCGGCGGGCGGCTGTCACGCAGGTTGTTGACGATCACGCCCACCGACAGATTCTCGCCGAACTGGCGGAACACGCTGGCGTTGTACGTCATGTACGGCGCGATGCGGCCACTGCCGTCGGTTTTCGGCAGCGAGCCGAAGCGGTTGCCGTACAGCGTGGTGGTCCAGTCACCCTGGTTCCAGGTGACGCTGCCGTTGGCCTTGCTGCGCCACTGGTAGTCATCCAGCGAATTGCGGATGTCACGCTCCGGATCATCGGAGAACTGCCGGTACTTGTGCTCCAGCACCACGGTGTAGGCCAGGCGCGTGGTGAAGCGGCCATAGCGGCCGGCATCGAAACGCCAGTTGCCCTTCAGGTCCAGGCCGCGAACCGATTCGGAGGCCGCGTTGATCGGATTGATCAGCACACGGGTCACCTGGTCCGGCTGCACGGTTGCATTGGACGGGTTGCGGATCACCCGCGACAGTGCGTCCTGGCACAGCGGTGAACCGATATCGCGCGCTTCGCCGCCCAGCGTGCGGCCCAGGCGGCAATCGGCCTCATCACGCAGGATGCGGCTGGTATCGAGGCTGGTCACCTCGTTGTCGATGCGGATGTCGTAGTAGTCGGCACTGAAATCCAGACCGGCCAGCGGTGACCAGACCACGCCGAAGCCATACGACTTGGCCGATTCCGGCTGCAGCTGTGCATTGGCACGGTTGCTGTAATCGATCGACAGGCCGTTGTAGTCGCAGTTGTCGTACGACTGACCCGCGGTGCGGCAGCGCCAGTAATCGGTCATGCCCGGGTTGTAGCCGCGGGTTTCGGTGGCGAACACGTAGTTCATGTCCGGCGCCCGGAAACTGGTCGCCGCCGTACCACGGATCAGCAGGCTCTCGATCGGACGGAACTCGACGCCGAAGCTCCAGGTCGCCTTGCCGATGTGCTCGCCACCGGCACGGTACTGATCGTAACGGCCGGCCAGCGTGGTGGTCAGCGACTGCAGCAGCGGCAACTGCAGCTCCACACCTGCGGCGTAGCGGTCACGCTCGCCACCGGCACCGACGCCTGCACTGGTGTTCCAGAACTCGCCACTGCCCAGGCGCGGGTCCGGGCGGTTGCGATAGCCCTGGCTGCCGGCCTCGACCACCGCCGCCAACGCCGCATCGCCGCCAGGCAGCGCGAACAGGCGGCCGTTGACGCTGGCGCTGAAGGTCTGCAGCCACGCCGCATTGCGGCTTTCCTGGTAGTCGGACAGGCCCTCGTATTCGTTCGGGGTCAACGGCTGGAACAGGCGTGCCGGGTCCGGTGCATAGACCTCAACGCCATCGCGCACGCCCAGCTTCGGGCCGAGCAGGTATTCGTTGATGCCGGCCAGCAGCACCGGGCGGCGGGTACGGTTCTCGTAACGCGAGCGGCTGTAGACCGCCTCATAGTCCCAGCCACTGTCGCCGATCTGGCCCCGTGCGCCGACGTTGAACGACCACGAGCTTTCCAGGAAACGGTTGGCATTGCGCGGCAGGCCACCTATTTCCTCCGGCGCGAAGCGGCGGTACCAGCTTTCCAGGTTGCCGGTGGTCTGGTTGTAGAAGTAGTTGCGCGCCGACGTCCAGGTCGGGGCGCGGGTGTTGTTGTAGATCCGCGCACTGCCTACGGCCAGATCGGCGAACACGTCGGTGGTCTCGTTGACGTGGAACGTCAGCAGGCCATAGCCATTGAGGTTGCGCTTCTGGGTCTGCACGGTCCAGTAGCTGGCCGCCGCCTCGTTGCTGCCGCAGTACCAACCCTGGCGCGGATTGTTGGCGCGGAACACGCTGCCACCGTAAATGTCCGACGCCCCGTCGCAGCCGTTGACGCCCGGATCGATGTTGCGGCCGGTGGCAGCATTGCGGCGATAGGCGATCGCGGTCGCCTGCGGTGCCTTGCCGGCCGGGTCATCGTCCAGCGAATCCATGAAGTCGCGCTGACGCGCGTGGATCGCCTTGCGCACATCGAACTCGAAGCCGAACAGCGCATCCCAACGCTCGCCGGAACTGCCACCGACCACCTGCGCGCGCTGGTTGTCGCCACCGCCCTGCTGGGTGCCACCGGCGCGCACATTCACGTCCACACCCTGGAAGCGGTCCTTGAGGATGATGTTGACCACGCCGGCGATGGCATCGGAGCCGTACACGGCCGACGCGCCAGCCGCCAGCACCTCGATGCGCTCGATCAGCGCACTGGGGATGTTGGCCAGGTTGACCACGTTCACCGACCCTTCGTAGGCCAGCGGGTAGTCGGCCTGGCGGCGGCCGTTGACCAGCACCAGCGTGCGGTTCGGGCCCAGCCCACGCAGGTTGATGGTGTTGGCGGCCGGGGTGAAGGTGTTGCCGAAGTCCTCGCCCTGCACGTTGCCGGTGTTCTCGGTCAGCGCGCTCAGCGCATCGAAGGCATTGCGGTAGCCCTGCGCATCGATCTGCTCGCGGCTGATCACCGTCACCGGCGACGGCCCTTCGACGCTCGCACGCGGAATGCGCGAGCCGGTGACCTTCACTTCCTGCAATGAGGTGGGTGCGCTTTCCTGCGCGAAGGCCGGCAGCGAGACCAGCATCAGGGACGACAGTGCGAGCACCAGCGGACGCGGGCGCGGCGCCTTGTGGGAGGCGGACATGGGCTTCCTGGGGGAGTTGGGCGGGTGGTGGTACGGGGCCAGCGGCCTGTGCGGCGCATAACGATCCCGTAACGAAAGTGTCCTGAATGGGTGGTTTCAACGGAAATGACCAGCCCTGATGGGCTTATGCCTGAACCGAATCAGACCCGTTCCGGACGACCGCGGCGCTTTTGCAATGTTTTGAATGGTTTGACGGTGCGAGCACGGCCATCGTTCCAGGGATGATGACCCCGTACCCAACTTCCCCCCTTCCATCGCTGCGCCCGGTGCTGCGCCGCCATCTGCTGCAGCTGCAGGTGCCGCCGGTCACTCTGCGTCCCTTCCAGCGCGCCGATCTGCCGCGCTGGCGCCTGTTCGATGACCGCCGCCGGCGCGGCCGCCGCGACCCGACCGGCATCGATGAGGAAGCGCGCTTCCTCGCCCACATGCATCGCTCGCGGTTGGAACAGGACAACGACCAACTGCTGCTGGGCGTTTTCGATGATGACCACGGCAACGTGCTGGACCAGCTGCACGTCCGCCTGCAATCACTGCACACGCGCTGCGCCGAACTGCTGTCGCTGCAGCATTGGCACCCGCACGCCGAGGCCACACTGCAGGCGCTGTGCCCGTTCCTGTTCGAGGATGTCGGCCTGCACCGCCTGTTCGTGATGCTGCCGCCGGACTGCAGCGACCCGTTCGCCACTGCGCTGCACGCCTTCGGCTTCGAGCACGAAGGCCTGCTGCGCGACCATCATCTGGATCTGGATGGCTGGCAGGATCGCCAGTTGCTGGCGCTGACCGCACCGGTCTGGCGCAGCCGCCAGCAGCCCCAGGGTTAGCGGACCCGCTCCAGCGAGTCGCCTGCGCCGGTCAACACCGAGCAGGCGTGGTCCTGCAGCTCTTCGGCGCTGGCCTCGTTGCCGGTGCTGGCATCCACACGGGTAGCCAGCAGAATGAAGCCCGGGCCGCCCTGCACTGCGTCCCGGCCGGCCACCACCAGGCTCCACTGGCCCACGTCGTCCACGCCCGCGAGGTCGTAAGCCAATAGATTGAGCGGATTCGCGGTCAGCTCTACGCCCGGCAGCAGACGGGCCTGGTACTGATGGCCGCGCAGCAACACCGGCAGCGGCTGCCACTGTCCGGCCAGGGCAGCGGCATGTGCGTCCAGCGCCTGCAGTACATCGGCACGCAGGCAATCCACGTGGATATGCAGTTGGTGCTGCGAACGGCCGTGCGGCGAGTTCAACGCCAGGCTGGCGACATTGCGCGGCAGCGGTTGCCGCAAGGCCTGTTCGGTGTGGCTGCGCGCCTGCCAGGCCGCGGCGAAGTAGTTCGGTGCACCACGCTGGTACAGGCTGCGGTTCTCGATGCCGCTGACCTTGTCCAGCGGCATCAGGAGGAACTGGTAGTCGCCGTGCGCGTCCTTGATCAGCACATCGCGGCGGTCCGCGGCCGTCTCCACCCGCAGGCAGTCGCCGCGTGGGCCTTCGGCACCCCGGCAGTCACGTTCGATCAATCGCCACAATGCATCGGAATGGGCCGGCGGCGGGGGCGCGCTGGCGCAGGCGGACAACAGCAGCAGGGACGGCAGCAGGAAGGGGCGCAGGGACACGGCAACGACTCACGGAACAGGCACGGCAGACGGCGCCGCGCTGCATTCTAGCCAGTGCGGTGCTGCAATCAGTAGGTGCCGAACGGCACTTCAACCACGATCGGGGCGGCACCTTCGCCGGCCTGAAGGCTGTAGCGGTCCAGCGCGCCATCGTCATCGGCGTGGGGCTGGCGCTGGAAATGCAGCGGATAGCGGGTGTCACCCAGGCGCACGGCGCTGCCGTCGGCCTCCAACGCGGCACCTTCCGGAATCAGCAGGCCGCCCAGGTCACTGTAGGCCCCCGGCACATCGGCGAAGCCGTAATCGGCCAGCTCGTCCACCCGCTGCATCGCATAGACGTGCGGCAGATAGGGGCGCGCCGGGCTGCGGCCGTTGCTCAGGTCGGTCACCCAGGCCTGCGGCAGGTGGTACTGCTCGCGCAGCGCGGCCACGCCCAGCGACGGACTGGCCACCTGCAGGCAGCACACCGCGCGCTTGCCCTCACGGTCGACAATGGCGAATCGATCACCGCGGGTGGCGGCCTGCGGCAGCATGGCAAACGCGAGGTCGCGCTGGGCGGGCGTGTAGCCGGCCTCGGTCTGCAGGTTGCGCCAGGCGCCGAATACCGGGGTTTCGACCGGCGCGGGTTCCGGATCGGCAGCGGAGGCGGCAAACGCCACGCCCAGCAACGACAACGCCAGCACCGTCATCGTCTTGTGCTTCCCGCCGAAACTGCCTGCCGTCATACCGTATCCAATACCTGTGCCGGAAGAGCCCGGCCTGCCCACTGGCGTGGTGCCAGTCATTCCTCTCACTATGCAACGGCCACGCTGTGCCGGCAATGACCGCGACGCTGACGCCTTTCGCACGCCGGGTGCTATCGTTCCCGCCATCTTCCCTGCGCAGGAGCGCTCGCATGTCTGCATTCCGTCTGTCCCTGTTGCTGCCGGCCTCTGCCCTGCTGCTGTCGGCCTGTGTCAGCACGCCTGGTCCGGAAGTCAAAGGCAGCGGCCGCTGCGATGCCAGCCAGCTCGGCTGGGCCATCGGCCAGCCAGCCAATGAGCCCAACATCCGCCGCTTGTCCAGCGAGAGCGGTGCCGGCCTGGTCAACCCGATCGGTCCCAGCACCATCACCACCAAGGACATCCGCCAGGACCGCCTGCGCGTGTTCGTGGACAAGGACAACATCATCACATCCACGCGCTGCGAGTAAGCGCCGCCTCAGTTTTCGTAGAGCCGAGCCCACGCTCGGCTGCTCTCCGGTCGGGCCACGCGAGAACCCGAGTCGAGCACGGCTCGACTCTACAGGGTTCAGGGTTCGGTATAGCCGGCGCAGTCCGGCAGCGCCTGGTCGGGGTGGAACACCCCATCGCTGAAGTGGAACTGCCGCGTATAGGTGCACGCCGGGTCCTGCTCGCTGCGCAGATCCTTCTTCTTCAGCGGCCCCTTGGCCAGCGAATCCTCGAAGCGTGAAACGCCGGCCGGGAAGCGGGTTGCCACCGTCTGGTAGCGAAGCACCGGCATGCCCTTGGCAGTCGTATCCAGCGCCAGCTTCGCCGAGAACCCATATTCGTCGTGGCAGGCACCTGCGCGCTGCTTCATGTCCTGCTCGCTGAAACAGGCGCGGATCATCGCATTGCCCAGCCATGGCACGGTCAGCACGTCGTCGTCCACCTGGATGTCGTCCTGCAGGTGACGCACGCGTGCCAGCTGCAGCGTGGACGCATCGGCCCCTCCACCGGAGTACATGGTGCTGAACTTGACGATGCCACCCACCAGCACGTTCTGGCGGGCGCGCTGCTGCGGGTCGGTCACTCGTTCATCGCTGCCCACGCCAGGGGCCAGGCGCACGATCCACGGCCACAGCGACAGCTCGCTTTCCTGTGGCACGTCGATGCTGACGTGGTAGATGTGCGGCTCGCTTTCGCCGGCCACTCTTTCAGAGACTTCCAGCGTGGTTGGCCGATCACCGTCCTCGGCCACCGGCTGCACGCGCACGCACCAGGCACGGTCGAGGGTGCAGTACTGCATGCGCGCCTCGCCCTGCCCGCTCTGTTCCAGCACCTGCCCCAGCGGCTCCATCACATTGCCGGCGGCGTCACGTTGCTGCGGCAGGATCGAGCCCTGGGCCAGCGCCAGCACCGGGGAAGCCAGCAGTACAACGCACAGGGTGGCGCGGGCGGCAGCGGTGGGCATGGATGGCTCCTGCGGTTGGGCTTCCGATGGTAACCGTTGCCCGGGCGCGTCGAGCCTGCTCGACATTCACTTTGTAGAGTCGAGCCATGCTCGACTGTTGTCTGTCGGGAAGAGCAGCCGAGCACAGGCCCGGCTCTACAGGAATGCCACGTTGTATCCGTCAATGCCCACTACAGTCGCAGCTCCCCCAGCCCTTGGTTTTCGACGTCTGGCCGATGCCCGGATTGAACGTATTGCTCGGGTCCAGCTGCTTGTAGAACCCAGCCAATGCGGGCTTGGCCGGGTACAGGTGGCCGACATTGTGCTCGGCCGGGTACTCGGCGCCGCGCTGGTCCAGCAGCGCCCACATCGCGTGCTCGATCGCCATCGGGTCTTCGCCCTTGCGCGCGATGTAGTCCTGGTGGAACACGTGGCACAGGAAGTGCCCGTAATACAGCTTGTGCAGCAGGCGGTCGTCGATATCGGCCGGTAACTGCTCGAACCACTCGGCGTCATCGCGGCGCAGGGCGATGTCCAGCGCCACGATGTCCTGTACCTGCTCGCGATGCACTTCGCGGTAGCGCACCGCGGCACCGGCCACCGCGAAGCGATGCAGGAACGCCTTGCGCCCCTCCTCCGCCGTGCAGTGGAAGTACCCGCCTTCGTGCCCGGCGAAGAAACCGCGCAGCCAGGCCTCGGTTTCTGCTGCGTCCTGGGCTGAGACCTTCAGCAACAGATGATGCTCGTAGCGCTGGCGGAACTCGCCCATGCGCTTGGGCAGGTGAGAAGGCAGCAGGCCGGTCAGCACCTGCATCACCCGGTCGGTCACCCCGCGCAGGCCCAGCCGTTCGAACCAGCCATCGACCCGGCTCTTCAACGCGAACGCGGCGGGCACGCGGGAAGTGCCAAGGCGGTCGATCAGCAGGAAGCTGTCCTTGCCGTAGCGCTCGCCGATGTCATAGGCATCGCGGTGGATGTACTCGCCGGCAATCGGCAGGCGCTCGAAGCCGGTCAGCAGCTGGCGGCGGATCGCGGTGAGGCTGTCGGTGTGGTTGCTGCCAATATAGAAGACCTCGGCGGCCTCCTTCTCGAAGGTATCCAGGCGCACCGCGAACACCGCCAGCTTGCCGGCCGAACCGGCGGCTTCGTAGTGGCGGCTGGGGTCAGCGTTGAAGCGCGCCGGGGTATCGGCATCGACCCGGCGCACTTCGTCGGCGTAGCGTGGATCGGAGGCGGCTCGGCCGTCGCCATCACCCACGTCGGCAGCAGCATAGTCACCGGCCTGCAGGCGCTGCAGGATCTGCTCGGGTGTATCACCCAGCGCGATGCCCAGATGGTTGACCAGCTGCAGCTGGCCCTGCGCATCGACCTGCGCATACAGCGCCAGCTCGGTGTAGGCCGGGCCACGGCGCACCAGCGCGCCGCCGGAGTTGTTGCAGATGCCGCCCAGCACCGAGGCGCCGATGCAGGACGAGCCGATCACCGAATGCGGCTCGCGACCCAGCGGTGCCAGCGTCTGCTCAAGGCGGTCGAGTGTGGCACCGGGCAGGCACAGCACCTGGCGGCCCTCGTTCAACAGCTGGATGCCGGTCAGGCGCAGCGTGCTGACCAGCACGATCGGCCGCCCGTAGTCGTTGCCATCCGGGGTCGAGCCGCCGGTCAGGCCGGTATTGGCCGCCTGCAGAATGATCGCCGCCCCACCCTGCACCGCCGCCTGCAGCACGTGCCACAGTTCCAGCAGCGTACCCGGGCGCACCACCGCCAGCACCGGGCCGTCGCCGAAACGATAGCCACGACGGAAGCGGCGCGTGGCCTTGTCGCCGGTCAATACATGGCGGCTGCCGACTGCGTCGCGCAACTGCGCCAGCACGGCATCGTGGCCACTCATGGCAGGCTGACCAGCGAATCGCGGCCGATGTCGGCGATGCGACGCGCGCCGGTCAGTGTCATCGCCACGCGCATTTCTTTGGCGATCAGGTCCAGCAGGTTGGCCACGCCGGCCTCGCCCTGCGCGGCCAGTGCATAGACGAAGGCACGGCCCAGCAGCACGGTATCGGCACCCAGCGCCAGCATGCGCACCACGTCCAGGCCGGTACGGATGCCGGAATCGGCGAGGATCTTCAGGTCGCCCTGCACCGCATCGGCGATGGCCGGCAATGCGCGTGCGGTGGACAGCACGCCGTCCAGCTGGCGGCCACCGTGGTTGGAGACCACGATGCCATCGGCGCCGAACGTGACCGCATCACGCGCATCATCCGGATCAAGGATGCCCTTGATCACCATCGGACCCTTCCAGAATTCGCGGATCCACTCCAGGTCCTTCCACGAAATGGAGGGATCGAAGTTGCTGCCCAGCCAGCCGATGTAATCCTCCAACCCGGTCGGGTTGCCACGATAGGTGGAAATATTGCCCAGATCATGCGGGCGGCCGAGCAGGCCCACGTCCCAGGCCCAGTGCGGATGGGTGATGGCCTGGCCGATGCGGCGCAGCGAGGCGTTCGGGCCGCTCATGCCGGAGTGTGCATCGCGGTAGCGCGCGCCCGGTACCGGCATGTCCACGGTGAACACCAGCGTGGTCACGCCCGCGGCCTGCGCCCGCTCCAGTGCGTTGCGCATGAAGCCACGGTCGCGCAGCACATACAGCTGGAACCACATCGGCCGCTGGATGGCCGGTGCCACTTCCTCGATCGGGCACACCGATACGGTGGACAGCGTAAACGGGATGCCGCGGCTGTCGGCCGCGCGCGCCGCCTGTACTTCACCGCGCCGGGCATACATGCCGGTCAGGCCGACCGGCGCCAGCGCCACCGGCATCGCCAGCTTTTCGCCGAACAGCTCGGTTTCCAGGCTCAGGTCGGACATGTTGCGCAGGATGCGCTGGCGCAGCGCGATGTCGGACAGATCGGAAACGTTGCGCTTCAGCGTGTGCTCGGCATACGCGCCGCCATCGATGTAGTGGAACAGGAACGGCGGCAGCCGGCGTTGCGCTGCGGCACGGTAATCGGTGGAGGCGGAGATGATCATGGGGTCAACCGTGTGGGGAAGGTAGACGCGAGGCCCGCGCACGCCGGGCTTCGTTGTCATCGAGGGTGCGCAGCGTGGTGTGCACGAACTCGAGGTGGGCATGCGCGGCGGCGCGCGCGCGTTCGGGGTCGCCGGCAAGCACCGCGTCCATCATCTCGCGGTGCTGGTCGGACAACGGCGAGAAGGTCCTCGCCGAGGTGTAGAGCTTTTCGCGGCTCTGCGAGATGTTGGTCTGCAGCAGATCGAACAGGCCGCGCATCACCTGCAGCAGCACCAGGTTGTGCGAGGCCTCGGCGATGGACAGATGGAACGCCGCGTCAGCCTCGGCTTCACCGGTGGGATCGTCCTTGCCGTGCGCGTCCATCATGGTCTGGAAGGCCTGCGCGATGCGCGTACGGTCCTCGTCGGTGGCACGCAGTGCTGCGTGCCAAGCGGTGGCGCCTTCCAATGCATGGCGGATCTCCAGCACGTCGAAGCGGTACTCCGGGTCGCCCTGGAACAGCGGCAGGTACGGCGCCAGTGGTTCATCCAGCGCCTGCCGCGCGCGCGCCGCAGGTTCGGCCACGTAGGTGCCGCCACCGACGCGTGCGGTCAGCAGGCCCTGGCTGGCCAGCTGCGCGATGGCCTCGCGCAGAGCGGTGCGCGAGACCCCCAACTGCACCGCCAGGGTGCGCTCGGCCGGCAGCCGGTCGCCCGGCTGCAGCCGCTGTTCCTGCACCAGACCGCGCAGCTGTGCGGCCACCTTGTCCGAAATACGTTGCGTGCTCATGGCGCCATTGTGGCCCGAAGCGCGTAACAGAGGGTCAGACCGCGCGGCATGGCTCAGGGAATCATCCAGGTCAGCCAGTAGGCCTGGGTCAGGGTGATCAGTCCGACCATCGTGGTGAAGATCAGGCTGTGCTTGACCGTGAAGCGGAACAGGTCCGATTCCTTGCCGGCCAGGCCGACCGCCGCACAGGCAATGGCAATCGACTGTGGCGAGATCATCTTGCCGGTGACACCGCCGGTGGTGTTGGCCGCCACCAGCAGCACGTCGGACACGCCGATCTGCTGTGCGGTGGTGGCCTGCAGCGCCGAGAACAGCGCATTGGACGAGGTATCCGAACCGGTCAGGAACACGCCCAGCCAGCCCAGGAACGGCGAGAAGAACGGGAACGCGTCGCCGGTGTGCGCCAATGCCAGTGCCAGCGTTGCCGACAGGCCCGAATAGTTGGCGATGAAGGCAAAGGCGAGCACCATGCCGATCGAGTAGATC
Organism: Stenotrophomonas maltophilia; assembly: GCF_004684085.1. Taxonomy (GTDB): domain Bacteria; phylum Pseudomonadota; class Gammaproteobacteria; order Xanthomonadales; family Xanthomonadaceae; genus Stenotrophomonas; species Stenotrophomonas maltophilia_AS. The sequence continues at coordinate 33,921 of NZ_SRHZ01000049.1, forward strand.
GGCATGCGCAGCTCACGCACGGTTTCGCCGAAGGTCTGCAGCGCCGACCGCGCCGGCATGCGCAGCGCGATGATCGCGATCACCGCCGCGAGGATGATCGAGGTGCCGGTGGCCGAGAACCAGTCGAATTTATAGACCGCCTCATAGCTGAGCGGCGCGTCCACGATCGGCGGCATCTTCTGCACCATCTGGTCCAGGCCCGGCACCGGGAGCTTCAGCACCCAGCTTTCCAACGGGCCACCCGCCGCGAACAGCGACTTGAACGGCTTGATGCTCCACAGCGTGACCATCGCGGTGAGGATCAGGAACGGCGACCACGCCTTGGCGATCTGGCCGGCGCTGTAGCGCGGCGCCTCCAGTGCCTGTGCGGCCGCCTCCGCGCTGGTTTCGGTATCGAAGCGGAAGATCCGTACCGGCTTCCAGCGGCGCAGGAACAGGGTCAGGCAGACCAGCGACGCCAGCGAGGCGGTGATGTCCGGCAGTTCCGGGCCGATGAAGTTGGAGGTCAGGTATTGCGCGATGGCGAACGAGCCACCCGCAACCAGCACCGCCGGCCAGGTTTCCTTGATGCCGCGCCAGCCATCCATGATCGCCATGATCCAGAACAGCACGATGATGGTCAGGAACGGCAGCTGGCGGCCGGCCATCTGGCCGATCTCGAATGCATCCAGGCCGGTGACCTGCCCGGCCACGATGATCGGAATGCCCATCGCGCCGAACGCCACTGGCGCGGTGTTGACGATCAGGCACAGGCCGGCGGCATACAGCGGCTTGAAGCCCAGCCCGACCAGCAGCGCCGCAGTGATCGCCACCGGCGCACCGAAACCGGCCGCGCCCTCCAGGAAGGCACCGAAGGCGAAACCAACCATCAGCATCTGCAGGCGCTGGTCTTCGGTGACCGACAGGATTGAAGCGCGGATGATGTCGAACTGACCGGTCTTGACCGAGACCTTGTAGAGGAACACCGCGCCGATGATGATCCAGGCGATCGGCCACAGGCCGTAGACGAAGCCGAAGCCGGCCGCGCCCAACGCTTGGCTCAGCGGCATGCGGTAGAACAGCAGGGCCACGCCGAGTGCGATGGCCACGGTGATCGTGCCGGCCAGCCAGCCCTTCATGCGCAGCACGGCCAGGGCAATGAAGAAGAACGCGATCGGCAGCAGCGCGATCAGGCTGGACAACCACAGGTTGCCGGCGGGGTCGTACAGGTGTTGCCAGGGCTGCATGGGGGCTCTCGACTGGGGCGGGTGTGCTCCACCGCAGACGGTGGATCGCCGTGGCTGTCGTTTATTGGTCGTACCAATAATAATTTCGACCAGACCACTTGCAGCGGATTTAACCGCCGCCGCGACGAAGAGCCTATTAGACCATAGGGCTAGATGCCATATTGGTCCGACCATTACAGCTGCCCTGGTAGCGCTGGCCGCTGGCCGGCAACTCGGAATTCCTTACGAAATCCTTTTCTCCAACCGCCGCATCACCGCCAGCACCAGCACGCACAGCACGCTCACCCCGATGGCAATCACGTACTTGCCGATGCCCACGGCGATGCCGATGGCTGCCGCCATGATCAGCGAGCTTGCGGTGGTCAATCCACTGACCTGATCCTCGCGCGAACCGCGCAGGATGGTGCCGGCGGCAACGAACCCAACACAGGCCACCACCGCTTCGATCAGGCGCACCGGATCGACCTGCAGCAGGTCGCGGTAGCGCTCCTGCTGGAAATGTTCGGCCACCGAATCACCGAGACCGACAATCAGTGCCGCGGCACCGGCGATCAGCATGTGCGTGCGCAGGCCGGCGGCGTGCTTGCCCATCTCGCGCTCGACGCCGAGCACGCCGCCGAACAGCATCGCTGCGGCTACGCGCAGCAGAATGGACATGTCCTGGGTGAGTTCCATGGTGGGTCTCCGGAAGTTTCCCGGAGCGTTGCTCGGCGGCCGTGGGACAGGGGTGAAGACGGTGGCACGCCCTCTTCACCGCACGGGTTCATCCACGCATGGCGTGGATCTACTGATCACCGCCATGTGTATCCCTGTTGCATCCGGTTACTGCGCCAGATAGCCGCCATCGATGGCGTAGTAGGTGCCGGTCGCGAACGAGGCATCGTCGCTGGCCAGCCAGGCCACCAGCGCCGCCACTTCCTCGGCGGTACCCAGCCGTTTCAGTGCGTGGCGACCTTCCAGCGTGGCGCGCACCTTCGGGTCCATCTTCTCCAACAGCGGCGTACTGATGAAGCCCGGGCCAACCGCGTTGACACGGATACCGTCGGTCGCGTGTTCCCACGCTGCGGTCTGGGTCAGCCCGACCACGCCGTGCTTGGCCGCCACGTACGCGGTGGAGCCGGCATAGCCCACCTGGCCCAGGATCGACGCCATGTTGATGATGCTGCCACCGGTACCGGCCGCACGCATCGCCTGGATCTGCGCACGCTGGCACAGGAACACGCTGGTGAGGTTGACGTCGATTACCCGCTGCCAGCCATCGATCGGATAGTCGCCGCTGCTGGCCGCCGGCCCGCTGATGCCGGCGTTGTTGACCGCCACGTGCAGGCCGTCGAGCTCCTTGATCGTGCGCTGCACCGCCGCTTCCACCGCAGCATCGTCGGTGACATCCAGCGCAATGCCGATGGCCCGTGCACCGGCATTGCGCAACTGCGCCACGGTGGCATCCACCGCATCCTGCTTCAGATCCCAGACCGAGATCCGCGCACCGGACGCCGCCAGGGTCTGCGCCACGGCCAGGCCAATGCCGGACACGCCGCCGGTCACGATCGCGGTCTTGCCGGTGAGCTGGTAGTCAATCATCTGTGTTCTCCATCAGTGGGGGTATCGAAGTGGCCTGCAACAGCCAACCGCCCCACCCTACGCGCGCACCCGTGATGGCCTGGCTGACATCGCGTCCACAGGTGATCGTTCTACTCGTGAAACCTCAACCGAAGTTGATGTATGGAATTGCGTACGGATATGCATGCAAAACGCCGGCGTATGTTCAGCGCCATTTTCACTTTGGCCGTAATCGTCAATCGTTTTGACCATATTGAAATCAAAAGCGCGCGAATCGAGGCGACAATAGGAAACGTTTCCAGTTTCTTCGACACAAACAATCCAATCTGGCGTTTCCCCAGCCATTCCGAGTGCCTTTGCCACCGCATCGCAGCGGGCCTGCTCAGGTAACGACCGGATCTGCATCTGCACTGCAGAACGCATGGGCGAGGTGCCGCCAGCGTCCTTCTCTCCTGTACGTGCCGAGCGATGTCCCGATACTTCACTTTTGCTGATTACCGCCGCTTCGGCCATCGCCATGGCTTCGATTACCGCGCCGACCCGGAATACCTTCGCGACGACCAGTGGGCGGGTCACGGCGAGGTCAACGAACAGTTCCTGCGCGGTGGCATGAGCCTGATCGCCTCCGACGTCCATAATCGGTTCCCTTATGTCGCCACTGCCCAGCAGAAGCCAGGCTTGGCCATCCGCGTGATGCTGCAGGGCGAGGTCGACGTGCGCATTCCGCGACGCGCTGGTTTCACCCTGCGCGCTGGCACGGCGATGACCGCGCACCACCGCGAACAGGTCGAGATGACGGGTGCACATCCTGGCGAAACGCGCATGCGCGGCGTCAGTGTGATGGTGCCCGGCCAGATCGATCCGGACCTGTTCCATCTGCCGCAGCTGGAGACGGCGCTCAACACCCATCTGGAATGCCGCCACTGGGCCATTCCGCATACGCTGCTGCCGGTGCTGGGCCAGCTGTTCGACAGCCCGTGGGAGGATGGCATCGACGCGTTGTGGCGCGAAGGCGTCGCATTGCAGCTGCTGGCCGTTGGCCTGAAGGCCGAGGATCTGCAGACCGACCCTGTACGAACGCTGCGGGCCGGCCAGCGCGAGCGCCTGGAGCGCGTGCGTGCCTACCTGCACGACGACCCCAGCCACGCCCACAGTCTGATCGAACTGGCCCAGCTGGCCTGCATGAGCCCCAGCTCGCTGCGCCGCCATTTTGCCCAGCAGTACGGCTGCTCCGTGTTCGATTACCTGCACGAACAACGCATGCGCCACGCCGAACAGGGCCTGCGCGAGGACGGATGGACGGTTGAACAGGCCGCCGCCGCCAGTGGTTACCGCCACCCCAGCAACTTCGCGGCTGCATTCCGCAAGCGCTTCGGCCTGGTCCCCAGCCGCTGGCGCACGGGCCCCTCGAAGGTGGGCTGAAGGCCTCCGCTCTGGTAGGTGTCGACCTTGGTCGACACGCTCTCGCGCCATCGCGGATGCCGGCCAGCGGCCGGCACTACCAACGCCACCGGACATGGCCCGGCGCTACCGACACCGCACATCCTTGGGTAGCGCCGGGCCATGCCCGGCGTCACCCCCTTCGCCTCAGTACACCGGCAGATCGATGTAACTGGCCTGCGCCGCGCTGTGCCAGACCCGCTGTGTAGCCTTCTGGTAATCGCCCGGCTTGGCCAGGTAGACGTTAGGCACGTAGGTCTGCGGGTTGCGGTCGTACAGCGGGAACAGGCTGGACTGCACCTGCACCATCACCCGGTGCCCCTTCTGGAAGGTGTGGTTGGCGTTGGGCAGATCGAAGCGGTACGGCAGCACCTGGTTCGCCGCCAGTGGCTTCGGATCGCTGAAGCTCTCGCGGTAGCGGCCGCGGAAGATCGCGAGCGACACCGGCAGCTCGTAGCCACCCATCTCCGGCGTCGACGCTTCCTGGTCCGGATACACGTCGATCAGCTTCACCACCCAGTCGCTGTCGGTGCCACTGGTGGAGGCCTGCAGGTGCACCACAGGCGCGCCGCCGATGCGCAACGGCGCGGTCAGCGGTTCGGTGATGAAGGTCAGTACGTCCGGACGACCATCGACAAAGCGCTGGTCTTTGACCAGCCAGGTGGTCCACATGTCGCGGTCACCGAAGCGCACCGGACGCGGCACGAACGGCACCGGCTTGGCCGGGTCGGACACGTACTCCTCGAAGTCACCCTCGCCCGCCGCCGGCGCCTGGAACGCCAGCTTGCCGCCAGCACGCAGGTACAGCGGCTTGCTGCTGGCAGCACAGCCCTTGTCGCAGCTGCGCGGCCAACCCTTCAAGCGATCCCAATGGTTTTCGCCCGTGTTGTAGATCAGCACCGGCGGCGTGTCGGCCTTCGGCGCGCCATCCAGCAGGTACTGGTCGAAGAACGGCTTGAGCACGTCGCGACGGAACTGCAACGCGGTATCGCCATCGAACTTCAGCGCGCCCAGTTCGCTGCCGCTGTAGTTCACCTGGCTGTGCCGCCACGGGCCCATCACCAGGTAATTGCGGTTGTTGCCACTGTCGCGCCCTTCCATCGCCTGGTAGGCGTGGTTGGCACCCCACATGTCCTCCTGGTCCCACAGGCCCTGCAGCCACATGGTCGGCACCTTCAACGGTGTCTTCGCCATCACCGCATCCAGCGCCTGGCCCTGCCAGAAGCCGTCATAGGCCGGATGCTCGACCAGCTTCTTCCACCAGGTCAGCTGGTCCACGCCGGTGAAACGCGCGTAGTCGCCGGCCGAACCGATGCGCAGGAACGTGCTGTAGTCGTCATAGCCGAGACTGGGCAGCGGCGTACCCTTGCCGCGCTTCTCGGTCTGCATCGCGAAGTAGTTGAAGTTGACCTGGCGGAACGCACCGTAGTTGAGCCAGTCGTCGCCCATCCAGCCATCGACCATCGGGCTCTGCGGTGCGGCCACTTTCAGTGCCGGATGCGGGTCGGTCAGCGCCATCACCACGGTGAAGCCCTCGTACGACGAGCCGAGCATGCCGACCCTGCCGTTGCTCTCCGGCACGTTCTTCACCAGCCAGTCGATGGTGTCCCAGGCGTCGGTGGAGTGGTCGACTTTGGTGTTGTTCAACGGCCCGCGCAGTGGCCGCGTCATCACGTAATCGCCTTCGGAGCCGTACTTGCCACGGATGTCCTGGAACACGCGGATGTAACCACCGTCGACGAATACCTCGTCGCCCTGCGGCAGCAGATCGCGCATGCGCGGCGAATCACTGCGGCTGGCGCGGCCAGCGGCATCGTAAGGAGTGCGGGTCAGCAGGATCGGCGCGTTGCGGGCGCCCTTGGGCACCACGATCACCGTATACAGCTTGGTGCCATCACGCATCGGCACCATCACCACGCGCTTGTCGTAATCGCGGCCGACATCGGGTGCAACGAAGGGCTTGCCGCTGATGTCCGGGGTCATCGGCTGGGTATCGGCGGCCAGCACGGTGCTGGACAGGCAAAGGGCAATGGCTACAGCGACGGCACGCACACGCATGGGCAACCCCTCCCGGCAGGAAAGTCTCAAGCCTACTCCTGCCTTGCGCCGTGAAGTGTGGGCGGGCTTTGCATTCTGCGGCGGATGCAGGCAGGACTGATGGCACATGTGCCCCCGGTGCCGCTGCGCTCGCCGGCGACCGGTAGTGCCGGCCGCTGGCCGGCAACTTCATTATCCTGGGGCGCGCGGTCAGGCCACCGGCACTTCATGCAGCGCCAACCATCGCCAACGCCCCTGTTCCACCCGCAGCACCGCCAGCGATTCGCGCCAGGCAACCGCCCCTTCACCCACCGAATGCCCTTCGCGATAGCGCAGCACTGCCAGCGGTGACGGCACATCCACTGCCTGCAGGGCTTCGATGTATATCTGCAGGCCTGGGCGCGCGCCATGACCACCCGCGAACAACGCTTGCACGGCATCGCGATCCAACCTGCGCCCAGTGATGCCGACCATACTGAAGTCCGCGCAGAAATGCGCCATCAGATCATCCAGCGCATCCGCGCCAACCTCGGCACGGAACCAGGCCTGCAGCTTGTCATGCAGGTGGTGGATTTCATGTTCTGCGGTGGTATCCATCAGGTGTTCTTCGGTTGCGAAAGGGTGAACCTCTGCGGCCGGCGCAGCAGCGCCATCGGCAGCAGGGTCAGTACGGCGGCCAGCCCCAGCGCCACGTGCGTGGCGTAAGCCGGCAGCCATTGCATGGCCAGTGCCAGCAGCAACGCGATGGCCGCGGTGCCCAGGCAGAAGCTGAGCTGGCGATTGAGATTCCAGAGAGCGCTGGCATCGCCCAGCGCCTCCCCTTCCACGCCATGGAAGGCCAGCGTCTGCGCGGTACTGCTGCACAGGCTGCCGCCGGCGCCCATCAGCGCGAACAACATCCCGGCCAACGCGAAGGCCGGCTGCGGCAGCAACGCCATCAACAGCAGGCCGCTGGCCTGCAGAAGCATGCCCGTACGCAGTACCGTGGCCGGACCGAAGCGAGCCAGCAGGCGCTTGCTGGCCGTGATCGCAATGGCCGAGGCCAGCGCCCACGGCAGCATCAGCGCACCAATGCGTGCGGCGCTGTAACCGGCCTGGTGCAACTGCAGGGTACTGACCAGCTGGCTGCCGATGAACACACCGGGTACGGCCAGATAGATCAGCATCGCCAGGCGCAGCCCACGATGGGACAGCAGGGACCAGCGCAGCAGCGGCTGCACTTGCCTGCGTGCGTGGCGCAGGTGGGCCGCCGCCAGCAGCAGCGCGACCAGCAGCAACACGGTGCCTGCGGCCCGATGTCCCGTCTCGCCCAGCCAGGTCAGCGCCAGCAGCAGCGCACCCAGCGCCAGCATTGCGGTGGACAGCGCATAGGCCTGCAGGCGCGGCGCACTGCGCGCGCCATCGGCCGGCATCCAGGCCAGCACCAGGCCGATTGCCACCACCGCCAACGGAAGGCTGGCCCAGAGCACGCCGCGCCAGGACAACCACTGCACCAGCAGCCCGCCCAACGCGGGTGCCAGTGCCGGCACCAGCAGCGCCACCAGCAGGATGCGGCGGGTCAGCGCGCCACGCTGGTCGGGCGTGCACTGGCGGTAGGCCGCCGCCTGCGCCACTGGAATCAGCAGGCCGCCGGCCAGCCCCTGCAGCAGGCGCCAGCCCAGCAGCCAGCCGATCCCCGGTGCTGCGCCGGCCAGCGCAGCGGCAACCGCGAACAACAGCAACGCCACCAGCAGCAAGCGACGCTCGCCACAGCGCGCGGCCAGCCACGGTGCCAGCGGAATCACCACGCTCAGGCCCAGCATGTAGGCGGTGCCGACCCAGGCCAGGGTACCGACATCGGCGTGTAGTTCCGCCGCCAATGCCGGATAGGCCACCGTGGCGATGAACATGTTGACCAGATCCAGGGCGAACACCAGCAGGAAGATCGCCTCATGGCGCAGGCGGGGGGACGGCATCGGCGGCGCTCCAGCGGAGAAGCTGCCAGCATGCCGTGCGGGCCTTGTTGGAAAAACACGACGACAGCTGCAACACTGTCAAATCTGTTTTGACAATGGGCCGCCATGGTCAGTCTCGATCGCTTCGATATCTTCCGCGCCGTGGTCGAGGCCGGCAGCCTGACCGCCGCCGCCGATCGCCTCGGCCTGAGCCGCGCGGTGGTCAGCTTCAACCTGAAGCGGCTGGAACAGGAGCTGGGGGTGACCCTGCTGCTGCGCAGTACCCGCCACCTGGCCCTGACCGAGGCCGGTGAACAGTTCCTGCAGCACTGCGTGCAGGCACTGGATTCCGCACAGGCAGCCATCGATGCCGCGCGCCGCGACCAGCATCAGCTGCAGGGCGTGCTGCGCCTGACCACTACTCCGGAATACGCGCAGCTGCGCCTGATCGCAGCGCTGGAGGCCTTCCGTGCGCGGCACCCGGCGCTGCAGCTGCACCTGTCGACCTCACCGGCACCGGCCGACCTGATTCCCGAACGCTTCGATCTGGCGATCCGCCTCGGCCGCCTGCCGGACTCGGGGCTGCATGCCAATGAACTGGAACGGCATCCGCTGTGCGCAGTGGCCGCTCCATTGCTGCTGGCACGCCTGCCCTCGGCCGATGCCGTGGATGATCCGGTGCAGCTGGGCACCCTTCCCCGCCTGGGCTACCCGCGTCTGGCCGATGTGCCGGTGATTGCACCTGACGGTAGCGACGCCCTGTTTGCCACCAACCCGGGCAATGCGGTGGTGCGCGTGGATGGTGCCAGCAGCCTGCGCGCTTTCGCTGTGGCCGGCGCCGGGGTCACCGTGCTGCCACGCTGGCTGATCGAGGACGACCTGGCTCAGGACCGGCTACGACCGGTACTGCGTCAGCACCGCTTCCCGCAGCAGAGCGTGTACGCGGTCTACCCACACAGCACACAGCCCTCACCGAAGGTGCGGCAGCTGATTGATTTCCTGCGCGGGTGGTTTGGCAAATGAAAAAAGGGGACGGAGGGGATTAAGTCGTTTGTGCATAAACGACTTAATCCCCTCC
>NZ_SRHZ01000005.1 GCF_004684085.1 Stenotrophomonas maltophilia
GCCGCTGGCCGGGTTCTGTTGCTGGGGTCAGATCCCTTTTGCGGCGCAAAAGGGATCTGACCCCAGCCCCCCGGCATGTTGCGCCGCACCAGCAGTGACGCCTGTTGTCGCACGCAAAGCGCGTTCTATACTCGGTCCATCACGCAGTCGCTCAGCCGTGGTCCAACGACTATCAGCCAGGGGTAACGAAGAGTGCGGAATTACGATCTGGAGTTCCTGAAACGCTTCTCCATGGTGATCGCGCTGTTGATGGCCATCACCCTCGGCCTGATCCTCCTTGCCGCCTACATCCACACCCGGATTCCGCCCGAGGTGTCGCCCACCGCGGTCAAGCGCACCGAACAGCGCATTTCGCCCACCGGTGCGGTCTATGCGGGCAGCACCGGCGCCGCCGCGCAGGCCGCCGCCAAGGCCGCCGCACTGGCCAAGGCCGCCTCGCAGGTGGCCTACGGCGGCACCAAGGACGGCAAGGTCATCTTCGACAACCTGTGCACCGCCTGCCACACCACCGGTGTGGGCATGGCGCCGACGCTGGACCATTCGCACTGGGACAAGCGCATCGCGCAGGGCAAGGACACCCTCTACAAGCACGCCATCGAGGGCTATACCGGCCCGGACGGCGGCATCATGCCGCCCAAGGGCGGCAACCCGGCGCTGACCGAAGAACAGATTCACGCCACCGTGGACTGGATGCTGGGAAATCTGAAGTAAGTGGTAGTGCCGGCCGCTGGTCGGCAACTACCCAGCGCACGAAGGTCATGAGGTTGCCGGCCAGCGACCGGCTCTACCCGGCTTTGCCCACCGAGGCCTGATCGCGCATATGCCCCCGCTGCGCAGGCGGGGTTTCGCATTTCAGGGTTAGTCTGTGCGCCTCTTCCATGGAGTCGCCCGTCGATGCGCCGCCGTTCCCTCGCCCTTGCCCTGTCCCTGTTGCTGCCGGCCGGCGCGTTCGCCCAGGCCCAGCCGCAGGCCGCGCCGGCTGCAGTGCCCTCCGCCGCGCGCGCCAGCGCTACCGTGGTGCTGGCCGCCGCGCCGGCCGATTGGCGCGCGCTGGATGGCCAGCGGGTACGCATCGCGGCACCGCTCACCCTGGCCGGTACCGACGGCCTGGAGCGCTTCGGCCAGCTCACCGTGGCCTTCGATGGCCGCCTCTGGCAGCCGACCGAAGTGGCCGCACCGGGCACCGCGGGCTACGAGCAGGTGATGGCCGACAACCTGCGCCGCCGCCTGGTGCTGGACGACGGCAGCGACGCCCGTGACCCGGCCAGCGTGGCGTACCTGCCGGCCAACCCGGTGCTGCGTACCGGCATGCCGCTGCGCAACGTGGAAGGCATCGTGCGCGTGGATGCCCAGGGGCGCCCGCGCCTGCTGGTCGAGGGCGTTCTGAAGCTGCCGGAACTGAAACGCCCGGCGGTGCCGACGGTGCCGGGCAGCCTGCACGTGGCGGCCTTCAACCTGGAGAACTTCTTCAACGGCGACGGCCAGGATGGTGGCTTCCCGACCCTGCGTGGTGCGCGCACGCTGGACGAGCACAAGGCACAGGTGGCCAAGCTGGTCACCACGGTCAATGCGCTGGGCGCCGACGTCGCTGCGCTGATGGAGCTGGAGAACGACGGCTACGGTCCGCAGTCGGCCATCGCCGAACTGGTCGATGCGCTCAACCGCGATCGCGGCGCGCAGGGTGACTGGCGCTTCGTCGACGCAGGCAAGGGCCCGGGCGACAACCCGATCCGGGTCGGCATCATCTACCGCAGCTCGCGCCTGCAGCCGGTCGGCACGCCGGCCACGCTGACCGGCGGCCCGTTCGTCGAGCACAGCCGCGTGCCGTTGGCGCAGGCCTTCCAGGGCAAGCAGGGCGCACCGTTCGTGGTGGTGGCCAACCACTTCAAGTCGAAGGGCTGCCGCGATGCCGCCGGTGCCGATGCCGACCGCAACGACAACCAGGGCTGCTGGAACGCCACCCGTGTGACCTCGGCGCAGCAGCTGCACGCCTGGCTGCAGACCGACCCGACCGGTACCGGTACCAAGGACGCGGTGCTGCTGGGCGATTTCAACGCCTACGCCATGGAAGACCCGATCCGCACCCTGCATGACCTCGGCTGGCAGGACGCGTTCAAGGTCGCCAAGGTCGAGCATCCCTACAGCTACGTCTACAACGGCTACACCGGCCGCCTCGACCACGCGCTGCTGAACCCGGGCATGGCCAAGCGCCTGCGCGGTGCCGCCGAATGGCACAGCAACGCCGACGAACAGGACGCCAGCGGCTACCAGGGCCGCAACGTGCAGGGCCCGTGGCGCAGCTCCGACCATGACCCGCTGCTGCTGGGTTTCGATAAATAACGCCCAGCGCCGGGGTCGGATCCCATTCCAACGGAATGGGCTCTGACCCCAATGCATCACGGGGTCTCAAACGCAGGGGTCAGAGCCCATTCCGTTGGAATGGGATCCGACCCCGGGTACCGTTTACCCCCAGGCGATCAACCCGATCGCCAGTACCGCCAGCGCCAGGCCGGCGCGGTTCCACTTCGTGGTCGCCTCACCGAAGGCGAACACGCCCACCAGCGCGCCCAGTACCACCACGCCGATGTTCATGCCGGCGAACACAGTGGCCGGACTGTCCGGCATCGACTGATGCGCGTGCACATAGAAAAGAATGTTGCCGCCGTTGAGCAGGCCCAGCAGTGCACCCGCGCCGAGGTTGCGCCAGGCCAACCGGCTGCGGCCGCTGGCGTGCCGCCACAGCTGCAGCGCCAGCATCAGCACGAAGGCCACGCTGAAGCTGGCCAGCACCGCCGCCATCGATGGCGTGCCGGACAGCGCCACCTGCTTGAGCAGCACGTCCACCACCGCGAACCCGGCCCATACGCCCAGCAGCCAGCCCCAGCCGCCGGGTGAGGACGCCACCGCCGGTCCGCGCGGGCGCAGGCTGATGGCCACCATCGCCAGCAGGCCCAGGCCGAGACCGGCCAGCTTCCACGGCGTGGCGGTCTGCCCGAAGAACAGGAACGCGGCGGCCAATGACAGCAGCAGCGACAGCCGCTGCGCTACGTCGCTGCGGACGATGCCGGCCACCGCCACCGCGCGGCCCAGCACCAGGAAAATCGATGGCAGCACCACCGCCAGCGCCAGCAATGACAGCCACGGGGCATGCGGCGCGCGCAGCGCATCCAGCGGTGGCTGCAGCACCACCGCCGTGAGCGTTGCCGCCACCAGATAGTTCCAGGTGACCATCTGCGCAACATCCAGCGCGCGGCGGTTGGCCAGCTTCAACAACACCGAAACCAGCACACTGCAGATCACGGCCAGGGACAGGTAGAGCATGGGGCGGGCACAGGGCAGGGGCGGGGGACGGTATCATGTTGCCATGCACAAGCCCTCGTTCCCTGTCGCCGCTGGCGAAACTGCATGCCTGGTGCTGGATGGCCCGGTTGGTCCGCTGGAAGTGGTCGTCGACCTGCCCAAGGCCGATGTGCCGGTGCAGCCGATCGTGGCCATCATCTGCCATCCGCTGTCCACCGAAGGTGGCACCCTGCACAACAAGGTGGTCACCATGACCGCTACCACCCTGCGCGAGCTGGGCATCGCCACGGTGCGCTTCAATTTCCGCAGCGTCGGTGGTTCGGCCGGTGAGTTCGACCATGGCGTGGGTGAGCAGGACGACCTGAAGGCGGTCGTCGCCTGGGTGCGCAGCCAGCGTCCGGATGACCGCCTGTGGCTGGCCGGCTTCAGCTTCGGTTCGTTCGTTTCGCTGAAGGCCGCCGCCGAACTGCAGCCCGAAGCCCTGATCTCGATCGCGCCGCCGGCCGGTCGCTGGGACTTCGACGGCATCGCACCGCCGGCCCGCTGGCTGGTGATCCAGGGCGAGCAGGACGAGATCGTCGACCCGCAGGCCGTCTACCAGTGGCTGGAGTCGCTTGCGTTCCCGCATGAGCTGGTGCGCATGCCCGAGACCAGCCACTTCTTCCATCGCAAGTTGATCGATCTGCGCGGCGCGCTGACCCACGGCGTCAAGCACTGGTTGGGCGCGGCGGCATGAGCGACGTGGAACTGACCCCGACGCAGCGCTACGCGGCCGGGGTGGAGCGCGGCGACTGGCAGAACGACCCGGCCCAGCATGCAGCCCTGGCTGAACTGGACCGCATCCATCTGGGCCTGCTGGACAGCGCCGAAGACGGCTGGCTGGACCGGTTGTCCTCGTTCTGGAAGAAGCCCGAGCCGGTCAAGGGCCTGTACTTCTGGGGCGGCGTCGGCCGCGGCAAGACCTTCCTGGTCGACCTGTTCTACGACGGGCTGCCGATCAAGCAGAAGTACCGCACCCATTTCCATCGCTTCATGCGCAGCGTCCACGAGCGCCTGCGTGAACACCAGGGCCAGAGCGACCCGCTGGCGAAGATCGCACAGGAATGGCGCAGCAACCTGCGCGTGCTGGTGCTGGACGAATTCTTCGTCACCGACATCGGCGATGCCATGCTGCTGGCGCGCCTGCTGGAGCGGATGTTCGCCGAGGGCGTGACGCTGGTGACCACCTCCAACACGGCGGTGGAGAACCTGTACCTCAACGGCCTGCAGCGCGAGAGCTTCCTGCCGGCCATCGGCCTGCTGCAGCGCTTCTGCGTGGAGCTGTACGCCGAAGGCACCGAGGACTACCGCATGCGCGCGCTGACCCGATCGCCGGTGTACCGCGCGCCGCTGGCCGCCGATAGCGACCACTGGCTGGCCACGCGCTGGAACGAACTGAGCGGCGGCCAGCCGGCCAAGACCGGCAACATCGAGATCGAGGGCCGCAAGATCCCGGTCCGTGGCCGCGGCAAGAGCATCGCCTGGTTCGATTTCGCCGCGCTGTGCGAGGGGCCGCGCGGCCCCTCGGATTACATCGAGATCGCGCACGAGTTCAACACGGTGCTGCTGGGCGGCATTCCTGCGTTCGACCGCCTGAACGAAGATGCCGCGCGCCGCTTCGTCAACCTGATCGACGAGCTGTACGACCGCCACGTCAACCTGGTCTGCACCGCCAGCACCTCGCCGGTGGAGCTGTACACCGGCCAGCGCCTGCAGGGCGCGTTCGAACGTACCGCCTCGCGCCTGATCGAGATGCAAAGCGCGGAATACCTGGGTACCCCGCACCGGGCGTGAGGGGTTCTGCGGGAGTGCGATGCCGGCCAGCGGCCGGCACTACCACGCCAGGGTTCCGGTAGTGCCGGCCGCTGGCCGGCATCCGCCGCGCAGCTATCGGGAAGGTGCCACGGCGTCGTCACGCGGCCGCTCATCCTGCCCGGCCGAGACATGCAGCCCCGAACCGCTGCCGTGCTCCACCCGTACACTCTCGCCGCGCTCCAGCAGCCGCAGCGGCTGGCCTTGGTAGCGCACTTCCAGCGCATCGTGGGCCTCTGCCAGTGACCGCACCAGCGGGCACAGCGCCATTGCCTTGGCCTCCAGCTGCTGGCTGCGCGCTTCCATGCGGCGGTCGACTTCCGCATCGAGGCGGTCGGCGCGGCGCTCCATGGCCCCGGCGCGGCCGGTGAACACCTGCCACAACACACTGCGGGTCATCGACCCGGCCATCGTCTCGGCCATCTGCTCGATATGCGCGTCGAAGCCGTCGCCGAAGGCTTCCTGCTCCCAGTAGCCGCGGCCCAGGCTGGCATCGATCCAGTCCTGCATCTCGCCGCGCATCGCACGCATCTGGCGGTTGCGGGACTTGCCGGTGATGGCCTCGAAGGCGGCGTCCAGCGCATCGAAGGTGA
This sequence comes from Stenotrophomonas maltophilia, assembly GCF_004684085.1. Lineage (GTDB taxonomy): Bacteria > Pseudomonadota > Gammaproteobacteria > Xanthomonadales > Xanthomonadaceae > Stenotrophomonas > Stenotrophomonas maltophilia_AS. The sequence continues at coordinate 5,745 of NZ_SRHZ01000005.1, forward strand.
CCCCGGAGACTTCGTGGGCCAGCGCGGTGGCGGCCGGCATCAGCTGTCGGGCACCGGCCTCCATCTGCCGCAGGCGGGCGGCGTCGGCGGCGCTGACCGTGACCATCCTGCCGTCCAGGCTCAGCTCGCCGTCGTGGAACACCACTTCATGCGGCGCCTGCGGGCCATGCCGCAGCCAGATGCCGCCGCTGTCCACCAGCACGTCGTAGTCGGTATGGATGCCGCACTGGTCCGAGCGCAGGTCCGGCCCTTCGGCGGCCAGCACCGGGGCGACGAGCAGGGCGGACAGCAGGGCCAGCGCGGGCAGACGCAGGTGCATCGGAACCTCCTTCTCCGGAACCGGAGGGCCAGCATCCGCTGCCGGCGCGCGGGCGTCACCGGCCGGAAGTCACCCGTCCACCGGAATCCCACCGGCTGCCCACCACCTATCCACAGGGTTGTCCCTAGCCAGCTTCATTACTGTCATGTGAAGCTGTCATTGTTCCGTTTCCGCGGTGCGTTGTGCCACTGCGATGACGCCTTTTGGGCTTGACTGCGCAGCCCGTTCCGGCAGGCCTGAAGCGTCTGATCAGGCCGTCGATGGCACGATCCTTGCGCCGCAAGGGATTGCCGAATTTCACTACATTTGGCGTTGACGGACCCCTTTACCCCCACTATCTTGTGGCCGTCGGTCGCAGCGACCCCATGTCTTGGGGTCCACAGCAGTCCCCATCCGCGATCGTCATCGGCAGTGGCAGGCGCAGGGTCTCAATCCCTGCGACGCCGTCCTGCCATCCTGGACCGTCAGGTCCCGGGCAGCGTCACCCCGATGCATCCAGCACCCCAATCACGCCAAGAGGACACACGCCGTGACCACCGAATCCAGCGCCACCATCGAGAAGGAAAGCGAATTCCTGTTGACGTCGCCGCCGACGGCCAACGCGATGAGTGTGACCAAGCGTAATGGCACGACCGAGCTGGTGGATCTGAACAAGATCGTGCGCGCGGTGCAGCGTTCGTCCGAAGGCCTGCACGCCGTCGATCCGATGCGCGTGGCCACCCGCACCATTTCCGGCCTGTACAACGGCGCCACCACCCGCGAGCTGGACGAACTGTCCATCCGCACCGCCGCCCTGCTGATCGGTGAAGAGCCCGAGTACGGCCGCCTGGCTGCGCGCCTGCTGGCCAACTACATCGCCAAGGAAGTCTCGGGCCAGGAAATCTACGCATTCTCGCAGTCGGTCAGCCGTGGCCACGAAGTAGGCCTGATCAACGACCGCCTGCTGAACTTCGTGCAGACCAACGCACGCAAGCTCAACGATGCCATCGACATCTCGCTGGACCTGAACTTCGATTACTTCGGCCTGCGTACCCTGTACGACCGCTACCTGCTGCGCCATCCGCACACCCGCAAGGTGATCGAGACCCCGCAGCAGTTCTTCCTGCGCATCGCCAGCGCGCTGAGCGAGGACGTGGCCGAGACCCTGGCGCTGTACAAGCGCATGGGCAACCTGGACTACCTGCCGTCCAGCCCGACCCTGTTCAACTCCGGCACCACCCACGAGCAGCTGTCCTCGTGCTTCCTGCTGGATTCGCCGCAGGATTCGCTGGAATCGATCTACTCCAAGTACGGCGACATCGCCCAGCTGTCGAAGTTCTCCGGCGGCATCGGCGTCAGCTACACCCGCGTGCGTTCGCGTGGCTCGCTCATCAAGTCGACCAACGGCCACTCCAACGGCATCGTGCCGTGGCTGAAGACCATGGATTCGTCCGTGGCCGCGGTGAACCAGGGTGGCAAGCGCAAGGGCGCGGCCTGCGTGTACCTGGAAACCTGGCACGCCGATGTCGAGGACTTCCTCGAGCTGCGTGACAACACCGGCGACGAATCGCGCCGTGCGCACAACCTGAACCTGGCCAACTGGATCCCGGACCTGTTCATGAAGCGCGTCGAGGCCGACCAGGAATGGTCGCTGTTCGATCCGCGCGTGGTGCCGGAGTTCACCGACCTGTTCGGTGAGGCCTTCGAAGCGGCCTACCTGCAGGCCGAAGCACAGGGCAAGGCCAACCGCACCATCTCCGCGCGCAAGCTGTACTCGCGGATGATGCGTACCCTGGCCGAGACCGGCAACGGCTGGATGACCTTCAAGGACAAGTGCAACCGCGCCAGCAACCAGACCCTGCGCGCCGGCAACGTGATCCACCTGTCCAACCTGTGCACCGAAATCCTGGAAGTCACCTCGGCTGAAGAGACCGCGGTGTGCAACCTGGGTTCGATCAACCTGGGCAACCACTTCGACGGCAACGGTGAGTTCGATTTCGACAAGCTGGCCGACACCGTGCGCCTGGCCGTGCGCCAGCTCGACCGCGTGATCGACCTGAACTTCTACCCGATCGAATCGGCACGCCGTGGCAATCTGCGCTGGCGTCCGGTCGGCCTGGGCTGCATGGGCCTGCAGGACGTGTTCTTCCGCAAGCGCCTGCCGTTCGACAGCGCCGAAGCGCGCGCACTGTCGAAGAAGATCGCCGAGACCATCTACTTCCACGCGCTGGAAACCTCGGTGGAACTGGCCCAGGAACGTGGCAAGCACCCGTCCTTCGCCGACACCCGTGCGGCCAGCGGCGAGCTGCAGTTCGATGCTTGGAACGTGGTGCCCGAAGATGCCGAGCGCTGGGATAGCCTGCGCGAGCGCATCAAGGAACACGGCCTGCGCAACTCGCTGATGATCGCCATTGCCCCGACCGCGACGATCGCCTCGATCGCCGGCTGCTACGAGTGCGTGGAGCCGCAGGTGTCCAACCTGTTCAAGCGCGAAACCCTGTCCGGTGACTTCCTGCAGGTCAACCGCTATCTGGTGAACGAGCTGAAGAAGCTGGGCCACTGGACTCCGGAAATGCGCGACGCGATCAAGCTGGCCGAAGGCTCGATCCAGGGCATCACGCAGATTCCGGAAACGCTGCGCCACGTCTACCGCACCGCGTGGGAACTGCCGATGCGTTCGCTGATCGACATGGCTGCCGACCGTGGCGCCTTCATCGACCAGTCGGCCTCGCTCAACCTGTTCATGGAAAGCCCGAACATCGGCGCGATGTCCTCCATGTACATGTACGCCTGGAAGCAGGGCATCAAGACCACCTACTACCTGCGTTCGCGTCCAGCCACCAAGATCGCCAAGACCACGGTCAGCCACACCGCCACCGCAGCGCCGGAAAAGGTGTTCAGCCCGGAAGAGGCCATCGCCTGCTCGCTGGAAAACCCGGAAGCCTGCGAGGCTTGCCAGTAAAAAAAGAAGGGCCCCGAGTTACAGCTCGGGGCCCTTCGGATGCTTCACAAAACGTCCATCACCGCTTGGGCGGGACGTCTTTGATCTGCTACTTCGACTAAGAAGCGGGGTCACTATACCGCTAACTGTGGTCTGATCAAAGTTCGAAGCTCAGGTACTTCGTGTACAGGAGTAATCGTTATGAGCAAGAAGCAAGACCGGATGGTTTATCGTCGTGAAGACGGTCAGTGGGCGAACAAGCGCAATGACTCTGATCGTGCGTCCAGCTTGCACGGGACGCAGGCTCAGGCTGAAGAGAGCGCTCGTAAAATGCTGTTCAACCAGGGCGGCGGTGAGCTGACTACCAAGGGTCGCGACGGGTTGATCCGCAGCAAGGACACCATCGCGCCTGGACGTGATCCGTTCCCACCGCGAGATACTGAACACTAAGCTGAACCTGAAGGCATTGCCTTCATTAAAAGTATGATGGGCACAAGGAAGTGCCCGATCCACAATCATTTGATTCAACTTGCAGTGTTGAAAGATCTCACTGCCGAACATGCGAGACACCCATGGCCGACAAGCCCAAGCAGATGCTGCTCGATCCCGGTTTTGAACTGACCCTGCGCCCGATGCGCTACCCGCAGTTCTATGACATGTACCGGAATGCGATCAAGAACACCTGGACGGTGGAAGAGATCAATTTCCAGATCGACATCAGCGACCTGCACAGCAAGATGTCGCCGGGCGAGCGCCACCTGATCCATCGTCTGGTCGCGTTCTTCGCCACCGGCGATTCGATCGTGTCCAACAACCTGGTGCTGAACCTGTACCAGCACTTGAACGCGCCCGAAGCGCGCATGTACCTGTCGCGCCAGCTGTACGAAGAAGCGCTGCACGTGCAGTTCTACCTGACCCTGCTGGACAACTACCTGCCGGACCCGGACGAGCGCGTCAAAGCCTTCGCCGCGGTGGAGAACATCGACTCGATCAAGAAGAAGGCTGATTTCTGCTTCAAGTGGATTGACTCGATCCAGAACCTGAAGCGCATCGAGACCCGCGAAGAGCGTCGTCAGTTCCTGCTGAACCAGATCTGCTTCGCCGCATGCATCGAAGGCCTGTTCTTCTTCGCTGCGTTCGCCTACGTCTACTACTTCCGTTCGCGTGGTCTGCTCAACGGCCTGGCCTCGGGTACCAACTGGGTGTTCCGCGACGAAAGCGCGCACATGGACTTCGCGTTCGAGTGCGTGGACGTGATCCGCGAGGAAGAGCCCGACCTGTTCGACGACAAGATGAAGCAGGACGTCTACGACATGCTGGCCGAAGCGATCGAGTGCGAAGTGCAGTTCGCCGAGGACGTACTGTCCGGCGGCGTGGCGGGCATCTCCACCCGTGACATGCGCCAGTACCTGCAGCACTGCGCCGACAACCATTTCCATCGCCTGGGCATGGAGCGCAAGTACAACGTGCGCAACCCGCTGAGCTTCATGGAACTGCAGGACGTGCAGGAACTGACCAACTTCTTCGAACGCCGCGCCTCGGCCTACCAGGTGGGCGTGCAGGGTGAAGTCGCCTTCGACATGAACTTCTGATCGAACCGGTCAGGTCTGTCGAAACAAGGAACCCCGGCCAACGCCGGGGTTTTTTGTTGGTAGCGCCGGGCCATGCCCGGCGGAGCCTGCCCGGTGCTACCGGCCGTCATGCCGCACGCGGGCTTTTGTAGAGTCGAGCTTGCTCGACTGCCGTTCGTGCAAAGCAGTCGAGCAAGCTCGACTCTACAATCAGCGCCGCCCTTCCACCGCCATGCGCACCGCCAGCCCGGCCAGCACCGTGCCCATCAGCCAGCGCTGCACCATCTGCCAGGTGGGGCGCGCGGCCAGGAAGCCGGCGATGCTGCCGGCGGTCAACGCGATCATGCCGTTCACGCTGACGCTGACCAGGATCTGGGTGGAGCCCAGTACGATCGACTGCATCAGCACGCTGCCTTCGTTGTCCGGATGCAGGAACTGCGGCAGCAGCGACAGGTACATCACCGCCACTTTCGGGTTCAGCAGATTGGTCAGGAAGCCCATGGTGAACAGCTTGCGCGGGCTGTCCTGCGGCAGGTCACGCACCGCGAACGGGGAACGGCCACCGGGCTTGAGCGCCTGCCAGGCCAGGTACAGCAGGTACAGTGCGCCACCGATGCGCAGCGCGTCGTAGGCGAACGGCACGGTCATCAGCAGGGCGGTGATGCCCAGCGCCGCGCACAGCATGTAGAACACGAAGCCCAGCGCCACGCCGCCCAGCGAGATCAGCCCGGCCACCGGTCCCTGGCAGATCGAACGCGAGATGACGTAGATCATGTTCGGCCCGGGCGTGAGCACCATGGCCAGCGAGACCAGCGCAAAGGCCAACAGGTCGGAAGTGGCGGGCATGGACGGTCCTGGCAGTGGGCGTGGCGCAGTGTAGCGCCTGCAGCGCTCGCCGCCTGCGCAGGCGCCGCTGCCGGATGCCCGTTGCGCGTAGGTTCCAATGCCCGTCACGCCGGTCGCTTAAAATCCGCATCACCCCACACCGAACGACCGCCATGACCCCGATCCCCGAGACCGTGCCGCCCACCGAAGTGCGCATGGCCGAAATCGTCTTCCCGAACCACACCAACCACCTCGGCACCCTGTTCGGTGGCCAGGCCCTGGCGTGGATGGACAAGGCCGCCTTCCTGGCGGCCGCCCGCTACTCGCGCCGCACCGTGGTGACCGCACGCAGCGACCAGGTCGACTTCAAGTTGCCGATCCGCATCGGCCAGATGGTGGAAACCATCGGCCGCATCGTCGAGGTCGGCCGCAGCTCGATGAAGGTCGAAGTGGAACTGGTCGCCGAAGATCTGCACAGCGGCGAGCGCAAGCTGTGTACCCGCGGCCACTTCGTGATGATCGCGCTGGACGAGGAAGGTCATCCGATTGCGGTGCCGCCGCTGCCGGTGGCCTGACCCGGCCGACTGACCCGGCGCTTGCGGGGGCGCCGCCGCGCCCCCATCTGGCAGCCATGACCCTGCCACTGACCGACTTCATCGACCGCGCCCAGCGCCTGTTCGTGCTGACCGGCGCCGGTTGCAGCACCGCCTCGGGTATTCCCGATTACCGGGATACCGACGGCCAGTGGAAACGCACGCCGCCGGTGACCTATCAGGCGTTCATGGGCGAAGCGGCCACCCGCCAGCGCTACTGGGCGCGCAGCCTGCTGGGCTGGCCGCGCTTCGGCCAGGCCCGGCCCAACGGCACCCACCAGGCCTTGGCCGCACTGGAAAGCCGCGGCAAGCTGCAACTGCTGCTGACCCAGAATGTGGACGGCCTGCACCAGCGTGCCGGCAGCCACAACGTGATCGACCTGCATGGCCGCCTGGATCTTGTGCGCTGCATGGGCTGCGAGCGCCGCAGCGACCGCGAGGATTTCCAACAGCGCCTGCTGGACGCCAACCCTGGCTGGGACGCGCTGGAGGCCGGCATCGCTCCTGATGGCGACGCCGACCTGGAGACGGATTTCTCTGCGTTCGTGGTGCCCGATTGCGCGTACTGCGGTGGCCTGTTGAAGCCGGACGTGGTGTTCTTCGGCGAGAACGTGCCGCGCGAACGCGTGGCGGCGGTGCACGATCACCTGCAGCAGGCCGATGCCGTGCTGGTGGTGGGTTCCTCGCTGATGGTCTATTCCGGCTTCCGCTTCGTGCAGGCAGCGGCCAAGGCCGGGTTGCCGGTGGCTGCGCTGAACCGCGGCCGCACCCGCGCCGACGACCTGTTGCAGTTCAAGGACGAGCGCGATTGTGCCGAGGCCTTGGCGGGCTTCGTTACCCGGTAGCGCCGGGCCATGCCCGGCGCTACCCACACCGTCCACCGCGAAACAGCGATCCATCCAGACGGTTGATTCGCAGGCCCTGCGGCGGTGCAATACACACCCCCTACGTCGTTCATCACCCTCTTGAGCCAGCTGTTTTCGCCGATCTCGTTCGGCCCCCTGACCCTGTCCAACCGCATCGTCATCGCGCCGATGTGCCAGTACTCCGCCGAAGACGGCCGCGCCAGCGACTGGCACGCCATGCACCTGGGCAACCTGGCGCAGTCCGGCGCCGGCCTGCTGATCCTGGAAGCCACTGCCGTCGAACCGCGTGGCCGCATCAGCTGGGCCGATCTGGGCCTGTGGGACGACGGCACCGAAGCCGCGCTGGCGCAGGTGCTGGCCAGCGTCCGCCGCTGGTCGCCGATGCCGCTGGGCGTCCAGCTGGGTCATGCCGGCCGCAAGGCGTCGGTGAAGCGTCCCTGGGATGGTGGTGGCCAGCTGCCGGCCGATGACACGCGCGGCTGGGTCACCGTGGCGCCTTCGCCGCTGCCGTTCCACGCCGCCGATCCGGCACCGCAGGAGCTGGACGAGGCCGGCATCGCCGAGGTCATCGCCGCTTTCGCCGCCAGCGCGGTGCGCGCCGAGCGCCTGGGCTTCGAGCTGATCGAGCTGCATGCCGCGCACGGCTATCTGCTGCACCAGTTCCTGTCGCCGCTGAGCAACCGTCGCACCGATGGCTACGGTGGCTCGCTGCCGAACCGCCTGCGCCTGCTGGTGGAAGTGTTCGATGCGGTGCGTGCGGCCGTGTCCGACAAGGTCGCGGTGGGCGTGCGTATTTCCGCCAGCGACTGGGTCGATGGCGGCTGGGATCTGGTGCAGAGCGAAGCGCTGGCCCAGGTGCTGGACGCGCGCGGCTGCAACTTCCTGCATGTCTCCAGCGGCGGCCTGGACGAGCGCCAGAAGATCACCGTCGGCCCGGGTTACCAGGTGCCGTTCGCAGCAGCGATCAAGGCCAAGGTGCGCATGCCGGTCATCGCGGTGGGCATGATCACCGAACCGGAGCAGGCCGAATCGATCCTGCGCCATCGCCACGCTGATGCGGTGGCCCTGGCGCGCGGCATCCTCTACGACCCGCGCTGGCCGTGGCACGCCGCCGCGGCACTGCGCGACAGCGTGGACGCGGCGCCGCAGTACCTGCGCTGTGAGCCGCGCGAGGCACGCGGCGTGTTCAAGGCGCGTTGAGGCTCACACCCGCCAGGCCGGCGCCATGCCGGCCTGCAGGTGCTCGAACAACGCGCGGATCTTGGCGGTGAAGTCGCGGCGGTCGCTGACGCAGAAATAGACCTCCATCGGTTCCGGGCGCCACGCAGTATCGGCGCCGAACACCGCCTGCAGGCGGCCATCGCGCAGATAGGGCTCGGCCACGAATGCAGCCAATCGAGTGATGCCGGCACCGGCCGCCGCCAGCGATGCCAGCGCATCGATGTCATCGCAGACCATGCTCGGTGGCAGCGCGGCGTCCACGCGCTGGCCGTCCTTCAACAGCCCCCAGCGCAGCGGTCGGCCGTCGGTGGGAAAGCGATGCAGCAGACCACGATGGCCACTCAGGTCGGAGGGCAGCTGCGGGGTGCCATGTGCCTTCAGGTAGGCCGGGGAGGCGCAGAACACGAAGGGAACGCGTGCCAGCTGCCGTGCGACTACGCCGTCTTCCAGCTGTGCGCCGATGCGGATGCTGGCGTCCACCGCCTCAGGACCATGTTGCACGGCGCGGTCGGTCAGGCGCAGCTCGAGCTGCAGCTGCGGGTAGCGTTGCTGCAGCGAAGGCAGCAAAGGCGCCAGCACGTGGCGGCCGAACGCACTGCTGCTGGCGATGCGCAGTGGCCCGGCCGGTTCGATGTCGCCGGAGGTGACCATTGCCTGCGCGCGCGCGAGGTCCGCTTCGATGTGGCGCACCTGCGCCAGGTACAGTGCGCCGGCCTCGCTGAGGGCCAGCTGCCGTGTACTTCGGTTCAGCAACCGTACGCCCAGATGGGCCTCCAGCCGGTTGATGTTCTGGCCGACTGCGGTGGCGCTGATGCCAAGAATGCGGGCCGCGGCGGCAATGCTGCCGGTCTCTGCGGTGCGGGTGAAGCTGCGGATCAATTGCAACAGGTTCATGACCGACCAGCTTGCCATGGAGACGCCCAAGTATCGCTTGGTACTGAACGAAGTAGTTCGGTTGCATCGGAGACCATCGATCCGGCAGGCAGGTCGCTGCCCTACACTCGGAAGATGCGCCCCGATTCCATCCTGACCCTGTCCTGCCCCGACCGTACCGGCATCGTCTACCGCGTGTCCGGCCTGCTGTTCGACCATGGCTGCAATATCCTCGACGCCCAGCAGTTCGGCGACGAGGAAAGCGGCCGCTTCTTCCTGCGCGTGCATTTCGACCGTGACGCCAGCCTGCCGCTGGAAACCGTGCATGCCGCCATGGCCACGCTCGCCGCCGGTTTCGGCATGGACTGGCAGCTGCATGATGGCCGCCGCCGCGCACGCCTGCTGGTGCTGGTCAGCAAGCAGGGGCACTGCCTCAACGACCTGCTGTTCCGCGCCCACAGCGGCCAGCTGAAGGTGGACATCGCGGCGGTGGCATCCAACCATGCCGACTTCGCGCCACTGGCCGCGTCCTACCAGGTGCCGTTCCACCACCTGCCGGTGACCGCTGATACGCGCGCGGTACAGGAGCAGCAGATCATCGACCTGGTCGAGCGTGAACGCATCGACCTGGTGGTGCTGGCGCGCTACATGCAGATCCTGTCACCCACGCTGTGCCGGGCCCTTGCTGGCCGCGCGATCAACATCCACCACAGCTTCCTGCCCAGCTTCAAGGGTGCGCAGCCGTACCACCAGGCACACGCGCGCGGGGTCAAGATCATCGGCGCCACCTCGCACTACGTCACCGAGGACCTGGACGAAGGCCCGATCATCGAACAGGACGTGGCCCGCGTGGACCACGCGATGGCACCGCGCGAACTGGTGCGGCTGGGCAGCGATACCGAGTCGCTGGTGCTGGCACGCGCCGTGCGCCGCCATGTGGAGCACCGCATCCTGCTCAACGGTCACCGCACGGTGGTGTTCCGGTAGGGTCGGATGGCATCTACTGTCGCGTGCCCCATCACCGTCTTTCCCTCGATCCTGTTCGCAGGCCTGGGGCAGGTGGAGCGGACACCGTCGATATGCTCCAGAAGACCCTGAGGGATCGGCGACCACATCGGATCCAGGACGAAGTCCACGCCTTCGCGTCGAGCGAGTTTGGCAGCGGGGATGAAGTCGGCATCGCCGGCTATCAGAACAATCTGACGGACTTGTCGTTTGAGAGAAAGTGAAGAGATATCCAGGCCGATACGCATATCGACGCCCTTCTGCCTGACCTCCGGATGAAGCTCATCGGGCAGAAGCGTGGAGAACGCGCGCTTGCCTTTCAGAAGTGCATCGAGCGTTCGGGAATCGATTGTCCAGGCACTGGAGTCTGCGAGTTGACCAAGGCGCAGGGCCACTTTTCGTTTCTGCTTCAGGGCCTCGTGCAGGCCGATTCTGAAGCATGCCTCCGGTGAGCGTGCATAGTCGATGCAGACGCCCGAGATAGGGTTGTGCATCCGCTTTCGAAGCGGCGGGCAGTCGTAGAAGAAGATCCGGTAGAGATCCCGTCGCTCACACCCCGACGAGGTCAGGTGCGCGAGCGCCCATCGATGCGCTACTTCTGTGGCACGTTCAGCGTTGCTGGCGTTGTGAGGTTCAATCCGGCGGAATCGCTTAACGAAATAACCGCCATCGATGAGGATCGCTGTTGGCATGCCTTTGCCCTTTCGATTCCACCCAGTAAAAAGCCCCCGGTTCGGCCGTCCCGCGATCTGTAGGGGGGCGTACTTGGAGGGCTGGATGCGTCCATTGTGTTGCCGTCCGCAGTGGCCTGCAAGCGGCAGAGGCGACATTCTCGGCATGGGTATCCCGCACCCAGCGACGCAGCATCCACCAAGAGGCGGGTAGCGCCGGGCCGTGCCCGGCGGTCGCCCGTCAGGCGATCGCGATCGCCGCCTTGCCCAACGCCTCGCGCACCATCGTGTCATTGGCTTCGGTTACCGGCTTGGTCAGTTCCCACAGGAACTTCACCCGGAAGCCGGACTTCACCGCGTCCTGCGCGCTCCACAGCACGCAGTAGTCGCGGGCCAGGCCGCACACGTGCACCTCGCGGATGCGGCGCTCGTGCAGCCAGCCGGCCAGACCGGTAGCTGGGCGCTCGCCATCGGGGCCATGGTTCTCGCGAAAGGCGCTGTACGAATCCACCTGTTGGCGCGTGCCCTTGCGCAGGATCAGGTCGGCCACGGTCCAGTCCACGCCCGGGTGCAGGGCGGCACCGGCGCTGCCCTGTACGCAGTGGTCCGGCCACAGGGTCTGCGGCTGCGCATGCAGCAGGATGGTCTCGAAGGGGCGTTGGCCGGGGTGCTGGCTGGCGAACGAGGCGTGGTCGGCCGGGTGCCAGTCCTGGGTCGCCACCACGGTGCGGTACCGGCGCTGCGCCAGCAGATCGGCAATCGGTGCTACCAGCGCATCGCCCTGGTCGCAGGCCAGCGCACCACCGGGCATGAAGTCCGGCTGCAGGTCGATCACCAGCAGGGCGACATCGGCGGGCAGGGCATTCATGGCAGATCCGGTACAACGAAAGGGGCGACCAGCGTGGCCGCCCCTTGCTTGCGCGTCAATCGCCCTGTGGCGTCTCAGCGTCCTGTCCGTAATACAGCAAGCCGATCTTGATCCGCTCGCGGCCGTTCTCGCGGCGGTGGCGGTTGGCATCGCGCAGCGAGTACACGCAGCCGCAGTACTCCTGCTGGTAGAACTGCTCGCGCTTGCTGATCTCGACCATGCGGCTGGCACCGCCACCCTTGCGCCAGTTGTAGTCCCAGTACTGCAGCCCGTCGTAGTGCGACGCAGCGCGTACACCGCAGTCGTTGATCTGCGCCATGTTCTTCCAGCGGGAGATGCCCAGCGATGAACTGATGGTGTCGTAGCCGTGTTCGTGCGCGTACAGCGCAGTGCGCTCGAAACGCATGTCGAAGCACATCGTGCAGCGGATGCCACGCTCGGGCTCGTTTTCCATGCCGCGTGCACGGCTGAACCAGTTGTCGGTGTCGTAGTCGCAGTCGATGAAGGGAATGCCGTGCTGCTCGGCGAAGCGGATGTTTTCCTGCTTGCGCAGCTCGTATTCCTTCACCGGGTGGATGTTGGGGTTGTAGAAGAAGATCGCATAGTCGATCCCGGAGGCGGTGATCGCCTCCATCACTTCGCCGGAGCAGGGCGCGCAGCATGAATGCAGCAGCAGGCGCTTGCCGTCGTCGGGCAGGGTCAGGGTAGGGCGTTGGAGCTCGGTCATCGTCAGGTACCGCATGGACCGCCGGCAACGGCGGTGGCCCATGCATCAGCGCGTGGGTGAAACAGGGCTGGCCGGATACCGTGAACAGGACGCGCGCGGCCGCACCGCCTGCACGCGCAGGACGACGACGACCCCGGCAACCTCCCCGCGGAGATTCCAGGTCGAATCAGGGGACGGTCGTGTCCCCCGGCCGGGGCCGGTATTCGGGCTGATGGACACGGGCCGCAGCCCACCTACTACCTGCCGCTTCCCAGGCGCGAGCCCAGTGCTGTTGGCAGGATTCGTTTCCATTCACCGCTGCGGGGCAGCTCCGGAATGGGCGCGCGAGGCGCGTTCACCGGATTCCCGTTTAAACCCCTCCCGTCATCTGAAGGGGTACCTTCGGCGTGCCAACGGTGGACGCGTTGGCGGCAATGGTCAAGGGCCAATGAAAGCGCAGGGTTGTGGCTCGTTTCTCAGGCTGTGAGAGCGCCTCTTGCCATACTGGGTACCGGCAGACGGGAGGTGGCTCGTGGCGGCGAAGTACTGCGATCTGGTCATGAAAGGCGGCATCACCAGCGGCATCGTGTACCCCAATGCGGTACTGGCGCTGGCCCGCGAGTATCGCTTCAAGAGCATCGGTGGCACCTCGGCCGGCGCCATTGCTGCGGCGGTGGCGGCCGCGGCGGCATGCGGTGATCGCCGCCAGCAGGCCGGCGAGCACCTGCCCGGCGACGCGGGCTATGGCGGGTTGTCTGCGGTGTCGGCGCAGCTGTCGCGGCGCGGCTTCATCTACAGCCTGTTCCAGCCCGCACGGGGCGCGCGCGCGGCCTATCGGCTGCTGGTGGTGCTGACCGGCAATGCCCGCCTGCCGCACAAGCTGCTGTGCCTGGCCGTTGCCGTGTTCGAGATCGCGCCGCTGGAAGTGCTGGTGTCGCTGGCGCTGCTGCTGGGCCTGGGCTGGTGGGGCGGTGGCTGGAGCGGTGTGGCCGCCACGCTGCTGCCGTCGTTGCTGTGCGCCTACGGTGCCGGCGTGGCCGGTGCCGCGCTGCGGGTGGCGCGGGTGGCGCGGCGCAACCTGCTGGGCCTGTGCAGCGGCCTCGGCCGCGACGCACGCACGCCGGCGTTGACCGAGTGGTTGCATGAGTGCCTGCAGCAGTTGTCCGGCAAGCCGCTGGATGCACCGCTCACCTTCGCCGATCTGCACGATGCGCCGCGCTATGCCGGCGAGCCGGACAGCCCGCATGCGATCAGTCTGCAGATGATCACCACCTGTGTGTCGCACAACGAGCCGCGTACGCTGCCGTTGGGCGGCGCGCAGTTCTGGTTCCTGCGCGAGGAGTTCGAGCAGCTGTTCCCCGCCAGCGTGGTGCAGTGGCTGGTGACGCAGGCCGGCCCGCCGCTGGACGTGGAAGGGCGCCAGTACTACCACCTGCCGCAGGGCCCGAAGCTGCCGGTGCTGGTGGCCACACGCATGAGCCTGAGCTTCCCGCTGCTGATCAGCGCAGTGCCGCTGCATGAGCCCTCGCGCCGCGAGCGACGCTGCGAACCCACCGCGCCTGCGGCCGACCAGGAGCACAACGTGGCCGACAGCATGGAAGGGCTGACCAGTGCCGGGCAGACCTGCGGCCCGGTCATCACCGCTTTCCGCATCTGCTGGTTTTCCGATGGTGGCATCAGCAGCAACTTCCCGATCCACCTGTTCGACGCCGCCTTGCCGCGCTGGCCGACCTTCGCCATCAACCTGGTCTATCCGCAGCACGCTGAAGAGGTGAGCCACGGCAGCACTGGCCGCCAGTCGCTGGAACACGCGGTGTTCCTGCCCACCGAAAACCGTCATGGCTGGCAGCGTACCTACCAGTCGATCGCTACGCCGCTGGCGGCCGCAGAACTGGGGCGTTTCCTGTTCGCAGTGGTGGCGACCATGCAGAACTGGCGCGATCTTCTACAGGCGCGCGCACCGGGCTATCGCGACCGCATCGTGCATGTGAGCCTGCAGGGCGACGAAGGCGGCATGAACCTGGACATGCCGCAGGAGGTGCTGACCCGCATCGCCGACAAGGGCAGCCTGGCCGGTGCGCGCTTCTGTTCGTTCTCGTTTGAGAACCACTACTGGATCCGCTGGCGCAACCTGGCTTCGGCCTACCAGCGCTACACGCTGGAAGTGGCGCGAACCGACGACCCGGCGCAGCAGGTGCTGGCCTACCGCGCGGCGTACTCGATGGTCGCCCGCGGTGAGCCAACGCCGCCGTCCTACAAGCTGGGCTCGGAAGACAAGCGACTGGCTTCGCAGCAGCTATGGGGCTTGATGGTCGAGCAGGGGCGCAGCTGGGAAGACCTTGGCCCGGATCTTACTGACGGCGCACCACGCCCACTGCCGCAGATGAAGGTCACGCCGATCTACTGACCCGATATCCGGGGCGCCATGGGTATCCACGCATGGCGTGGAGCTACAGTAGATCCACGCCATGCCTGGATGCTGCTGGCAGCTATCGCCACGGCTCCACCACCGCATCACCCTGCAATGGCGCATACAACGGCAACGCCAGCTCCTGCTTCACCCAGCCCGGATTGAGCGCACGCAGGCCGGCCAGGTATTCGCGGGCCAGCGCCGTATCGCCCTGCCGCATCGCCAAGCGCGCGGCGCGCGCCCAGGTGCGGTCCCAGCCGTGGGCCAGCGACAACGACGTTGCCAGTGCCGCGCGCGCACCCGCCACGTCACCTGTCTCCCAACGGTCCTCCGCGCGGATGATCGCCTCGTTGGACAGGCGCATGTCGTACAGCTCGCGCAGCTTCGCCACTGCATGTGGGTCGGCGTCCACGCGCAGGTCGGTGTCCTGCCAGTCGCCCCCGGGCGTGCGCACCAGCAACGCCGCCGACCACTGCCCGCTGCGTTGACCACCCGCTGCCTGACCCGCCTCCAGCGCCGCCAACAGGCGTGCCGCCAGCGGCCCACGTGAGGCGGCGAAGATGCGCTGCATCGATGCCAGCACCTCGGGCCCGGCCAGGCCATTGCCCTGCACACTCAGCATGCCGTCGCCGTGCGCGCCGGCCCAGCTGGCCTGCTGCGCGGTGGCGCCGGTGTACTGCGCATTGCCGCCGCGCGCGCTCACCAGTCCCACCTGTCGTTCGGCAAGCGTGGTGCCATCGAAGTTGCCATCTTCATCCAACAGTTGTCTCAACACCTGCGCAGGCGTGCGGCCTTTGGCCAACAGCTCTAGGCCTTTGGAACCATAGGTCGGGTTGGTCTCGAACTGGCTGGCGACCGCACCCACCTTCGCCTGTGCCCACGGCACGCCTACGCCCCCGACCGCCAGATTGTGCGTGGCCACCGCCACCCCGCAGTCGCCGGCCTCATTGCAGGCCGCAATGGAAAAGGTCGCCCACGCCGGTGTGGCGGTGGCAGCAAGCAGCAGGGCCAGGCAAGAGCGCAGCAAGGACATGGGGTGTCTCCAGGGCGGGCATTGCAATGGGATGCAGCCTACGCACGAAAGGTTTAGTAGATCCACGCCATGCGTGGATGGAGCCCATCGGAATCGAACATTTCGAACATTCATCGAAGAACATCCACGCATGGCGTGGATCTACCGTGTCGACCAAGGTCGGCACCTGCCCCCTATCGCCCCGGCAACTGGGTAAACGCGCGCTGCATGCAGTCCTCGCGCGGGCACACCCGGCACCCCGGGCCAATCGACACCGAATTGCCCGGGCTCTGCACATCCAGCCCCAGCGAATACACCAGCCGTTCGGCGTGCTGCAGATCGCAGCCCAGCGCCACCGCGAAGGTCTTGCGCGGCTGGCCATGGCCGACCGGCCCGCTGCTGACCTGCCGCGCCAGCCAGAAATGGCGACGTCCATCGGGCATGCGCGCGGTCTGGGTCAGGATACGGCCGGGCTGGTTGAATGCCTCGTACACGATCCACAGCGGACACGAACCACCCACCTGCGAGAAATGGAAATCCGTGGCCGAATGGCGTTTGGACACATTGCCCGCACGGTCCACGCGGATGAAGAAGAACGGCAACCCGGGCGCACTGCGTCGCGCCAGCGTGCTCAGCCGGTGGCAGACCGCTTCAAAGCCCACGCCGAACTGGTGCGCCAGCAGTTCGATGTCGTAGCTGCTGGCCTCGGCCGCACGCAGGAAGCGCATGTACGGCATCACCAGCGCACCGGCGAAGTAGTTCGACAGGCCGATGCGCGCCTGCGCGATGCGTGCCTCATCGGTGAAGCCGGCACGCGCCACCACCGCATCGATCTGCGGCAGATAGCCGTGCAGGGCCAGTTCGGCCGCCATCTGGAACGCCTGCTGGCCCGGCTCCAGGTAATCGGGCAGCCACAGCCGCCGGGCACCGGCATCGAACTGGCGCTTCTCGCGCCCGGCCTGCAACGCCGCCACTTCCACCAGTACGCCGTGGCGGTCGGCCAGCAGCTGGCGCAGCCGGGGTGCCACGTGTCCCGGTGACAGCCCCCACTCGGCGAACAGCTGCTCGGCCAGTTCGTCCAGTTCGGGAATGTGGTTGTGCATGCGGTTGAAGAACTCCCGCACCTGGTCGCCAGCGGGCAGGGTGCTGCCGGCGCCGGGCTCGCCCAGCTGGAATTCCAGCGCGGCGGCGTGCTCGCGCAGGGCCAAGTGGCGGCGGTGCAGGTCCAGCAGCGCACGGCTGACCTGCGGCAGGTTGCCGGCCAAGGCGCGCAGTTCGGTGGCGCTGACGTCGGCCAGGCCCAGGTCGCGCAGGGTCTCGCCCAGTGACTCCTGCAGCGCGGCGGGCTCATCATCGTCGAACAGGGCCGAAACGTCGCCCAATACCTCGCCCAGCTTCTTCTGCACGGCCGGTGTGAGCGGGCGCTTGTTGCGCTCGATCTGGTTCAGGTAACTGGCCGACAGCCCCAGCGCCCGTGCCAGGTCGGCCTGGCTGTAGCCACGCTGTTCGCGCAGCCGCAGCAGGCGCAGGCCAAGTTGTCGCTGAGTGGCTGAATAATTCACGGAATTAACATGAATCGTCTGGCGTGTTGGCCAGATTAAGCGGATTCAGCCCGGAAATCGAGGCGGGTGCTGTGAATAATGCCAAGCATCTTTCGCACCCCGTGGGATTGTCGTCATGACTGTTGCAGCGCCCCGTATCCGCATGCTGATCGATGGCCAGTTCGTTGAATCGGCCACCTCCCACTGGCAGGACGTGATCAATCCGGCCACCCAGGACGTGCTGGCCAAGGTGCCGTTCGCCACCACCGGCGAAGTGGACGCCGCCGTCGCCGCCGCCAAGGAAGCCTTCAAGACCTGGCGCAAGACCCCGATCGGTGTCCGTGCGCGCATCTTCCTGAAGTACCAGCAGCTGATCCGCGAGAACATGAGCGAGCTGGCGCACATCCTTACCGCCGAGCAGGGCAAGACCCTGCCGGACGCCGAAGGCGATGTGTTCCGCGGCCTGGAAGTGGTCGAGCACGCCGCCGCCATCGGCAACCTGCAGCTGGGCGAGCTGGCCAACAACGTGGCCACCGGCGTCGATACCTACTCGATCATGCAGCCGCTGGGCGTGTGCGCCGGTATCACCCCGTTCAACTTCCCGGCGATGATCCCGCTGTGGATGTTCCCGATGGCCATTGCCACCGGCAACACCTTCATCCTCAAGCCGTCCGAGCAGGACCCGATGGTCACCATGCGCCTGGTCGAGCTTGCCCTGGAAGCCGGCATTCCCAAGGGCGTGCTGAACGTCGTCCACGGTGGCGAAGAAGTGGTCAACGCGATCTGCGATCACCCGGACATCAAGGCCGTTTCGTTCGTCGGTTCCACCCGCGTCGGCACCCACGTCTACAACCGCGCCTCGCTGGCCGGCAAGCGCGTGCAGTGCATGATGGGCGCCAAGAACCACGCGGTGGTGCTGCCGGACGCGAACAAGGAACAGACCCTCAATGCGATGGTCGGCGCTGCCTTCGGTGCGGCCGGTCAGCGCTGCATGGCAGCCTCCACGCTGGTGCTGGTGGGCGAAGCGCGCGGCTGGGTGCAGGACCTGGTGGCCAAGGCCAAGACCCTGAAGGTCAGCGGTGGCACCGTGTCCGGCACCGATGTCGGCCCGGTCATTTCCTGCAGCGCCCGTGAGCGCGTGGAAGGCCTGATCGCCGCCGGCGTGGAGCAGGGCGCCAAGCTGGTGCTCGATGGCCGCAACCCGCAGGTGGATGGTTTCGAGAAGGGCAACTTCGTCGGCCCGACCATCTTTGCCGGTGTCACCACCGACATGCGCATCTACCAGGAAGAAATCTTCGGGCCGGTGCTGGTCATCCTCGAAGCAGAAACGCTGGAAGACGCCATCGCGATGGTCAACAGCAACCCGAACGGCAACGGCACCGCCCTGTTCACCCAGTCCGGCGCAGCCGCACGCAAGTTCCAGGAAGACATCGACGTCGGCCAGGTCGGCATCAACGTGCCGATCCCGGTGCCGGTGCCGCTGTTCTCGTTCACCGGTTCGCGCGCGTCCAAGTTGGGCGACCTGGGTCCGTACGGCAAGCAGGTGGTGCTGTTCTACACCCAGACCAAGACGGTCACCGCGCGCTGGTTCGATGACGAAACGCTGAGCCATGGCGTCAACACCACCATCAGCCTGAAGTAAGGGCAGGAGCAGCCATGAGCCACTCGATGACGACGGAGCAGGAAGAAGCGCAGCAGGCGTATCGCGAAGCCGCGCGCGACTTTGCACAGGCCGAACTGGCGCCGCACGCCGCGCGATGGGATGCGGAGGGCATCTTTCCGCGCGAGGCGATCGCCAAGGCCGGTGAACTGGGCTTCTGCGGTCTGTACATGGACCCGGAAGTCGGCGGCAGCGGCCTGAGCCGACTGGACGCCGCCGTCGTCATCGAGGAGCTCGCCAACGTCGACCCGTCGACCGCGGCTTACATCAGCATCCACAACATGGCCTCGTGGATGGTGTCCAAGTGGGGCCAGCCGGCCCTGCGCGAGGCGTGGGGCAGTGACCTGTCTTCGGGTGCGAAGCTGGCCTCGTACTGCCTGACCGAGCCGGGCGCCGGTTCCGATGCGGCTTCGCTGAAGACCACTGCCGTGCGCGATGGCGATCACTACGTGCTGAACGGCTCGAAAGCTTTCATCTCCGGCGCCGGCGCCACCGAGCTGCTGGTGGTGATGGCGCGCACCGGCGGTGCCGGTGCCGGCGGTGTCAGCGCCATCGCAGTGCCGGCCGACCTGCCGGGCATCAGTTTCGGTCGCAAGGAAGAGAAGATGGGCTGGAACAGCCAGCCCACCCGTGGCATCACCTTCGAAAACGTCCGCGTGCCGGTCAGCCACCTTCTGGGAGAGGAAGGCGGCGGCTTCAAGCTGGCGATGAAGGGGCTCGATGGCGGCCGCATCAACATCGCCGCCTGCTCGCTGGGTGCCGCGCAGGGTGCGCTGGACGCCGCACGCCGCTACATGGGCGAGCGCCGCCAGTTCGGCAAGGCGCTGGCCGAATTCCAGGCGCTGCAGTTCAAGCTGGCCGATATGGCCATCGAACTGGTGGCCGCACGGCAGATGGTGCACACCGCCGCGCGCAAGCTCGATGCCGGTGCCAGTGATGCCAACGTCTGGTGTGCGATGGCCAAGCGCTTCGCCACCGACGCTGGTTTCAACATCTGCAATGAAGCGCTGCAGATCCACGGTGGCTACGGCTACATCCGCGAGTACCCGATCGAACGCCTGCTGCGCGACAGTCGCGTGCACCAGATTCTGGAAGGCACCAACGAGATCATGCGGGTGATCGTTGCCCGCCACCTGCTCAACACCGAAGAGGAACTGCGATGAACGATTGGCGTACCCAGGAGCACGTGGGTCTGAAGGTCGAGGTTGATGGCCACACCGCCGTGGTCACCCTGAACAACCCGCCGGCGCACACCTGGACCGTGCACAGCCTGTCGGCGCTGCGCGACCTGGTGGGCGCGCTCAACGCAGACCGTGACATCTACGCGCTGGTGATCACCGGTGACGGCGAGAAGTTCTTCTCCGCCGGTGCCGACCTCAACCAGTTCGCCTCGGGCGACAAGGCCGCCGCACGCGAAGCCGCACGCCGTTTCGGTGAAGCCTTCGAAGCGCTGTCCGCCTTCCGTGGCGTGTCGATCGCCGCCATCAACGGCTACGCCATGGGCGGTGGCCTGGAATGCGCGCTGGCCTGCGACCTGCGCATCATCGAAGACCACGCCCAGGTGGCACTGCCGGAGGCCACCGTCGGCCTGCTGCCGTGCGCCGGTGGCACCCAGAACCTGCCGCGTCTGGTCGGCGAGGGCTGGGCCAAGCGCATGATCCTGCTGGGTGAGCGCATCAATGCTGAAACCGCAGTGCGGATTGGTCTTGCCGAAGAAAAGGTCGGCAAGGGCGAAGCCAAGGCGCTGGCGTTGGAGTGGGCGAAGAAGGCCGGCAAGCAGAGCCCGACCAGCATCGCTGCCTGCAAGACCCTGGTGCAGTCCACCCGCACCGGCACCCACGCCTCGGCGCTGGTAGCCGAGCGCGAAGCCTTCGTTGATCTGTTCGACACCGCCGACCAGGTCGAGGGCGTGAGCGCCTTCCTGGAAAAGCGCGCCGCGCAGTGGAAGAACGCATGAGCACTGACACCGCTGCCGATGACGCACCGGTGCTGTTCGAAGAGCGCGCAGCCGGCAACGGCACGCGCATCGGCATCGCCACGCTCAATGCGCCGCGCACGCTCAATGGCTTCTCGCTGCCAATGGCGCACCTGCTGCTGAAGCAGCTGAACGCCTGGGCCGACGACGACGGCATCGCCATGGTGGTGCTGCAGGGCGCCGGTGAAAAAGCGTTCTGTGCCGGTGGCGATCTGCACAGCCTGTACCAGAGCATGGTTGCGTTCCGCCAGGCCGGTCACAGCGACATCCGCGAGAACGACTACGCCGCCGAGTTCTTCGACGTCGAATACCGTGTCGACTACCTCATCCACACCTACGCCAAGCCGATCCTGTGCTGGGGCCACGGCATCGTGATGGGCGGTGGCATCGGCCTGATGTCCGGCGCCAGCCACCGCGTGGTCAGCGAGCGCTCCAAGCTGGCCTTCCCGGAAATCACTGTTGGCCTGTTCCCCGATGTCGGTGGCAGCTGGCTGCTGCCGCGCGTGCCGGGCAAGGGCGGCCTGTTCCTGGCCCTGACCGGTGCGCTGCTGAACCCGGGGGATGCCATCTACGCCGGCCTGGCCGACGTGCATGTGACCGAAGAACGCCGCAGCGCGGTGTTCGATGCGCTGCTGCAGGTGGCCTGGTCCAGTGACGCCGCACACAACCACGAGCGCCTGACCCATCTGCTGCAGTCGCATGCCAGTGATGCTGCGACCGGTCCGCTGCTGGCCAATGCCGCACAGGTCGACGCGCTCTGCGCAGGCCACGATCTGCCCGCGATCATCGACCGCATCAGCCACCTGCAGACCGACGATGTGTGGTTGCAGGCGGCACAGAAGACCCTCGCTGCCGGTGCACCCGGTTCGGCACGCTTGTCGTACGAACTGCAGCGCCGCAGTGCCGGCCAGGACCTGGCCGCGATCTACCGCCTGGAGTACATCGTCGCCCTGCATTGCGCCGCCCACGGTGATTTCGCCGAAGGCATCCGCGCGTTGCTGATCGACAAGGACCGCAATCCTCAGTGGAACCCGGCCACCCTGGCCGAGGCCACCGGCGCGTGGGTCGACACTTTCTTCGCTTCCCCCTGGGCCGATGCCGCGCATCCGCTGGCCGACCTGGGCACTCCCCTTGTTGAAAGGAGCCTTGCATGAGCCGCATTGCATTCATCGGGTTGGGCAACATGGGTGGCCCGATGGCCGCCAATCTGGTCAAGAACGGCCATACCGTGCGCGTGTTCGATCTGGTCCCGGCCGCGGTGCAGGCCGCCGTTGATGCCGGCGCCAGTGCGGCCGCGTCGGCGCGCGAAACCCTTGCCGATGCCGAAGTGGTGATCTCGATGCTGCCGGCCAGCCGCCATGTCGAAGGCGTGTACCTGGGCGACGACGGCATCCTTGCCGCGATCCCGGCCGGTGCACTGGTGATCGACTGCAGCACGATCGCACCAGCCAGTGCCCGCAAGGTCTCGGAAGCCGCTGCCGCACGTGGCCTGCAGATGATCGACGCGCCGGTGTCCGGCGGTACCGCCGGTGCGCAGGGTGGCACGCTCACCTTCATCGTCGGTGGCGAAGAAGACGCGCTGGAGCGCGCCCGTCCGGTGCTGCAGGCGATGGGCAAGAACATCTTCCACGTGGGCGCCAGCGGTGCCGGCCAGGTCGCCAAGCTGTGCAACAACATGGCGCTGGGCGTGATCATGGCGGTGACCGGCGAAGCCATCGCCCTGGGCGTGGCGCACGGTCTGGACCCGAAGGTGCTGTCGCAGATGATGGCGGTCAGCACCGGCCGCAGCTGGGCCACCGAAGTGTGCAACCCGTGGCCGGGCGTGCTGGAAAACGCCCCGGCCTCGCGCGGCTACAGCGGCGGTTTCGGCAGCGATCTGATGCTGAAGGACATGGGCCTGGCAGTGGAAGCGGCGATGAGTGTCGGCGCCTCGATCCCGCTGGGCGAAGTGGCCCGCAACCTGTACTCGATGAATCACCAGGCCGGCCGCGGCAAGCTGGATTTCTCCAGCGTCGTGCAGCTCATCACGAGCGAGAAGTGACCTGGTAGGGCCGGCCGTTGGCCGGCAACCTCATGCCCCCGTGCGGGACAACGAAGGTGGGATGGGCGGATGTTCGGTTTCGACCGGCATCCGCCCATTTTTTTGGGGTCGGATCCCTTTTGCGACGCAAAAGGGCTCTGACCCCGAAGACGCCGCGATGGGCCGTGATGGGGTCAGAGCCCTTTGCCTCTGGCAAAGGAATCCGACCCCGACCGCATCAGGCAACGATCAGCGTCACGTCGATGTTGCCGCGGGTGGCATTCGAGTACGGGCACACGATGTGCGCCTTCTGCACCAGCGCTTCCACCTGCTCGCGCGGCACGCCCGGCACGTTGATGGTGAGCTCGGCTTCAATGCCGAAGCCGGTCGGGATCTGGCCGATGCCCACCTTGCCGGTCACGGTGGTGTCGGCCGGCAGCGCGACCTTGGCCTGGCCGGCCACGAACTTCAGCGCGCCCAGGAAGCAGGCCGAGTAGCCAGCCGCGAACAGCTGTTCCGGGTTGGTGCCCGGGCCGCCGGCGCCGCCCAGCTCGCGCGGGGTCGACAGCTGGATGTCCAGCACGTTGTCGGAGGAGACGGAACGGCCTTCACGGCCGCCGGTGGAGGTGGCCTGGGCGGTGTACAGAACCTTTTCGATGGACATCGGGATGCTCCTGGTGGGTGGATGGGTATTGCCTTGGAGCCTACTTTGCCCGGTTTCCGCGTACGTTGGGTTGCAATGCGTACGAAAAACTTGATCGATCGTCCTACGGGCCTAGATCGTCCACTCACGGTCGGTGGTGAACATGATGGTCAGCCAGCGGTCCGGCGAGGCCTCGCCCAGTGCATCGCCGATCTCGTCGCGCAGCTGGTCCCATTCCACCAGGGGCCGCGGCGGGTCGTTTTCAGGTACCACGAAGAACAGTTCGATCTGCTCGCCACGCCCCACCTGCGCCACGTAGCTGCGGTGCTCGACGAAGCCGTGCTTGGCCACGATCGCGCGCGCCACGTCATCCACATGCGCCTGCAGTTCCGGCGGGGTGACCAGCAGGATGCCGGCCAGCGCCCGGCGTACGGTGCCGAGCGGGGCGATCATCACCAGCACGCAGACGAAGGCGAGGATGGCCGGGTCGATGTACGGCCCGACCCACGCCCACGAGGTGCCCTGTACCAGCACGCCGCCGAGGAAGGCGACCATGTAGCAGGCCGACATGCTGGCCGCGATCACCCAGTTCTTGGCATCCAGCGCGATGAATTCCGAGCCGATACGGCGGTTGGCACGCAGCACGAACCAGCCCAGCGCGCTCTCGGCCACCAGTGACAGGCCGGCGAAGATGATCGCCGGGCCCAGCGCGATGTGGCGGCCACCGGACATCAGAGCATCCACCGCATTGACCAACGCATACAGTGCCGCGCCGATCATCAGCGTGCCGCTCACGCCCAGCACGATCGGCTCCAGGTGCCAGAAGCCCATGGTGAAGCGCTGGTTGAGCCGCGATTGCAGCGCATCGGTCTGCGTGGACAGCGCGATCAACCGCGCCACCAGCAGCGACAGCCAGGTCATCACCACGTCGATCAGGCCGTAGATGCCATCGAAGATGATCAGCGAGGAATTGGCCAGCAGGCCAAACACCACCGCCGCAGCGGCCAGCAGCAGTGCGCCGGCGATCGATAGGCGCAGCACGCCCTGTTCGGTGGCGGGGTCGAAGAAATGCGGGTGGTCGGTGGGCATGACCCGATTGTAGAGCGGCGCCATGCTCCGCTGCCGTTGCGGCCTGCCGATGCTGTCCCTGGGCAGCCCTGTGCCGTAAACTGCGTCCCTCCCACGTACCGACGCCCGCCTGTAGTGATCACGCCACCCTGACCCTTGCCGCACATCGGCAGCCGGCCCGCCCGGCTCAGGAATCCCGTGTCTTTCACTGCAGCGCCATGCGGCCACGCCCGCGTGCGCGCGGAGTTTTCCCATGCAAATGTCCTACCCCCTGCGCCAGCAATGGCTCGGCAACATCCGTGGCGACCTGCTGTCCGGCATCGTCGTCGCCCTGGCCCTGATTCCCGAGGCCATCGCCTTCTCGCTCATCGCCGGCGTCGACCCCAAGGTCGGCCTGTATGCCGCGTTCTCCATTGCCGTCATCACTGCCATCGCTGGCGGCCGCCCCGGCATGATCTCCGCCGCCACTGGCGCGATGGCGCTGCTGATGGTCGATCTGGTCAAGGACCACGGCCTGCAGTACCTGTTCGCCGCCAGCATCCTGGCGGGCCTGCTGCAGGTGCTCGCGGGTGTGTTCAAGCTCGGCTCGCTGATGCGTTTCGTCTCGCGCTCGGTCATCACCGGTTTCGTCAACGCACTGGCGATCCTGATCTTCCTGGCGCAGCTGCCCGAGCTGGTCGGACGAGGTCCCACCGTCTACGTGCTGTGCGCTGCCGCGCTGGCGATCATCTACCTGCTGCCGCGCCTTACCCGTGCCGTACCGTCGCCGCTGGTGGCCATCGTTGTACTCACCGCGGTGGTGGTCGGTTTCGGTGTGGACGTGCGCAGCGTCGGCGACATGGGCCAGCTGCCCGACAGCCTGCCGCATTTCCTCCTGCCCGACGTGCCGCTCACCTGGGAGACGCTGCGCATCCTGCTGCCGGTGTCGGCCACGCTGGCCGTGGTCGGCCTGCTCGAATCGATGATGACCCTGCAGATTGTCGAGGACATCACCGAGACGCCCAGCGAACGCAACCGCGAGTGTGTCGGCCAGGGCGTGGCGAATACGGTTACCGGCTTCCTCGGTGGCATGGCCGGTTGCGCGATGATCGGCCAGTCTGTGATCAACGTGACCACCGGTGGCCGCGGCCGCCTGTCCTGCCTGGTGGCCGGCGTGTTCCTGCTGGTACTGGTGGTGTACGGCAGCGACCTGGTGCGGCAGATTCCGATGGCCGCGCTGGTGGCGGTGATGATCATGGTCAGCATCGGTACCTTCAGCTGGCGCTCGCTGCGCGACCTGCGCACGCATCCGCGCAGCTCGTCTGCGGTGATGCTGCTGACCGTGGTGGTCACCGTGGCCACCCACGATCTGGCAAAGGGTGTGCTCAGCGGCGTGCTGCTGTCAGCGCTGTTCTTCGCACGCAAGGTCGGCCGCATGCTGGATGTGCAGCGCGACGATGCCGGTGACACGCAGATCTACCGCGTGCGTGGGCAGGTGTTCTTTGCCTCCGCCGGCCAGCTGGGCGCGGTGTTCGATTACCAGCACGTGGCGCCGAAGGTGCAGATTGATCTGCGCGACGCCCACCTGTGGGACCTGACCGCCGTGGCCGCGCTGGAGCGCGCGCAGGAAAAGCTGGCCGCGCATGGGGCGGAGGTGACGGTGGTGGGACTGAACGCCGCCAGCCAGACCCTGATCGAACAGGTGGGTGGCACGCGCAGCGCGCACTGAAGCGGCCCCGTGGCCCGGGTAGCGCCGGGCCATGCCCGGCGAATGAAGCGGTCGCGGTCAGGCCTTACCGGCCTGCACGATCAGATGCACCCCAAGCGCCGACAGCACACGTTGCACGGTATCGAAGCGTGGGTGTGCTCCGGGGCGCAGCGCCTTGTACAGGCTCTCGCGCCCAAGACCGGAGACCTCGGCAACGCCGCCCATGCCGCGGGCGCGCGCCACTGTTCCGAGTGCCTCTTGGAAGTGGCCCGCATCACCTGCTGCCAACGCCTCGCTTAGATAGGTGGCGATTGCGACGTCATCATCCAGATAGTCTGCGGGATCGAAGGGAATCGTCTTCAGCTTGCTCATGGGGAGAGTCCTGGGAACGGCATGAAATCAAATGGTGGCTATAGCAGCTCCGCGAGCCTGATCGCTTTTTCGATATCGCGACGCTGGCTCGACTTGTCGCCACCGTGCAGGAGCACGACGATGGATCTCCCGCGACGTGTGAAATACACGCGATACCCCGGCCCATGGTTGATTCGCAGTTCGCTCACGCCATGACCCACTGATCGAACATCTCCCTCGAGACCACGGGCGACGCGCTGCAGGCGCTCCACGATCACGCCGCGGGCCCTGCTGTCGTTGAGTCCGCGCAGCCATCGGGTGAATGTCTCTGTTGCCTGGAGAGTCGCCATTCATCCATAGTATCCATAAGGATACATGGTTCAATCGGCATCCGCGACGATCATCGACGCACCGTGCTCGACCCCACTGGTCTGCCTCAGGCCGACGACGGGGCGGGCGCGAATGACGAAAGCAGGCCCGTGGGCCTGCATTCCTTACGCCATCATGGCCCGTGTACCGTGCTGCTGGGTCTGCTGGTCGATCTTCTGCTGCTCGCGCTGTTGATCGCTTACCTCCAACGCCCGCTCGCTGTTTTCCTGCACGCTCTGGCGCATCGCGTCAGCGGTGGAGACGGGCGCGGTATTGCGGTTCAGCGCACTTTCGTCGTGCAGCGCGTTGGCCTGCACCGCACGCGCCATCGAGCCATCCTGGTTCAGCTCAACGCGATCGATCCGATACAGGCCGGCACGCGTGGCTTCCACGGTGAGCGCCGCGGCCAGCTTCTCGCTGTGCTCGCCGGAGGGCAGTCCACGCGCTTCCTCGGCAAACTTCACCTGCACCAGGGTCTCGGTGTACAGCCAGTTCTGCGGGCTGCGCGGGTCGGACATCGGGTACACCGTCTCGCGCGCAGGCTCGGCCGCAGTCTGCTGTTGCGCGGTGTCGCCCGGTGCCTGCGAGCGCTGCTGTACCTCGCTGGCCAGCGCCTGGCGGGTTTCCGCATCGGCAATGCCGGTGGCAGGCAGGCCGTGCTGCTGTTGGAAGGCGTTGATCGCATGGCGGCTGCCGCCGCCCAGATAGCCATCGCTGCCAATGGCCTGGCCCTTGGCATCGGTCAGCCCCAGCGCGGCCAGGTTGCCCTGGAGTTCACGCGCGTCGCGGTCGATCGCGGCCAGCGTGGCTGGCCCGGCCTTGCCGTCCACCGGATCCAGAGTGTGCGCGCGCTGGAAGTCTTCCACCGCCTTGCGGGTGGTGGCATCGAAGCGCCGGTCCGGGTTCAGCGTCTGCTGGCCGTCAGCGCTGGCATAGCCCAGCGTTACCAGATTGCTTTCCAGCTTCAGCACGTCACGGCCGCTGGAACCTTCCTTCAATGTCTGCGAACCGGTCTGCTGGCGTGGCGCGCCGATCTGGCCCAGCGCCACCTGGATGTCGGCATCGTTGCGCTCGCCAGCCGGCGAGTAGTCGCGGCTGCTGACCTTGGCGTGGGCACGGTCCATCGCCTCCTTGTTGCTGGCGTAGGCGTCTTCATAGCGCACGGCGATGTCACCGGCCTTGGGCGCGTCGAAGTACTGGTAGGTCTCGCGGATCTGCCCGGCCTTCGCGCGCAGTGCCTCGTAGTCACCGCCGTCAGCCAGCACCTTCTCCAGCTTCGGCAGCTGGCTGGGCAGCTGGTTGGCGGTCTTGGCGATCAGGCTGATCGCTTCGAAGCGGTTTTCCTCGGCGATGTTGCTGCCGTGGCTGTCCACCATCGTCATGCCTATCTGGGTGGCGTTGCGCACCTGCGGGTAGTCGATGTTGGCGTGGATCCACTGCTTGCCCTCGTCCGAACCGGCCCAGGCGTTGATGCTGTCACGCGTGTTGGTGTCGATGAACTGGATCGAGCTGCGCCCGCTGAGGCCATTGCCGTGGCTGAGCAGGTCGCGGCGCAGGTCGGCATGGTCCTGGGTAAAGGGCAGGTTGTGTGCCTTGGCGTAGGCGCTGGCCTGATCGATCACCGCGTCGACGTAGGTCGTCTCGCCCGGTTTCAGGGCATGGCCATCGATGGCGCCCAGCGCCCACTGGCCACGCTGGCCGAAGTCGACCTGGATCGCGCCCAGGCTGTAGCCACTGTTCTGCGCGACCCGGCTGACCGTGCCCCAGTGTGGTTCACTTACGCCCTGGGTGATGCCGGCGATGGCCAGATGGTAGGAGGCGGGGCCGCCCTCGGTGCCGCGGCCGACCGCGAAATACACCGCGCCGGAGGTGGCATCGAGATTGTGGGTATCGATGTTGGTAGGCATGTCTTACGTCCTTGTGCAGCGGGGAGGGGGCCCTCCTGTGGGTCAGTCCAGCAGCTGGAGATACTTCTGCAGCTGGTCGGCACGCGCGCTCAGGCGCATCACGTCGTTCATTTCGCCCTGCAGGTTGCCCGGCTGCGAATCGTCATAGAGCGCGGTATCCAGTTCGCCGTCGCGGCTGCGCGACTGCAGCCATGCGCGCTGGGCATTGACCAGCTTGGTCTTCTTCGCGCCGTTCAGTCTGGCCTGCAACTGCTTGTACGCCTGGTTCAGGCGCTGGTCCTGGCGGGCGCTCTCCGAGGTCAGGCAGGCGGCCTGCTCGATCGCGCCCTGCGCGTTGTCCTTGCAGGCGGTGAATGCCGCGCTCAGACCGGTCGTGGCGGGTGCCGCGGTAGCGGTGCCGATGGCAAGCGTGGCCACGGCCAATGCGGTGGCGAGGGTCCTGCACACAAAGTTGGGCTGCATATCTGCTCCTGACGTCCATTCCATTGCGAGCGCCGGACTATAGCCGCGTCAATATTTCGTCGTCGTCAACGATTCGCGACAAATGTGACCAGACGCACGCCTCGACGGATGGGTATTGGCCCGGCCTTCAGGCAGGCACGACGGTCGGCAGCGCCCGGAGACCGCCCGCCGCCATTCAGCCACCCGGTGTAAACTATTGATCTCACTGGCAATGCCAGTCTCCACGATCAACGCCCCGATGACGTCCGCCACCGCCCGTTACGCCGATTCCCTGCGCCTGTCCGTTGCCCCGATGATGGACTGGACCGACCGCCACTGCCGCGTGTTCCATCGCGTGCTGGCGCCGGGCGCGCGCCTGTACACGGAAATGGTGCACGCCAACGCGGTCATCCACGGCGATCGCGAGCGCCTGCTTGGCTTCGACCGCAGCGAACAGCCGCTGGCGCTGCAGCTGGGTGGCAGTGATCCGGCGCTGCTGGCGCAGGCCGCACGTATCGCTGCCGAGTGGGGCTATGACGAGGTCAACCTCAACTGCGGTTGCCCGTCCGACCGCGTGCAGGCCGGGCGTTTTGGCGCGTGCCTGATGCGCGAGCCGCTGCTGGTGGCCGAGTGCGTGGCGGCCATGGTCGACGCGGTTGATATCCCGGTGACGGTGAAGTGCCGCCTGGGCGTGGATGAAGACAACGACTACGACGTGTTTGCCGGCTTCGTTGACCACCAGGTTGCCGCCGGTGCGGCGATGGTGGTGGTGCACGCCCGCAACGCGTGGCTGAAAGGCCTGTCGCCGAAGGAGAACCGCGAGGTTCCGCCGCTGAAGTACGACTGGGCCTACCGCCTGAAGCAGGAGCGCCCGGCGCTGCCGGTGGTGATCAACGGTGGCCTGGCCAGCATCGAGGCGGTGCAGGCGCAGGCCGCGCACGTCGATGGCGTGATGCTGGGCCGCGCGGCGTACCACGACCCCTATCTGCTGCATCAGCTGGAGGCGCTGCACACCGGCGCCCCGCTACAGGCCCGTGGCGACCTGCTGCGCGCGATGCGCCCCTATATCGAGGCGCGGCTGGGCGAAGGCCTGGCGCTGAAGCACATCACCCGCCACCTGCTCGGCCTGTTCCACGGCCAGCCCGGTGGCCGCGCGTTCCGGCAGGTGCTGAGCGAGGGCGCACACCGCCCGGGCGCCGATTGGCGCTTGATCGAGCAGGCGCTCGCGGTCACCGAATGCGCTTCTGACCGCGCCGTAGCGTGACCGCAGTCACATTCCTGACTTGACAAGGCGCGGCGATTCGGCCCGAATGTTCACTTAGCTGAACAACTTGGAGTTGGAGCCGGAAAAGTTCAGACCGGATTCACCGCTGTAAACCAAGAATTTGCAAAAGATTTGTAAAACGCTGGGTTTCGAACCCGGCGCCGGATTTACGACTTTTGAACGAATCGCCGTGCTCGGCTAGGATCGCACTGATGTCTTCCGCTCCCTTCCATCGCCGCATTGCCCTGGCCACCTGCGTGGTCCTGTCGGCTGTGCCGCTGTCTTCGGCGCTGGCCCAACAGCCGCCGCGCGGCGACCAGGGGCGGGCGGAGATGATGGAGCGGGGCGAGCGGGGTGGCCGCGGCGACGAGCGTTCGCTGTCCGATGCCGTGCGCCGCGTGCAGCGCACCACCGGCGGCCACATCCTCGGCGCCGAGCGCGTGCCGTTCGATGGTCGTGATATCAACCGGGTGAAGTACATGGACGATCGGGGCCGGGTCCGCTACATGGACGACCCCGCCCCGTCGCGTTCACAGCCGCGCACGCCGCGGTCGGATATGTCATCACTACGCGGCGATAACCCCTGAACAGGGATAGTTGTCGCTATCAACCCGTACCCCACAGGCCTCCGGGCCACACCCAGGACACTAGGGAGAGTTCATGCGTATCCTTCTGGTCGAAGACGAAGCCCCGCTGCGTGAGACCCTGGCAGCCCGGCTCAAGCGCGAAGGCTTTGCCGTCGATGCTGCGCAGGACGGCGAGGAAGGCCTCTACATGGGGCGCGAAGTTCCGTTCGATGTCGGCATCATCGACCTCGGCCTGCCCAAGATGTCGGGCATGGAGCTGATCAAGGCCCTGCGTGACGAAGGCAAGAAGTTCCCGGTGCTGATCCTGACCGCGCGTTCGAGCTGGCAGGACAAGGTCGAAGGCCTCAAGCAGGGCGCCGACGACTACCTGGTCAAGCCGTTCCACGTCGAAGAGCTGCTGGCCCGCGTCAACGCGCTGCTGCGCCGCGCTGCTGGCTGGAGCAAGCCGACGCTGGAATGCGGTCCGGTTGCCCTGGACCTGGCTGCCCAGACCGTCAGCGTGGCCGGCAGCAATGTCGACCTGACCAGCTACGAGTACAAGGTGCTGGAGTACCTGATGATGCACGCCGGTGAACTGGTCTCCAAGGCCGACCTCACCGAGCACATCTACCAGCAGGACTTTGACCGCGACTCGAACGTGCTGGAGGTCTTCATCGGCCGCCTGCGCAAGAAGCTGGACCCGGATGGCGAACTGAAGCCGATCGAGACCGTGCGCGGCCGCGGCTACCGTTTCGCGATTCCGCGCAACGAGGGCTGAGCCGGCTCACCCTGGCGATAACACGATGTCCGGCCGTCTGTGGTTCTTCCGACGCTGGCGGCCGCGCTCCCTGCAGGCGCGCCAGATGCTCGCCGCGTCCGTGGGTCTGGTCGCGTTCCTGGCGCTGGCCGGTTACGCGCTCGACGCCGCCTTCGCCGATACGGCGAAGGCGAACCTGCGTGAGCGCCTGAAGAACTACGCCACCGCCTACGCGGCCGGCATCGACTTCACCCGCGACCGCTCGCTGTACATCCGCGAGCAGCCGCCGGATTCGCGCTTCGACGTACCGGGCAGTGGCCTGTACCTGCAGGTGGTGATGCCGCACGGCAAGGGCAATTCCATGTCTGCCGAAGGCCCGATGCTGCCCACCGTCGGCGGCGGCCTGCTGGCACCGCGCCAGGAAGTGTTCGAGGGCCCGCTGCCGATGATCCAGATCGACGGCAGCCAGGGCTCGGTGTACCGCTATGGCCTGGGCCTGGTGTGGGACGCCGATGCGGACCCCGCCACCGAATTTCCGTACACCATCTACGTGATGGAAGACTCGCGCGCGCTGGGCGCGCAGCTGCGCGTATTCCGCGGCCGGGTCTGGTTCTATCTGGGCGGCATCGGCCTGATCCTGCTGCTGTTGCAGACCGTCATCCTGCAGTGGAGCCTGCGGCCCCTGCGCCGCGTGATCACCGAGCTGACCAAGGTGCAGCGCGGCGAAACCGCGCGCATGAGCGAGCGCCACCCGCGCGAGCTGGAACCGCTGACCGACAGCATCAACGCCTTCATTGAAAGCGAGCGCGAGAACCTCGAGCGCCAGCGCAATACCCTGGCCGATCTGGCGCACAGCCTGAAGACACCCATTGCGGTGCTGCGCACGCAGATGGACAGCGGCGCCGGCGACGGCGCGCTGCGCGAGGAGCTGGACGTGCAGCTGCAGCGCATGAACAACCTGGTCTCCTACCAGCTGGCACGTGCTGCGTCGTCGGGCCACAAGCTGTTCTCCGCGCCGCTGCCGATCGAATCCAACGCCGAGGAAATCGTGCGTGGCCTGGAAAAGGTCTACGCGTCCAAGGGCGTGCTGTGCGAATTCGACATCGACCCGGCGGCGCGCTTCCATGGCGAACCGGGCGACCTGCAGGAACTGCTCGGCAACCTGCTGGAAAACGCCTTCAAGTGGGCCAACCGCCGCGTGCTGCTGACCGCACAGCCGCTGCCGGCACCGAACGCGCGTCGCGCCGGCCTGCTGCTGGCGGTGGACGACGATGGCCCGGGCATCGCCCCGGACGACATCGGCAAGGTGCTGCAGCGTGGCGTGCGTGGCGACGAGCGCGTACAGGGCCACGGCATCGGCCTGTCGATCGTGCAGGACCTCATCAAGGACTACCGCGGTGAACTGACCGTAGGCCGCTCCGAGGAACTGGGCGGCGCCCGTTTCGAAGTGCGCCTGCCGCCGGGGCCGTAGGCCTCGCTGCAGCCCGATCCGCTGGGCATCGCCCGTGCGCGTTCCCGTCCGCCGGGCATCGCCCGTGCGCATTATCGGTAGCGCCGGGCCATGCCCGGCGAACGAATCAGCCGACCATCTTCGGCGGCTCGCCATAGAACCGCCGCAGCTGCGCAGCCACTTCCGGCAATGCCTGCTGCAGCAGATCCGGTGCCGAGAAGTGATACTCGCTGGCTACTGCGAAGAACTCCTCCGGCGCCTCGGCCGCATACGGATCGATCAACGTCTCTTCGCCGGCATCCACCTGCACACAGAAGGCATCGTAAGCCTGCTGGAACGTGGCCGCCCACGCGCGCTGCCATTCGCGCGGCAGCGGCGGCGTGCCGTCCATCGCGCCATCCAGCGCATCCAGCTTGTGCACCATCTCGTGCACCGCCACGCAGTAGCCCTCGTGCGGCGCCGCCAGGTCGGCCTGTATATCGGCCCAGGACAGGATCAACGGGCCGCTGTCCCACGATTCGCCAATCAGTTCGTCATCCCACTCATGCAGTACACCGGCCGCATCCATGTGGCTGCGGTGCACGCGGAACGCGTCGGGGTAGACGATTAGCTGCGACCAGCCTTCCAGTCCGACCTCGCCGAACTCCAGCAGCGGCAGGCAGCACAGCGCGGCCAGCAGCACGCCATCGCCGGCCTGCAGCTGCAGCTCGCCAATCGGGGTGATGGTCTTCTCATGCAGGAAGCGCGTGGCCAGCAGGCGCAGGCGCGCCCGACGCCCGTCATCCAGGCCGTGCAGCCACGCCGCGCGTTGGCAGGCGTCTTCCCAAAGTGCATCGTCGATCGGCCGCGGCGCAGGCCGCAGCCACTGCAGCAACGACTTGATCAGCGGAACATTCCCGGCAGGTAGCTGTGCCACTTCGGCGCGCGGATGCGCGGCAGCATGTCGTCATCGCTGCCACCGCCGCCGGTGGTGGTGCTGGCCGCCGGGCGTACCGGTGCGGCCTTGGTGCTGGCGGCCGATGCGCTGGCGGTGGGTGCGCGCTGCGAGGCGGCATCGCCATTGGAAGACACGCATGCCCCACGGCTGTCGTCCAGCGCTGCTGTGGCAGACGCCGCGAAGGGCATCGTCAGCA
Source organism: Stenotrophomonas maltophilia (assembly GCF_004684085.1). Classification (GTDB taxonomy): domain Bacteria; phylum Pseudomonadota; class Gammaproteobacteria; order Xanthomonadales; family Xanthomonadaceae; genus Stenotrophomonas; species Stenotrophomonas maltophilia_AS. The sequence continues at coordinate 40,437 of NZ_SRHZ01000005.1, forward strand.
GGATCAGGCAATGGGCATAACGGCGCATTGACGACATCCACGTTAAGGGAGGGTGAGTTCCCGATTCTAGCCCGAACCCGGCGCCCGGTTGGAAGCCCCTGCGGCTCCGCGGTGGCGGGCGTCGCTGGCGGCTTTCCCGCATAATTCCTTTCTGACTTCGTGGAAGCTGCCGTGGACGATCGCCAATTGCTGGCCAAACTCGCTGCCGGTCGCCTGTCCGGCGACGCCCTGGCCCGTGAGCTGGGCCAGACCCGGGCGGCCATTTGGAAGCGTATTCAAGGACTTAGGGCCGCCGGTGTGGACATCGAGGGCCGCGCTGGCGAGGGCTATGGCCTGGTTCGCCCGGTCGACCTGCTGGACCCGGACGCGATCCGCGCCGGCCTGCCTGCCGACGTCCAGGCCCTGCTGCACGATCTGCAGGTGGCGTGGACGGTGGACTCGACCAACGCAGAATTGCTGCGTTGCAGCGCGCCCCAGCGCGGGGTGAGCGTCCTGCTGGCCGAACGTCAGACCGGCGGCCGTGGCCGTCGTGGCCGTGCCTGGGCCTCGCCGCTGGCCGCGCATGTCTACCTGTCGGTGCTGCGCCTGTTCTCCGGTGGTCTCGGCCGCTTGGCCGGGTTGAGCCTGGTGGCCGGCATCGCCGTGGCCGAAGCGCTGCACGATCTGGGCTACACCCAGGCGCAGCTGAAGTGGCCCAACGACCTGATCGTCGATGGCAAGCGCAAGCTGGTCGGCCTGCTCGCGGAAGGTGGTGGCGAGTACGCCGGCCCGGCGCGCGCGGTGATCGGTATCGGTATCAACACGCATATGCCACCGTCGTTCGCCGAACAGATCACCCAGCCGTGGGTGGATCTGGACACGCTGGCCGGCAAGCCGGTGGATCGCAACGTGGTGGTTGCTGCCGTGTTGACGCGCCTGCTGCCGGCGCTGGAAGAATTCGATCGCGAAGGCCTGGCGCCGTTCCTACCGCGCTACGCCGCGTTCGACATGCTGGCCGGTCGCGAAGTACGGGTGGAACTGGAAGGGCAGTGGCAGCATGGCACCGCGCTCGGCCTGGCCGATGACGGCGCCTTGCGCGTGCGCATCGATGGCCGCGAGCGCCTGCTGCACGCCGGCGAAGTCAGCGTGAGGGCGGCATGAGCGACTGGTTGTTCGACCTCGGCAACTCGCGCTTCAAGTTCGCGCCGTTGCAGGGGGATCGTGCCGGTGACGTGCAGGCCTGGGCGCATGGCGCCGAAGGCATGGCCGGGCAGCCGCCGCACAGCCTGCCCAGCGGTACCACCGCGTTCGTAGCCAGCGTGGCCGCACCGTCGCTGACCAGCGCCATGCTGGACCAGCTGCAGCGTCGCTTCGAGCACGTGCACGTGGTGCGCACCAGCGCCGAATGCGCCGGTGTGCGCATCGCCTATGCCAAGCCGGAAAAGTTCGGCGTCGATCGCTTCCTGGCCTTGCTGGCCGCCGCCAAGGCGCAGCGCCCGGTGCTGGTGGTCGGCGTGGGTACCGCATTGACGGTTGATCTGCTCGACGCCGACGGCCAGCACCACGGTGGCCGCATTTCCGCATCGCCCACCACCATGCGCGAAGCACTGCATGCCCGCGCGGTGCAGCTGCCGGCTACCGGCGGCGACTACAGCGAATTCGCCAACGACACCGCCGACGCACTGGCCTCCGGCTGCGATGGCGCCGCAGTGGCGTTGATCGAACGTAGCGCGCAGCAGGCGCATGCACTGCTGGGCGTGGCACCATCGCTGCTGGTGCACGGGGGCGGCGCTCCGGCGCTGATGCCGCTGCTGCCCGGCGCCGACTACCACCCCTCGCTGGTGCTGGATGGCCTCGCCCGCTGGGCGGTGCACCAGCCCGCAGGCTAGTATCCGCGCATGCTGACCCGTGCCCTGATCGTCGTACTGGCCATCCTCAATCTTGGCGTCGCCTGCTGGTGGCTGCTGCGCGATGCGCCGCAACCGCCTGCGCCCGCGCCGCAACCGGCCGGCGTGGCCGAGCTGCGCTGGGTGCCCGGTGGTGTGGATGCCGCTGCAGCCGCCGAAGCGGCCGCCGCCGCCCCGACCGCGCCGCTGATGGAGCGCGAACCGGCTGAGAAGACGGCTGTGGCTGCCACGCCTGCGCCAGCCACGCCGGTCCAGCCGGAGGTCGCCAAGCCGCAGGTAGCTGAGGCTACGCCGGTTGCTGCTGCTGCCAAGCCGGTAACACCGCCTGCAGCGGCTCCGGCGCCGGAAAAGCCCGCAACCCCGCCCGTGGCTGCCGAACCGCCGCGCTGCGTCGCGCTGGGTCCGTTCGCCGACCGCGCCGCCGCGACCAGTGCGCAAGGCAAGGCCGGCGCTGTGCTCAGCCAGGTGCGCCTGCGCGAACAGCCCGCTGCCAGCGGCAGCGCCCGTTTCCGGGTGATGCTGCCAGCCGCCGCCAGCCGCGACGAGGCTCAGGCCACGGTGAAGCGCATCGTCGCCGCCGGCCTGAGCGACTACTACATCATCAGCCAGGGCGAGGACATCAACGCCGTGGCGCTGGGCCAGTACCGCAACCGCGAAGGCGCCGAGCGCCGCATGGCGGCGGTGCAGGCCGCCGGCTTCCAGCCGCGCCTGGTGGCCAGCGGCGACGCTGGCCAGTGGTGGCTGGAAGGGCAGCTGGCGGCGGGCACGCAGCCGGCCCAGGCCCAGCAGCGCAGCGGCGCGGCACAGAGCCGGTCGCTGGAATGCACCCGGTTGCGCTAGAATCCCCGGACCGCGGCGCTGCCGCCGGTGATCCACCCATGCCGCTTTAGCTCAGTTGGTAGAGCAACTGTCTTGTAAACAGTAGGTCATCCGTTCGATTCGGATAAGCGGCACCATTTTCGATCCCTTGGCATCCGCACATGTCCACGGAGAACAATCAACCTGCTGCAATGGCGGGTTTTTTGTGCGTTGCCGTTCTGGGGAAGAATGGGAGCCTGCAGGCAAGTTCACCGTGGCGTCGCAATGCCCCTTTTGAGTTGATTGCAACGTTGGAGCATACGTTCGCCGGATTGCTCCTTGAGTTGAATGCTGCCATCAGCGAGAAGGGGATAGGTCTCGAGACGCACGCGATAGGCCGCTTGCGAAGACAGCTGCACTGCATCGTCGTCCGTGCCGATGGCGGCTCCAGGTAGCGAATCTTCTCGAACAACGCCATTCACCTGAAGCTGTGCGCAGATGCCGGCATAGTAGGCGATGCGTTCATCAAGCGCCTGAGGGTGTCTTGTGGCATGACCTAGCGCATGGAATGTCTCGTGTGCGACCAGATCGACAAGGTTCGCAACCGTCCGTTCGCGGTCGTCATGTATCGAAGCCGCAAGTGCCAACGTCTTCCCACCCGAGAACGATCCAAAAGTACGCGACTGTATCGTCGCGGCGGTATCCGTTGGCGCGAGAAGGATCCGGTATCTGTTCGCCTTTGCTTCTATCCATGATTCGGAGAACTTTGCTGCTGCATCAATGCGCTTGCAGGTATCTGCAGCGTCAACCTGTGATCCTGCAGCCATCATGAGCACGATTTCGTGCTGGGTATGCGTGCACTGAAACGATTCCAGAGGAGGCAAGCTTCTGCGCCCCGGAACAATGGACAGGGACCGGAAGTAGCGGAATGGCCCGAGAGGCGTGGACACCAGCTCGGTGTAGCCATCCGGCGGGATGCCTTGTGGCAATCCGATCGCTGTGGCGCAGCCTGCCAGGTGGGAGGTCGCGAATGCGGCGAGTACGACTCCTTTCATCGTTTCTCCCAAAGGTGCGGGTGCTTAAGGCGCACCCGCATCTCCTGTTGTTTACTACATCTCCATGCACAAGTGCGGCGACGGGTGGTTGACACAATCCCGTCCTTCGAACTCCAGGTAGTAGCTCGCCTTGGTAATGCCCTCCTGTTTGGCTTGCCCAGCGATAACCTGCGGGCCATTACCGTATGCCGAATGGAAGGGGAGCAGGTCGTAGCTCAAGGCATCACCATTACCCACATTGGCGTAAATCCAAGCATTCACGGCGTTTGGGTCTGCAACTCGGATCACTGTGCCTGTCCTGACCCATGAAAACGTCTGGGACGCGCTGATTGCGCCCGTAGCGACGTTCTTTACCCGAAGTACCGCATTGCCCGTGGCAGGATACGGTATGGTTGATCCGGATGTATCCAGCTCAAACGTCGCGGCATCTGGAAGCACGCTGAGAGACGACAGCAGGGAGTTGTAAATGCTCTTCTTCCCACCACCGTCCCCTTCCCAGATAACTTCCATACCCGCCTTGCACTCCCCGCCACCTGCTTGTTTTCCGCTGCACTCGCCATAAGCTCGAACACTCTTCAGATTGCAACCTGTGAACAGGAGTGCGCTTCCCAATGCGATAGTGGAGGCAGCCAATATGCTCTTGGAATTCATTCTCATGCTAGATCTCTCCTTGGTCTAGAAGGATGCGTGGTGCACCGTGGTTTCGAAACCACGCGGAGCAGTTGACATGAGATCGGCAGGGATAGACGTGACTTCGGTCTTGGTATTTAGTATCCGTCGGTGTCGTCGAGTATCACCCTCGGTAATGAGTCGTGCGTGTGCGAGTGCAAGGAAACATTCCACAACGAAGTAGAATCCGGGCGTTTGTGCGGATGCTCTCGCCAGCTACCTCCCACCCACCTGCAGCGCCACATACTCCGCCAGCCCCCGGCAGGCCAGCATCAGCCCTTCGCGCGTGCCATCGCCGATATCGTCTTTCTCTTCCCCGTCCACGCGCACGCGCTCTGCGGCGTGGTACAGCTCCAGCAGCGATACCAGGCCCACCGCGGCGCGATCCCTGCGTGCGGCGGCCACGGCGTCGCCAGGTGTGCCTGCCGGCCCCTGCCACGGCTGTCCATCGGCGGCGTCACCGGCCTGGATGCGCTGCAGGCAGCCGGGCAGGTTGATCGGCGCGGGCGCCTCGTTGGCGGCAGCGAAGGCGGCTTCCAACGGCTGCGCCAGTTCAGGCGGCAGGCGCAGGGCGGCCTCGCCGAGAGTGGCAGTCAGGTACGGATGGCGGGATTTGGACATGCGGGCATCCTCGGCAGGAACAGAGGTGCCACCGCAGAAGGGTGGCGGGCGATGCGTGGCTTCCAAGACCGGAAATCGATGAGCCGGTGGGCACGGGGCCCCCACGCACCGCCCGCCGTCGATCGGCGAACGGATTGCCAGCCGGCGCCGCTCTTGGGAAGACGGCGCCGGCTGGCAAGCGTATACAGCTTCGATTAAACGGGCTTGGAAGTCCCGGCCACCTTTGCAGGTGGCGATTCATCATGCGCACGTGAAATCACTGCCCGCCAGTCGTTTGTTTCGATGGCATCGGGTGATCTGAAAGGAAAAATGAATTATCGCGATTGGCCTGTTTCGAGCATCGCAATGCCAGAAGCGACATATCGCGCGGGGCTGCAACCAACGACGAATCCTGGTGCGTCATTGCTGTCGCACGGCCCTTCATGGCCCAGGAAGTAAAGCTGGCTTAACTTCCCCGACAGGGCTTCTTGAACACCCTACCAGACATGAATCCCCACGCGCGCCACCCGGATCTTGATATTCCTCACGGACAGCCCGCTACACCTCACCGCATACTGCCGCCACACGCCCACCTGGGCCCCTTCGGGATCCGCACATGCGTCGCCACGCCCTGTCGCTCACCGTCGCACTGGTATCCACCGCTTTCGTGGCCCCGGCCATGGCTGCGGTGCCGTTCTTCAACGCCAGCTGCCCGGGCGGCATCGATGTGCACGCCGACGAAGGCGGGCCGGTCTACGTGCAGGGCCGCGAGGCCACGCTGAAACGCTTCAACGACCGCTATTTCGAAGCACGCGATGCGAATACCGGCATCACGCTGTCGATCAGCAGCAGCGAGGACGGCACGCCGCAGATCAGCTACACCGGCCGAGGCGGCGCCAATGGCATCTGCCAAGTCAGTGTCGGCGGAGCGCCCGCACCGTCTGAACATCGCGAACACCGTCGCCACGATGACGACAACGACGCGGCGCTGCCGCGCGAAGTCACCTGCGAATCCACCGGCCAGCAGCAGGTGTCGTGCGACATGGAGACCCGTGGCAACGTGGAAATCGTGCGCCAGCTCAGCCACACCCGCTGCGAACAAGGCCAGAACTGGGGCCTGTCGCGGCATTCGGTGTGGGTGAATGGTGGCTGCCGTGCGGTGTTCCGCAATGTGTCAAAGGCGGCCAACAGCGCGCCGCCGGGCGATACCGCGCTGGGTTCCTGCAACATGCGCAAGGGTGCGCAGGGCACGCTGGTGACCCAGCTACCGGTGGGCAGCGATTATCAGGAGTTGATCATCGATTATCCCGATGGCCGCTTCCTGTGCATGATGCGCAACAACGGCCAGGTGCAGAGCGTAATGCCCGTTCGCCGCCGCGGCGGTTGAGTTCGTCGCGTCAGCGGCCGTATGGTGGCGGCCCATACACCCGTCTGGTGGCACCTCCATGTCCCATCTTCTGGCCAAAGCAGCTGAGAAGCAGGATCTCGACCGAATCGACGCGTTGCTGGATGAGGGTGCCGATATCGAGTGGCAGCACAAGGGCACCGGGCGCACCCCGCTGCTATCGGCTGTGATCGACGGAAAGGCTGACTCGGTGGCGCGGTTACTGGACCGTGGCGCCAACATCCAGCACGCCTGCGCTGCACTGGGTTACACCGCGCTGGGTTGGGCTGCCAACGCAGGCGATACGGAAATCGGACGCGTGCTGATCGCCCGCGGCGCATTGCTGGATGTTGCTTCGCCGGAATCGAAGTACACGCCGCTGATGTTGGCGTCTTCGGGCGGCCATCTGGCGATGGTCGAACTGTTGCTGGATAGTGGAGCTGCCGTCGCACCGTTGAACTTCGAGGGGCGAAACGCACTGGCAATTGCCGATGCCCGCAAGCACGAAGACGTAGTGGCGCGTTTGAAGTTGGCGGGGGCGCAGTTGCCACCGACGTTGATAGAGGCGCCGGCGCTTGAGTGGCCCGAGCCAGACGCCGAAGGTGAACCCGCCTCAGTGGTGCGTGGCTATTTGTTGGCCTATTACGAATGGGAAACGCGTGGCTACAAGGATTCCCGGTCTGGTGGCAACCTTCTGCGAAGCTCTGGCTTCCAGCAGGAGAAAGCGGATATTTTGACAGCCTGGTGCACCGACCGCCAACGCGTGTACTCGACTGGAATTTCAGTCGGGAGCCCCCGACGGTATGTGCCGGATGACCTACTGGTAGCAGTTGCGAAGCTTGGGACCTCGAAGGCGGAAGTGCTGGTACGCGACGATCCTCAGAAGTCGAGTTCCTTGCGTTACGAGCACTTGTTCGTACTCAAACGCGTGGGTAGACAGTGGCGTATCGACGTGTTGAAAGGGCGCCCGTTCCGAGTTGAAAAGTGGTCGTCGGCTATTCTTTGACTGCAACTTTCAATGTCAGCCGCCGCTCTTCTGCAGCAACACCCACGCCAGCATCAGGGCGAACATGCCGACGACGGTCAGGCCGAACCACAGCGCGGCCACCTTCACGTTGCCAATCAACGCCGTCAGCATCCGCTGCGGCTCACTCTTCAGGATCGGGTATTCAGCGTGTGCCTTGCGTACACGCTGCCAACCCAGCCCAAGGAACACCAGGATAGAGAGGGGCGCCATCAGGCAGGCCGTCTGGATTAGCCAGCCGTTCGGCGACACATCGACCGTACCGTTCAACCAGAGCGCGAAAATCGCGATCGGCAGCGCCACGGTGAAAAAGCGTGGCCACGCGGTATTGATGAAGGGCGACATCGCAATCTTCCATGAAGGGCGGTTGGGCCCGCGCGGCATCATGCCATGCGGTTGCCCTGCTGCACCGCCGCGAGTGGTGTCACACAGCTCTGGCTAGACTGTGCTTCTTTTTCCGCGCAGGAGGCACCCATGGCCCATCCCATCTCCGTATCCCTGATTGGCGTTCCCACCGATGTAGGTGCGGGCCATCGCGGTGCACGGCTGGGGCCGGAAGCGCTGCGCGTGGCTGGCCTGCCGGAGGCACTGGAGGCGCGCGGCGTGGACGTGCGCGACCTGGGCAACCTGGATGGTCCGCGCAACCCGTGGACCGCGCCGGTGGAAGGCTACCGCCACCTGGATGAAGTGGTGGCGTGGAACCATGCGCTGATGGAAGCCAGCTATGCCGAACTGCAGGCCGGCCGCATGCCGATCATGCTCGGTGGCGACCACTGCCTGGGCATCGGTTCGATCACTGCGGTGGCGCGCTGGTGCCGCGAGCAGGGCAAGACCCTGCGCGTGCTGTGGCTGGATGCGCATTCCGATTTCAACACCAGCGATGTCACGCCTTCGGGCAACATCCATGGCATGCCGGTGGCCTGCCTGTGCGGCCTCGGCCCGGATGCGTTGACCCGCCTCGGTGGCACCGTGCCGGCGATCACCCCGGCGCAGATGCACCAGATCGGCATCCGTTCGGTGGACCCGGAAGAGAAGCGCCTGATCAAGACCCACAAGGTGGATGTCTATGACATGCGCTACATCGACGAGAACGGCATGAAGCGCACGGTGGAAGCCGCGCTGGCCGGCATCGACGAGAACACCCACCTGCATGTCAGCTTCGATGTCGACTTCCTCGACCCCAGCATCGCGCCGGGCGTGGGCACCACCGTGCCGGGCGGGGTGAACTACCGCGAGGCGCAGCTGGTGATGGAGATGATTGCCGACACCGGGCGCATGGGGTCGCTGGACATCGTCGAGCTCAACCCCTTGTTGGACAAGCAGAATGCCACCGCTGAGCTGGCCGTGGACCTGGTCGAAAGCCTGTTCGGCAAGTCCACCCTGATGCGTGATTGAGGCCCCGGCCTGAACGGATCGGTGATCCGTTCACACGCGCTCCACGCCACTCCCGCCAGATTGCACCTCACGCGGCGGTGGTGGCGTTGGCCTCTCCCGCCGAGCGAAAGAATCCCATCCGCGAATGAAGCGGTGTAGCGGCAAACCCAAGGAGAAGCCCATGAAGCGCGTAGTTGCCCTGATGCTGTTGTCGATGTTCTCGGTGGCCCTGCTGGCCGGTTGCAACACCATTGCCGGTGCCGGCAAGGACGTGCAGAAGGCGGGCGAGAAGGTCGAGGACACCGCGAAGGGCCGTTGAGCCCTGCACGGAACGGAAAGCGAAAAGGCCGGGGACATCCCCGGCCTTTTTTGTGCGCGCCTCTTCCGCGTGACTGTCGAAGCGGAGTGAACCATTCAAGCAGGTGAGCGCGCATTTCATTGCGGGTTGACCGGTGCTCAACAGCCACTGCGCGAAGCTGGAGCCACGGTAAGAACGCCGTTGCAACCAAGGACTCCCAGCAATGAACAAAGACATCATTTCCGGCAAGTGGTCGCAGCTGAAGGGCAAGGCCCAGGCCAAGTGGGGCGATCTGACCAACGACGACTTCGATGTGGCCGAAGGCAATGCCGAGTATCTGGCCGGTCGCCTGCAGGAACGTTATGGCTGGGCCAAGGACCGCGCCGAGAAGGAAGTCCGTGATTTCCAGGACAGCGTGAGCAAGGACTACCCGGACTACAAGTAAGCGCTACGGTTTCCCCCACAACACGACGCCCGCACCGTGAGGTTGCGGGCGTTGTGCTGTGTGTACGGGCGATCAGCGCGCCGGCGGGTCCGGCACGTAGCGGTTGGGGAACGCCTGCGGCTCGCGCGGCAGGCGCGAGGGAGAATCGACCAGGATGCCGCGCGCGCGCAGGTTGCGGGCGCTGTCGTAGCGCAGCTGCAGGACTTGGGCGGGGCTGCGGCTGGCGCGCTCGAAGTCGGTATCGCGTACCGACGACTGTTCGCGTGCGCCGTGGCCGGTGCCCAGCGCTGGCGCCTGCGACTTGCTGGCGTAGCCCTCGATGCGGCTGCTGCTGGCGCTGGCATCGGCCGCGGCTTCAGCGGCCGGTGCCGGCAGCGGCAGGCCACGGCGCAGGATCGGCTGCGGGTACCAGCGGCGCGCCTCCTCGAACACCGCCACGCCGACCACGCCGATGTTGTCCGGGCGGCCGGTGCGGCTGGCATAGCTGCCGCTGGGGCTGCTGAACACGAACTGCGCCACTTCGTCCTGGCTCTTGCGCCAGCCGGTGATGTCAGCGCGCTGGCCGGGGTTGAGTACATAGCCGGTCTGCGAGGGATCGGCGTTCTCGCCGGAGATGGCGTTGACGCCGTCCACCGACAGTACTACCAGCACCCGGCGCGGGCTGTCGTTGTACAGGCGCACGGCGTAGCGGTGGCCGCGCTCACCGGCCACCCAGCGCTGACCCTCGGCGGGGTAGCTGCGCAGTTCGGTACCGCGGTCGCGGTCGACCAGGGCCATGCGCACAGGGCCACCCTCGTACACCGGCGGTGGCATCGGGGCGGGGCGGAAGCCGGCCAGGGGCAGGATCAGCAGCAGGGGAAGCAGGCGTTTCATCGGGCGTCTCCAGCGGGGTTGCGTGAATGAACGCGCCGCAGGCCCTGACGGGGTTGGTGGCGTGCAAGGTAAACTGGCCCCGTTCATCGAAGGTTACCCCACGCAGTCATGACGACCCGAGTCCTTACCGGCATCACCCCCTCCGGCACGCCCCACCTGGGCAACTACGTTGGCGCCATCCGTCCGGCCATCGCGGCCAGCCGCGCCCCGGGGATCGAGAGCTTCTTCTTCCTGGCCGACCTGCACAGCCTGATCAAGTCCCAGGACCCGCAGCGCACCCAGCGCGCGACCCTGGAGATCGCGGCCAGCTGGCTGGCCTGCGGCCTGGACGCGGAACACGTGTGGTTCTACCGCCAGAGCGACATCCGCGAGACTACCGAGCTGATGTGGTTCCTGACTGCCATCGCCAGCAAGGGCATCCTCAACCGCGCGCACGCCTACAAGGCGGCGGTGGACAAGAACCGCGAGGAAGGCGTGGACGAGGACGCAGGCGTCAGCGCCGGCCTGTTCATGTACCCGGTGCTGATGGCCGCCGATATCCTCATCTTCAAGGCCAACCAGGTACCAGTGGGCCGTGACCAGATCCAGCACATCGAGATGGCGCGCGATTTCGCCCAGCGCTTCAACCACGTGTACGGCAAGGAGTACTTCCCGCTGCCGGACGTGGTGATCGACGAGCAGGTGGCGACGCTGGCGGGCCTTGACGGCCGCAAGATGAGCAAGAGCTACCACAACACCATTCCGCTGTTCGTGCCGCGCGAGGAGCTGAAGAAGCTGGTGTTCTCGATCCTGACCGACTCGCGCGCACCCGGCGAGCCGAAGGACACCGAAGGCTCGGCGCTGTTCCAGATGTACCAGGCGTTCGCCACCCCGGAACAGACCGCTGAATTCGCCAAGGCCTTCGCTGCCGGCATCAGCTGGGGCGACGCCAAGCAGCAGTTGTTCGAACGCATCGACAGCGAACTGTCGCCGCTGCGCGAGCGCTACAACGCGCTGATGGCCGAGCCGGAAAAGATCGAGGCGCTGCTCAAGCGCCGTGGCCAGCAGCTGCGCGAGCAGCTGGCGGCACCGCTGCTGGAAGAGCTGCGCCATGCCGTGGGCCTGCGCGACCTTTCCACCGCTGGCGACATCGCCAGCGAGGATGCCGGCGTGGCCCGCGTGGCACCGCCGCTGTTCAAGCAGTACCGCGAAAAGGACGGCCGTTTCTACTTCAAGTTGACCGCCGGTGACGGCACGCTGCTGGTCCAGAGCGAAGGCTTCGATTCGCCGCGCGATGCGGGCCAGCTGATCGCGGTGATCAAGCAGGCCGAGCAGGGCGACCAGCTGCAGAGCGAGCTGTTCAAGCTGGAAGCCGAAGTGGACGCGGTGCTGGCTGCCCTGGCCGTGCTGCGCGAAGCGTAAGGGGTAGTGCCGGCCGCTGGCCGGCAACTGCACAGAACCGCCGGCCAGCGGC
>NZ_SRHZ01000050.1 GCF_004684085.1 Stenotrophomonas maltophilia
GAGGGGATTAAGTCGTAAGTGCATAAACGACTTAATCCCCTCCGTCCCCTTTTTCAGACACGGCCCTGTGCGGGCCGTGTCTTCAGGCATCAGCGCAGCACCTGCTCCACCAGCTGCACGTCCACCGTCTGCAGAGGCTCGGCGGCATTGCGCGACAGCTGCACCTGGTAGGTGCCGCCGTCGACCTTCCACTGGCGCGCCTGTGCATCGTAATGAGCCAGCGTCTTCGGCTCGGCTTCGATGCGGATGCGGCGCTGTTCGCCCGGCTGCAGGTCCACCTTGTCATAGCCGATCAGGCGGATCGGCGTGGTGCTGCCGGCCGGCAGCTTCAGGTACAGCTGGGCCACATCGGCACCGGCACGCTTGCCGGTGTTGCGGATGTCGACGCTGGCGACCAGGCGCGAGCCTTCCACGCTCACCTTCAGGTTCTCATAGGCGAACGAGGTGTAGGACAGGCCGTGGCCAAAGGCGAAGGTCGGGGTCAGGCCCTTGGCCGCCATCCACTTGTAGCCGACGTTGGCACCTTCGATATCGAAATCGAACACATCACCGAACGGCTTGGCCGGCTTGAAGCCGAGACCGTCGATGTGCGGGCGTGGCAGCTGCGATTCGTCCGTCACCCAGGTCACCGGCAGGCGGCCGGACGGATTGACCTGGCCGGTCAGCAATGCGGCAATGCCTTCGCCACCGCGGATGCCCGGGTACCAGGCCTGCAGCATCGCCGGCACCTGCGCCAGCCACGGCGTGCGCACCGGGCCATTGGTTTCCAGCACCAGCACGGTCTTCGGGTTGGCCTTGGCCACCGCCGAGATCAGCGCGTCCTGGTTGTCAGGCAGCTGCATGTCCGGCAGGTCCACCGATTCGGCGGCCCACTGGGTGGCGAACACGATGACCACGTCGGCCTGTGCGGCTGCCTTGGCCGCAGCGGCGGCATTGGTGCCATCCACATACGCGACGGTTGCATCCGGACGCGCCGCACGCAGCGATTCCAGCGGCGAGGACGGGTGGAAGATCACCGGCCCCGGCCAGGTGGTCGGCAGCACGCCCGGCACCGCGTTGGTGCCCTTGGCGGTCACGCCCACCATCGACGAACCACCACCACCGATCACGCCCTTGTCGGCATGGCCGCCGATGATGACGATGCGCTTCACGCTGTCGGCCAGCGGCAGCAGGTTGCCTTCATTGCGCAGCAGCACGCTGCCCTCTTCCACCGTACGCTGTGCCACGGCGAAACCGGCCTCGGCATCCACCTTCTGGTGCTGCGGCGGATTATCGAAGTTGCCATGCAGGAACATCGTGCGCAGGATGCGCGCCACCATGTCATTCAGGCGTTCCATCGGCACCACGCCGCCATGCACGGCCAGGCGCAGCGGCTCATCGAAGAACACCGCCGCGTCGAACACTTCACCGGCCGACTGCTGGTCCAGGCCGGCCAGCGCGGCCTTCGAACCGCTGTGCACGCCGCCCCAGTCGGACATCACGAAACCGGGGAACTTCCATTCCTGCTTCAGCACCTGGTTCATCAGGTAGCCGTTCTCGCAGCCGTAGGTGCCGTTGATCTTGTTGTACGAGCACATCGCCACACCCGGGCGGCCGGCTTCCAGCGCGATCTCGAAGGCCAGCAGGTCCGACTCGTGCATGGCCTGTTCGCCGATGCGCACGTCATGGAAGTTGCGACGGGTCTCCATGTCGTTCAGCGCGAAGTGCTTCATCGAGGAGATCACGTGCTGGCTCTGCACGCCCTGGATCAGCGCGCCGACCATCGAACCGGCCAGCAGCGGATCTTCACCGGCGTATTCGAAGTTGCGGCCGTTGCGCGGGTCGCGCTGCAGGTTGACGCTGCCCGACAGCAGGATGTTGAAGCGCTGCTGCCACGCCTCGCGGCCCATCGTGGCACCACCGGCGAAGGCTACAGCGCGATTCCAGGTGGACGCGGTGGACGGGCCCGACGGCATGGCCGTGGCGAAATCACCCGGGCGGATGCCGCCCGGATTGGTCACGCCCACACCGGCATCGGCCGACTGCTGCGACGGAATGCCCAGGCGCGCCACTTCCGGCACGAAGCCGGCCGAACCCACCGCGCCTTCCGGCAACTTGCCACCATCCTTGCCCAGCCCGAAGTAGCTGTGCAGCATCTGGAACTTCTCGTCCTCGGTCATCGCCTTCAGCAGCAGTGCGGCGCGCGCATCGGCATTGAGGGTGGTGTCCATCCACGGCGTGTCGCCGTGCTTGTCGGCGGCATAGCCCAGGGTCAACAGGGTGGCGCGCAGGGTGCTGCCTTCCACCTTGAACGGTGCACTGCTGGCGGCCTGGAAGCCGTCGCTGAAGTAGCTGGCATCGGCTTCCAGCGCCACACGCGCCGGATCGAAACCTGCGGCCTTGGCCGATTCACCGGCCACCGCGCCGAGCAGCACCGCCGGTGCGCCCAACCGCGAACGGGTGACCAGCGCCGGCAGCTGCGTGGCACCTGCGCCGGCATCGGTGTAGACCGCCACGGTGTGGCGGCCATCGTCCAAGCGCAGGTAATTCAGGCCCGGCTGGTCCGGACCGGATTCAGCGGCGATCGGCAGCCGGGTCAGCACGGCCTGGCCGCGCTGGGTCTGGCCATCGTCCTTGCCCGCAGCAATGAAGCGGTACTGGTAGCCCAGGCCATCAGCCAGCACCTGCAGCGGGTCGACCTGGCCGATGCCGCGCTGCACCTGGCGCACGCTGACCGCGTCCACCTGCAGGGTCTTCAGCTGGGCGGCCAGGGCCGGCATCGCCTCGGCGGTCGGGGCCTGCTCCAGGGTCAGCACAGTGAACGCGGCGGGGTCGGCCCAGGCCGGGGCGGCCAGTGCGACAGACAGGGCCAGGGACAGGGTGAGCGGCTTTGTAAACGTTTTCATCGGCGAGCGTAATTCCGTTGCCAAGGCAATCGGTCCAGGGAAAGTGCCGCCGAAGGGTGCAGCGTTCATGCCGCGCAGGGGTTGCCAGGCAACGTCCCGCAGGCCGAAGGACGGGCCGGTCTGCGCGCGGGACCCTCCTCCCGGCGTGACAACCTGCCTGCCCGGGCCGCGCAGGGCGACCCAATCCTGTGAAGATTGTGCGAGGGCGTTCACACCTGTCAACAGGACCTAAGTCACAGGGGCAACCTGGCCCGCGGTTATCAGGCCATCACCGGCGGTCATCAGCGCACCGCGCGGCGCTACCGATAATGGAGATCCCTGGCCACGAACCGAGCCCATGACCGTACATCGCGACTTCGATCATCTCTGGCGCGACCGCTGCGATACGTCCAGCCAGCGCGCGCCGCGCGTGCTGATCCGGGTGTTCGTGGCCCCGGGCGAGCTGGAACGCAGCGTGGCGTTCTACGAGCAGCTGCAGGGCGTGGTGGCCGATGCGGGGTTCCCGTTTCCGGAGGCCGGATTACGCCTGGCCATGGTCGGTGCATTCCTGCTGATCGAAGGGTGCGATGAGGCGCTGGCGCCGTTCACCTCAACCACGGGGACATTGCTGGTCGACGACGTTCGGCCCTATCACGACAAACTGGTCGCGGCTGGCGCCGAGATCATCTTCCCGTTGCAGGTGGTACCGACCGGGGCGGCCTTCAATGCGGTGCATCCCGATGGCACCGTGGTCGAGTACGTGCATCACCGGCCCGACCCGCACGGGCGGTGAGGGCGCACGCCACACCTCAGTAGATCCACGCCATGCGTGGATAGCGGTCTTGGGGCACCGGGTGCAAGTCATCCACGCATGGCGTGGATCTACAATCCCTCCATGTCCTCCCCCGCCCTACCCTGGAATGGCACGTTGCTGCTGGATGCGCACGCCGCCGTGCTTCACGGTCATGCCGGTGACAGCGCCGCGCACGCGCACTACGCCCATCAACTGCTGTTGAGCGACGGTACGCCCTGGCAGGTCGAGGTCGATGGCGTACGGCAGCAGGGCCAACGGCTGTGGCTGCCCTCCTTCCAGACGCACGCGATCCTGTCGGCGCCGGAAGCGGGCTGCACGGTGTTCCTCGAGCCGGCGCATGCCGATCCCGCACAGATCCAGCAGCACCTGCACGCGCTGCCGGGCAACGCGCTGGAGCTGCGCGACTGGCTGCCACGGCTGAGCCGCCCGCAACCGCTGGATCGTCGCGTGCAGGCGGCGTTGGCCCGTATCGTCCAGCACCTGCCTGGCCCGGTACCAGCCGCCGATATCGCCGAAGCGGCGCACCTGTCGACCAGCCAGCTGCACCGGCGTTTCCAGTCCGATCTGGCAGTGACCCTGCGCGGCTGGGTGCTGTGGCAACGGCTGCGCAACGCGCTCATGCATCATCTGCGCGGACAAAGCCTGACCGACAGTGCGCATGCCGCTGGATTCGCCGATCTGGCCCATCTGTCGCGCAGCCTGCGCCGCATGTTCGGCATCGGTGCCGCGCAGCTGCAGGGCCTGCAGCTGCACGCGGCCTGACATGTTCGATCATTCGCGCCTGCGCAGACCTTCCGGCAGCTCCGGCACCTCGCCATGCGGCAGCTCGCGGAACGGCGCCAGCAGCTGCCCCGGATAATCGCGCGGATAGTCCGGTTGGCTACCGATACCGAGATCGCGTTGCTGCAGCCGATAGCCCGGCGCATCGAAGGCGGTCCCCAGCAGGTGATCCCAGACGGTCAGGAACAGGCCGAAGTTGACGTCGCCAGCGGTGCCGTAACGCATGTGGTGGAAGCGGTGCAGCGGCGCCCAGGCCATCACCCGGCCCAGCACGCCGGGACGCATGTCCACGTTGGAGTGCTGCAGCAGCAGCTGGATGGCAATGGCGAAGGCCAGCACCGCAGCCACCGGCATCGGCAGGCCCAACAGCAGCAGCGGCAGTACGCCGCCCACTGCTTCGGCCGCCTGGTGCAGTGGGTGTTTCATCAGGCCGTTGAAGCCGTACATTCGGGTGACGCTGTGATGCACCGCATGCAGCCGCCACAACCAGCCGATGCGATGGCTGGCGTAGTGCACCAGGGTGATGCCAAGGTCGGCGCAGACGATGGCCAACAGTACCTGCAGTACGAATGGCCATTGCAGCGGCCACAGCTGCCACGGAATGATTGCCGCCAGCAGCGGCACCGCGGCGATCGACAGCAAGTTCAGGCTTTCGTTGACCAGTGCATGCAGGGTGTCACGCAGGCTGTCGCCGTGGTCGTGGTTGAACGCGGGATCGTACGGCCAGGCACGCTCGGCGTCGAACGAGACCGCGATGGCGGCCGCCAGCAAGGCCAGCAGCCACAACGGATCACCGTGACAGTGGCCGACCCAGACGGCGGCAGTGGCAACGAAACCCAGCAGGAACAGCGGGGCATACAGGCGGAGCATCCAGTGCTTCATGGGCAACCCGGAAAGTGAGGGGCCTGCATGCTGGCGTGGCATGCGGGTTGGCGGCTTGAACAAACGGCGCAACCCGCGCGCACCTGGTAGACGCCGACCTTGGTCGGCACCGCGTTTCCCACATCCACGCACGGCGTGGATCTACTACCCGGCGCGTGATGTGGATCTACAATGGCGCCCTCATTGCGCCCGGGGCCAGCATGGATTCCTTCAACCTGATGCGTGCCTTCCGCCGTATCGTCGAACGCGGCGGGCTGGCCCGCGCTGCCGAAGACCTGGGCATGTCGCCCGCCGGCCTGAGCAAGCAGCTGCGCACGCTGGAAGCGCATCTGGGCGTGGTACTGCTGCAGCGGACCACGCGGCGCATGAGCCTGACCGAGACCGGCCACGCCTATTACCGCGAATGCTGCCGCCTGCTCGACGAGCTGGAGGCGCTGGAACGCGGCATCGCTGAACAGCGCGGCGACGTGGCCGGACGCCTGCGCGTGAATGCACCGCAGTCGTTCGCGCTGAGCACGCTGTCACCGCTGTTGCCACGCTTCCTGCAGCAGCATCCGCAGCTGTCGTTGGACCTGGTGATGGAAGACCGCCTGCTCGATGCCGTCGGTGAGGGTTTCGATGTGTCGCTGCGGCTGCGTGCCGAACTGGATGATTCACGCCTGGTGGCGCGCCGGCTGGCGTCGCTGCAGCAGGTGCTGTGCGCCGCCCCGTCCTACCTGCGGCAGCATCCGGCACCGCAGGCGGTGGACGATCTGCAGGCACACAGCGTGCTGGCCTACAGCCTGTCCGACTCGCCCGGCAGCTGGCCGCTGCTCGGCCCCGATGGCCAGGTGACGATCACCCTGCCGGCGCGCGTCACCGTCAACAACAGCCTGCTGCTGCGCGACCTGCTGGTGGCCGGCATGGGCATCGGCGCCCTGCCCTCGTTCCTGGCGGCACCGGCGCTGGCCCGTGGCGAACTGCAGCAGGTGCTGCCCGACCACCGCTATCCGCCGCGCTTCGTGCATGCGGTCTACCCCACGTCGCGCCACCTGCAGCCCAAGGTACGCGCCTTCATCGATTTCCTGCACGCCGAGCTGCCCGGCTGCGCCGGGCTGGATTCGTAACCGCCAGCGAAAACTGAGCTGCCCGCGGCGTGCTGTTTCAGCCACGCCGCGCTGCCTAATCTGCCGCCTCCCCTCTCACCGATGGCAGGCAGATGTCTTCCGTTCCTTCCCCCGCCACCGCAGCGCCGGTGGTCGATTTCTTCCACGACGTGGTCTGCGGCTGGTGCTTCGTGCTGGCCCCGCGCCTGCAGCAGGTCTCGGCCGAACTCGGCATCCAGGTGCGCCACCGCAGCTTCGTGCTGCAGGACTCGCGCGCGCAGATGGTCGAGGTGTTCGGCTCGATGGAGCGCGCCAAGGCGATCATCCTGCGCCACTGGACCGACTGCGCCGCGCATGAAGACACCGCGCGCATCGATATCGAAGGCATGCGCGCACAGGACTTCGAGTATCCGTCCGGCTGGCTCGGCGCACTGGCCTGCCAGGCCGCCGGCATGCTCGGTGGCAACGACGCCCATGGCGCGATGTTCGATGCCGTGCAGTGGGCGCACCTGCACCAGCACCGCAACATCGGCGACGCCGAAGTACTGCTGGATATCGCCGAATCGCTGGGCCATCCACGTGGCGCCTTCGCTGACCACATGCGCAGCGACGCAGTACGCCAGCACGTGCAGGCCGATCGTGCCGAAGCCGCTGCCCTCGGCATCCGTTCCATTCCCACCGTGATCGGCGGAAACGGCCTGCGCCTGCAGACCCTGCCGCTGCCACACCTGCGCCAGGCCCTGTCGCACCTGGTCGCGGCCTGAGCCGCACCATCCCTCACCCCACAAGGAGACTCCCCATGACCCCACGTACCCTGGCCACCGCGCTGGCCCTGCTGCTGGCCGGCACCGCCGCTTCCAGCACCGTGTCCGCGCACGAACGCGTTCCCTCCGGCCAGCAGGTCGGTACCAGCCCCTGGGGGCCGAAGGACGAGATCGGCCGCCTCAACCTGATCACCGAGGCCTCGCGTGCGGCGATCCTGTCGCGGGTCAGCGGCGGCAAGGCCTATGACCTGGCCACCGAATACTACGTCGGCATGCCCAGCTGGCAGGATGCCGGCGACCCGCACTACCAGTTCTGGATGACCCACACCCCGCGCGGCACGGTGATGGATGATCCGATGGGCGTGGGCGAAACCATGAACCTCACCCGCAGCTACACCGGCACCGCGTTCTCGATGTACAGCCACACCGGCACCCACATCGATGCACTGAACCACTTCGGCATCCATGGAAAGATCTGGAACGGCTTCGAGGCCGACAAGCACCTCGGCGACCGTGGCTGGAATGTCACCGGCATCGAGAAATTCCCACCGCTGATCGCGCGTGGCGTGCTGATCGACGTGGCCGCCGCCAAGGGCGTGGACATGCTGCCGGACAGCTACCGCGTCACCCGCCAGGACCTGAAGGATGCGCTGGCACGCCAGAAGGTGAAACTGCAGCAGGGCGACGTGGTGCTGATCCGCACCGGCCGCATGCGCCTGTTCGAACAGCCCAAGGCCTACATGGCCAACCCGCCGGGCATGGGTCTGGACGCGGCGCGCTTCCTGGTGGAGGACAGCGGCGCGATGATCGTCGGCGCCGACAACCTCAGCTTCGAGACCTTCCCCTCGGAGGTGTCTGACGACTACGTGCCGCTGCACACCTACCTGCTGGCCCAGCAGGGCGCGCCGATCATCGAGCTGGTGGCGCTGGACGAACTGGCCCGCGACAAGGTCTACGAGTTCGCCTTCATCGGCGGCCCGCTGAAGATCCGTGGCGGCGATGCCGCGCCGCTGCGCCCGGTCGCGTTGCCGGTCCGCCCCTGACCGGGAAACGCGGGCCACGGCCTGGGTAGCGCCGGGCCATGCCCGGCGAGCGAAACGGCCGATTTGGATGGTCGCCGGCGGGGCAGGTGCCGACCTGGGTCGGCACCGTTCTCCCATCCACGCATGGCGTGGATCTACCGAGCTGCGGCATGGATTCACCGGGGCTCTGTCCAGTAGATCCACGCCATGCGTGGATGCTTTACCCCTTCAGCAACCTGAAACCCGACCCTCCGATTTCATTAGTAATTCTACTCACAAGGCGAGTAGCATGTCCGGTCTCAGCCCCTGATACCGGCCCGTCGATACTCGCGCCATGCCCGCTGTTTCCGCCCATTCCTGCCGTTTCCAGCTCGCCCGGCGCCTCCCCAGGAGGACCGGCTGATGGGTGCCGTCGTCGCCCTCGACCGGCTGCTGGATGGCCGCCAGCTGTGGCGTGGCCCGGCCCGCCAGGGACCGGCCAGTGACCACCTGGCCAGCGGCCACCCGGCACTGGACGCACGCCTGCCCGGCGGCGGCTGGCCGGCCAGCGGGCTGTGCGAGGTACTGCAGGCGGCGCCCGGGGTGGGTGAGCTGGCGCTGGTCTGGCCGGCGCTGGCCAAGCTGAGCCAGCGCGACCGTCCGATCGTGCTGGTCGCCCCACCCTATCGCCCGCATGCCCCAGCCTGGGCAGCGGCCGGACTGGACCTGGCCCAGCTGCAGATCATCCACGCCACACCGAAACAGGCCCTATGGGCCACCGAACAGTGCCTGCGCTCCGCCGCCTGCGCGGCGGTGCTGTGCTGGCCACACCAGGCCGATGACCGCTCACTGCGCCGGCTGCAGGTGGCTGCCGACAGCGGCCAGTGCCTGGGTTTCGTGTTCCGCGAGGCGCAGGCGGCGCGCAATCCCTCCCCGGCCAGCCTGCGCCTGCAGCTCGACCACGGCCAGGTACGGGTACTGAAGTGCCGTGGCGGGCTGCCGCCGGCGCAGCCGTTGCCGCTGGCCATCGCCCACTGAGGCCGCGCCATGCACTGGGCCTGCCTGTTGTTGCCGCAGCTGGCGCTGGACAGCGTGCTGCGCCTGCAGCCGGACCCGCAGCGGCCGCTGGTGCTGCTGCAGGGGCCGGCGCAGCGTCGCGTGCTGCGTGCGGTCAGTCCTGCCGCCCGTGCGGTGGGACTGCGCCCGGGCATGCTGCTGTCGGCCGCGCAGGTACTGGTGCAGGACATGCACCTGCACGACTACGATCCCACCGCCGAACAGCACACCCGCCAGCTGCTGGCCAGCTGGGCCTATGCCTACAGCTCGCAGGTCAGCCTCGACTTCCCGCATGCGCTGGTCATGGAGATCGGCGCCAGTCGTGCCCTGTTCGGTGACTGGCTGACGATCCAGAAGCGCCTGCGCGGTGAACTGCATGAGCTGGGTTTTCGCCACCGTCTGGTGGCCGCGCCGACCGCGCATGCCGCGCGCGTGCTGGCCAACGTCCACGACGGCCTCGGCATCGATGCGCAGCAGCTTCCAGCGGCACTGGCACAACTGCCGTTGCCGCGCTGCGGCCTGCCCAGCGACGCGGTGACCGTGCTCGGCCGCTCCGGCCTGCGCACGTTGGGCCCGGTGCTCCAGCTGCCGCGCGACAGCCTGGCCCGGCGCTTCGCCCCCGAGGTGCTGCAGCAGCTGGATGCACTGCGTGGGCTACCCACTGCGCCGCTGCGCTACTACCAGCCACCGGACCGTTTCGATGCACGCATCGAATTCGAGTACGAGATCGAATCCAGCCAGGCCCTGTTGTTCCCGCTGCGTCGCCTGCTGTTGGACCTGGCTGCGTTCCTGTGTTCGCGCGATGGCGGCGTGCAGCGCTTCGACCTGCATTTCGAGCATGACCTGCTGCCAGCCAGCGTGTTGACCATCGGCCTGCTGGCGCCCGAGCGCGATCCCGCGCTGCTGTTCGAGATCGCACGCAACCGCATGGAAGCGTTCGCCCTGCCGGCCGGCAGCCGCGCACTGCGCCTGCAGGCCGAGCAGCTGCCACCGTTCGTGCCCGCCGCGCGTGACCTGTTCGATACCCGACCGGCACAGGCGATGCCCTGGAACCAGCTGCGCGAGCGCCTGCGCGCGCGGCTGGGCGATGACGCCGTGCAGCCGCTGGCGGTGCAGGCCGACCATCGCCCCGAACGCGCCAGTGGCACCCAGCCGCCGGCCAAGCCTCCGTCGTACTGGCCGCTGCGCCCCGGCTGGTTGCTGGACACCCCGCAACCGCTGCGTGATCCGCGGCTGCGCATCGTCACCGGACCGGAGCGGATCGAATCGGGCTGGTGGGACCAGGCCGACGCGCGCCGCGACTACTACGTGGTGGAAACCGCACACGGCCAGCGCGGCTGGGCTTTCCGTGAGCGCAACGATCCGCAGGCGCCGTGGATGCTGCACGGCTGGTTCGGCTGAGCCGCCATGCACAGCGAACTGCCCGGCTACGCCGAACTGCACTGCCTGTCGGCCTTCAGTTTCCAGCGCGGCGCCTCGATCGCCGAAGAACTGTTCGCGCGCGCCGCCGGCCAGGGTTACCAGGCACTGGCGATCACCGACGAATGCTCGCTGGCCGGCATCGTGCGCGCCTGGCAGGCAGCGAAGACGCATGGCGTGGCGCTGATCATCGGCGCCGAATTCCAGGTCGAGGATGGGCCGAAGCTGGCCCTGCTGTGCACCGACCAGGCCGCCTATGCCGGGCTCTGCCAGTTGATCACCACCTGCCGGCGGCGCGCGGCCAAGGGCGAGTACCGCTGCCTGCGCGACGATCTGCTCAGCCTGCCCAACGGCCTGCTGTGCCTGTGGCTGGACCGGCAACCGGCGGCCACCGATCTGGAACTGCTGCGCGCCGGCTTCGATGATCGGCTATGGCTGGCGGTGGAACTGCACCACGAACACGACGACGCACGCCGCCTGCAGCAGCTGCAGGCCTTCGGCGAACGTCACCGCCTGCCGCTGGTCGCCAGTGGCGATGTGCACATGCACGTGCGACGCCGCCGCGCCCTGCAGGACACGCTGACCGCGATCCGCCACCGTTGCAGCGTGGCCGAAGCCGGCTGGCGCCTGTTTCCCAACGGCGAGCGCCATCTGCGCCCGCGCACCGCACTGGCCCAGCTGTACCCACCTGCCCTGCTGGCCGAGACCCTGCACATCGCCGAGCGCTGCCATTTCACCCTGGAGCAGCTGCAGTACACCTATCCTCGCGAGCTGGTGCCCGAAGGCCACGACCCGGACAGCTGGCTGCGCGTGCTGGTCGAACGCGGCATCCCGTGGCGCTGGAAAGGCGGCATCAAAGCGGCGCAACGCACGCAGATCGAGCACGAACTGGCGTTGATCAAGCAGAAGAACTACGCCTCCTACTTCCTCACTGTGCAGGACATCGTGCGCTTCGCGCGCAGCCAGGACATCCTCTGCCAGGGCCGTGGCTCGGCGGCCAACTCCGCGGTGTGCTTCGTGCTGGGCGTGACCGAAATCGATCCGGCGCGCAGCAACCTGCTGTTCGAGCGCTTCATCTCCGCCGAGCGCGATGAACCACCGGATATCGACATCGACTTCGAGCACGAGCGCCGCGAGGAAGTACTGCAGTACGTGTTCAACCGCTATGGCCGCGAACGCGCCGCGTTGACTGCGGTGGCAATCAGCTACCGCGGCCGCAGCGCGATCCGCGATGTCGCCCGCGCGCTGGGCCTGCCGATGGACCAGGTCAACGAGCTGGGCGCGGCGATGGACCATTGGGGCGGCCACGTACCGCTGCCGGAGACCCTGCGCGAGCGCGGCTTCGATCCGGAAACACCGCTGATGCGGCGGCTGCTGGCGCTGACCGCCGAGCTGATCGACTTCCCGCGCCACCTGTCGCAGCACCCGGGCGGCTTCGTGATTTCCGAGCACCCGCTGTCGACCCTGGTGCCGGTGGAGAACGCGGCGATGGCCGACCGCACCGTCATCCAATGGGACAAGGACGATCTGGATGCCACCGGCCTGATGAAGGTCGACTGCCTGGCGCTGGGCATGCTCACCGCCATCCGCAAGTGCCTGGCGATGCTGAAGCAGCATGGCCTGCACAGTGGACGCATGGATGCGATCGAGGATGACGACAAACCCACCTACGACATGATCTGCGCCGCCGACACCATCGGCGTGTTCCAGATCGAATCGCGCGCACAGATGGCGATGCTGCCCCGCATGCAACCGCGCAATTTCTACGATCTGGTGATCGAAGTCGCGATCGTGCGCCCCGGCCCGATCCAGGGCGACATGGTCCACCCCTACCTGGAACGCCGACGAATCCTGCGCGAACAAGGCCCGGATGCGTTGAATGATCCGGACAACCCGCTCTATCCAGCGCGACTGGAGCGCGTGTTCGCACGCACCCTGGGCGTACCACTGTTCCAGGAACAGGTGATGCAGCTGGCGGTGGAAGCGGCCGGCTATAAACCCGGTGAAGCCGATGCACTGCGCCGCTCAATGGCCGCCTGGAAGCGCCGTGGCGGCCTGGAACCGCACCGCGAAAAGCTGCTGGCTGGCATGATGGAAAACAACTTCAGCCGCGAATACGGCGAGCACCTGTTCGAGCAGATCAAGGGCTTCGGCGATTACGGTTTCCCGGAAAGCCATGCCGCCAGTTTCGCCCTGCTGACCTATGCCAGCTGCTGGCTGAAGTGCCACCACCCGGCCGCGTTCGCCGCCAGCCTGATCAACAGCCAGCCACTGGGTTTCTACAGCCCCGACCAGCTGCTGCAGGATGCGCGCCGGCATGGCATCCACGTGCTGCCGGTGGACGTGCGCCACAGCGACTGGGACTGCACCCTGGATTTCAGTAAAGGGCCGGCAGCGATACGGCTCGGTCTACGCCTGGTCGATGGCTGCAACGAGCCCGCCGTGCAGGCCATCATGCGCGAACGTGCGCGGCGCCCGTTCGACGATGTCGGCGACCTGTGCCAGCGCACCGCACTGGACCGCCGCCAGCAGGGCCTGCTGGCCGATGCCGGTGCACTGCGTGGGCTCAGCGGCCATCGCCATCGTGCACGCTGGGACATCTCCGGCGTGGAAAACCGGCTGCCGTTGTTCGACCAGGCCCGCGCCACCGCCGAAGCCCGCGTGCCGTTGCCCCTGCCCAGCGCGTGGGACGACATGCAGGCCGATTATCGCAGCACCGGCACCACCCTTGGCCGCCATCCGATCTCGTTCCTGCGTGCGCAACTGCGCAGCCGAGGCTGCCTGGACGCTGCACAACTGTCCGGGCATGGCCATGGCCGTCGCGTGCGCATCGCCGGCCTGGTACGCATGCGCCAGCGCCCGCAGACCGCCAGTGGCGTCACCTTCCTCACGCTCGAAGATGAGACTGGCATGGTCAACGCCGTGGTCTGGCGGCACCTGGCCGATCGCCAGCACCGGGTGCTGGTCGATACCCAGCTGATGCAGATCGATGGCCGCCTGGAGCGCGTCGATGGCGTGCAGCATGTCATCGTGCAGCGCATGCATTGCCTGGATGAGCTGCTGCAGGGACTACGCAGCCACAGCCGCGATTTCCACTGACGATACACAACGTCACACAACGAACTGGCCATTGCTGGTCCGCATCCGCTATCGTCGGCACATCCAAGGAAGGACGACCCGATGCCCCGTGCACTGCTGCTGACCACCCTGCTGGTCTCGACCCTTGCCCTGCTTGTTTCCGGCTGGACCGCCTGGAGCCTGCATCGCAGCCAATCGCCACAACGCATCATCGAAGCACGCGGTCTGGTCATCCACGATGCAAACGGCCAACCGCGGGTGATCCTCGGCGCACCGGTTCCCGATCCGCTCAGCCAGGGCCGCACCCAGGGACCGCGTGCCACCGCCCTGTCAGGCCTGATCCTGCTCGGTCCCGATGGTTCCGAACGCGGCGGCTACGGCACCAGCGACCGCGGCGGCGAAGCCCTGCTGACCCTGGACGATGCCACCGGCACCACCGAAGTGTTCAAGGTGGTGGCCAACCCGGACCGCGGCGCCAGCCTGATGGTCAAGCACCAGAACAACACCGGCGCCATGCTCACCTCCTGGCAGGGCAAGCCGGAGCTGATGTTCGTCGATGACAGCGGCCAGTCCTACTACGTGCGCCCCGGCGCCAACGCCGCGCCCTGATCTGCTTTTGTAGAGTCGAGCCATGCTCGACTGCTTCTACCAACAACAGCCGAGCATGACTCGGCTCTACAAAGGCGAAGCAAAGTCGAGCATGGCTCGACGCTACAGGCCGCACACCGCCGCCAGGTCATCGGCCAGCTGCCGCAGCTGCGCCGTACCCAGTGCTGCACAGGTGATGCGCAGGCCATGTCCCGGTGCAGCCACCGCGAATACCTCGCCTGCACGCACATGCCATCCGCGCGCGGCCAGCGCCAACACCTGCGGATGGCTGTCCGCCTGCAACGGCAGCCACAAGTTCAATCCTTCCATCGGCAACGGTGTCGGCACGCCACGCGCATGCAGCAACTCCTGCAGCGAGCGCAGGCGCTGCTGGTAACGCTCACCTGCCGAAGCGATCTTCGCCCGCTGCGTTGCCGACGACAGCACCGAGGTCGCCGCATCCTGCAGCAGGTGACTGACCCAGCCGGTACCGGACGCCAATCGCAGCCGCAACCGCATCGCGGTCTCTTCATCGCAGGCCAACCAGGCCAGCCGCAGGTCCGGGCCAAGCGGTTTGGACAGCGAGCGCAGCAGCGCCCAGCGCCGGCCATCCAGTGGCAGCACCGAGTGATACACCTGTTGCGAGAGCAGCGCGTAGTGATCGTCGATCAGCACCGCCACCTGCGGGTAGGCCGCCAACAACTGGCGCAACGCCCGTGCCCGCTTCGCATCCAGGCTGGCGCCGGTCGGGTTGTGTGCCCGCGGGGTCAGCAGCACCGCGCGTGCACCGGCCTCCAGCGCCGCACGCAGCGATTCGACCTGCATGCCATGCGCGTCCACCGCCACCGGCAACGGCACGTGGCCCACAGCGTTGAGCACGTTGAGGCTGCCGAGGAAGCAGGGATCCTCTACCGCGATGCGATCCCCCGGCAGCAGCCACGCCGCCAGCAGGCGTTCGATGCCGTCGACCGCACCATGGGTCAGTTCCAGCGCATAGCCCTCGGGGCAGTCCGCATCCATCGAGGCCCGCGCCAGCGCCTGCAATCCCGGGTCGACCGTGCCCACGCCATACAGCCGTGGTGCAGCCGGGGCCAGGCGCAGGTTGGGCAACAGACGCGGATCCGGGTTGCCACCGGCCAGATCCTGCAGGGCAAGCCCCGGCGTACTGCCCTCGCGCGCCAGCGTCGGCGGCAGGCCACGCACCACCGTGCCACGGCGACCGGCCGTACTGGCCAGGCCCGCCGCATCCAGGCGCTTGTAGGCAGCGGCCACGGTGTTGCGGTTCACCCCCAGCTGCTCGGCCAGCTCACGCACCGGCGGCAGCACGCTGCCGGCCGGCAGGCGGCCCTTGCCGACGCCGTCGCGGATGCTGTCGAAGATCGACTCGGCGCTATGCCCGGTGATTTTCATTTTGTCCTATGCCAAAATATACCTTGTCCTGTGCCAGTGTATCCCACCCTGGCCACCCTGCATTGGAGGTGCCCGAATGCCCCTTGCCGCTGCCGACTGGCCCGTCGCCCAGTCCGTTGAACAGATCGCCGCCAACCTGGTCACGGTGCGCCAACGCATCGCCGATGCCTGCACCCGCGTCGGCCGGGACCCGGCCAGCGTGCGCCTGCTGCCGGTCAGCAAGACCGTCGACGACGCCCGCATCCGCATGGCGGTGGCCGCTGGCTGCCACGAACTCGGCGAGAACAAGGTGCAGGAAGCACAGCGCAAGGCCGAGACAATGGCTGACCTTGGCGTGCACTGGTCGGTGATCGGCCATCTGCAGACCAACAAGGCGCGCTACGTCGCGCGTTTCGCGAGCGAATTCCAGGCGCTGGACAGCCTGCGCGTTGCCGAGGCACTGCAGCAGCGCCTGCAGCTGGAAGACCGCACGCTGGATGTGTTCGTGCAGGTCAACACGTCCGCCGAACCCAGCAAGTACGGTCTGGAACCCGATGCTGTCGAGGCTTTCGTACAGCAGCTGCCGGCATTCGATCGCCTGCGCGTACGTGGCCTGATGACCCTGGCCATCTTCACCCCCGAGGTCGAGCGCGTGCGTGCCTGCTTCGTGCGCCTGCGCGAACTGCGCGACCAGCTGCAACGCACCGCCCCGCCCGGCCTGGACCTGACGCAGTTGTCGATGGGCATGTCCGGTGATTTCGAAGTGGCCATCGAGGAAGGTGCCACCGTGGTCCGCGTCGGCCAGGCCATCTTTGGTGCACGTGCCACCCCCGACAGCTTCTACTGGCCGAGCAGTGGAGGCCCGGCATGAAGTACGCGGTCGTTCTGCAACACGTGGCTTTCGAAGACCTCGGCACCCTGCAACCGTTGCTGCTGGCGCAGGGCTGGCAGCTGCAGGTGCTGCAGGCCGGTATCGATACGCTCGATCCGGCCGCCGCCGCCGACCTGCTGGTGGTGCTTGGTGGGCCGATCAGTGTCAACGATGTAGACACTTATCCATTCCTGGCCGAGAGCATCACCCTGCTGCAGCACCGCCTGCAGCAGCAGCGGCCGACCCTGGGCATCTGCCTGGGTGCACAGCTGATGGCGCGTGCACTCGGTGCCAGTGTCACTCCCAGTGGCGGCAAGGAAATCGGCTTTTCGCCACTGCTGCTCACCGATGAAGGCCAGCGTTCACCGCTGCAGGCCCTGCAGGGCATCCCGGTACTGCACTGGCACGGTGAAGCCTTCGAGCTTCCGGCCGGTGCACGCCGCCTGGCCAGCACGCCCGGCTGCCGCCACCAGGCCTTCGCCATCGGCCACCATGCACTGGGGCTGCAATGCCATCCGGAACTGGACGCGCGCCAGTTCGAACGTTGGCTGATCGGCCACACGCTGGAGCTGGCCCACGCCGGCATCGATCCGAATGACCTACGTGCACAGGCGCGTCGCTATGGTGCACCACTGGCAGCCGCAGCCACCGCGATGTTCGACCACTGGCTGCAGGACCTGCCGGAGATGCCGCGATGAACTACCGACTGCAGATCCACCGCGATGGCGCCTATTGGGGCCACTTCGACTGCAGCGGCCCCGATGCCCTGCAGCGCATGGACGCCATCGCCGCGCAGCTGCCCGCCGATCAGGGCTTCCAGCTGAAACGGCAGAAAGGGGTTGGCGAAGAGCGCATCCTGTCCAGCAATGCCGACGGCCTGCGCGTGCTGGCTTCGCAGATCCAGTACCGCGACATCTGATCCGACGATGGTAGTGCCGGTCGCTGGCCGGCATCCGAATCTGCCGGCCAGCGGCCGGCACTACCCCGGCTGTTCGGCCGCGTGCGAAGCTTCACGGATGCTGACCCTGCAACGCGGCAACCACCACGGACTGCTCATCGCCCCGCGCTGGCCCTCCACCCGCATCCAACTGGAAGAAGAGGTACTGCAACGCCTGCTCGACGCGCAGGCAATGCTGCCTGCCGGGCTGCGCCTGCTGCTCACCCGTGGCTTCGAACCCAGCCACAGCCGCCTCGGTGGCTTCCGCCGCGCAGTGCGACGGCTAGGAATTGCGGTGTTCAGCACCTGCTACCCACAGCGCCGCGATGAGATCGATGCCATCTTCGGCGCCAATGGCCACGACATCGATGGTCGTCATATCGATGTATCACTGATCCTCCACGGCAAGCGGCTGCGGCTGCTGCCCATGGGCGTATTCACCCCGCCGCGCTGGCAGGAGCTGCGCGTCGCCCGCCATGCAGAAGCCGTCGCGCGGGTGAAGCAAAGCCTGCAGCATTGCGGCTTCGAACTGCATCACAACCCGACCGAAGCACTGCAGATCCACTGCGACTATCGCCCGCGCTGACACCGAGGCCGGCCATGCGTGCCATGCCACATTCGTAGATGCAAATGATTCTCTTTTGCTGTAAGGTGCAGCCGCTGCCCTTGCCGCCGCGGGCTGTTCCCTTTCCCAGTTGTCGCCCGCCCCGTGTCCACGCCTGTCGAACCGACGGATGTTGCGCAGCTGTGCGCGGCCCATTACCGGCCGCTGCACGCCCATGTCCGCCGAAAACTCCCGCAACGCAGCGACGCCGATGACGTCGTCCAGGAAACCTGGCTGCGTGTCGTCAAAGTCGCCGCCAGTGGCCTGCTGAGCAATGGCCGCGCGTATCTGTACCGCGTCGCCCACAATCTGATCGCCGATCATTACCGACAACGCCAGCGCCGTCGCGAGGAGGCGCTGGATGACGCGCAGCTGCTCGCCATTGCTGATCCTGCGCCACTGCCGGAGCAACGTCTGCTCGACGCCGAGCAGCTGCGCCACCTTGATGCGGTCATTGCCGCGCTGCCACCCCGTTCGCGCCAGGTCTTCCTGCTGGCACGGGTGGAACAGATGGCGTTGGCCGAAATCGGCCGCCAACTGGGTATCAGCCGGCAGACCGCGCACGGCCACCTGTTACGCGCCCTGGTCGCCCTGCAGCAGGTACCCGGCGCATGAGCCAGGACGCAATCGCGCGCGAAGCGGCACGTTGGTGGCTCGACGGCCACGACGGTGAGCGCGACGAGAACGCTTTCGAGCAGTGGTGCCAGGCCGATCCGCGGCATGACGCGCAGTACCAGCATCTGCAGCAGCTGTGGCATGCGGGTGCAGCGATGCCCAGCCTGCAGCGGCAGCAGCAACACCGGCGACGCCGCCGCCTGCGCGAGGCCGGCATTGCGGTGCTGTTGTTGTGCGCACTCGGTCTGTACAGCCGCCACGCATCGCCGCCTGCCGCGCAGGTGCTGCGCACCGCCGCCGGCGAGATCCGTGATGAAGCCCTGCCAGACGGTTCGCACGTCCTGCTGTCACCGGGCAGCGAAGTGCACGTGCGCGTCGACGCACAACGCCGCCAGCTGCAACTGCAAAAGGGGCAGGCCTGGTTCAAGGTCGCTGCCGATGCCGACCGGCCATTCCAGGTACACACATCACAGGGCACCGTCACTGCACTGGGGACCGCGTTCGATCTTGCCGTGCAGGGCAACAGCAGCGTGGTCACCGTTACCGAGCACAGCGTGCGCGTGGAGAGCGGCACCGCCAGCGTGCAGGCCAGCGAGGGTCAGCAGCTGCGCTTCAATGGAAACGCGCCAGCAACCACGACAACCGCAGGCAGCAGTGCCCTGGCCTGGCGCGAGCGGCGCCTGCATTGGGTATCGGCACCGCTGGTCGAGGTCACCCAGGGCCTTGATCGCTGGCATGGTGGGCACACTTGGATCGTGGGTGCGCGCCTGCGCCAGCAGCCGGTCACTCTGCTCGGCCGTGCCGACGGTGCAGCCAACAATCGCGACCAGCTGGCCACGCAACTGCATGCGCGCGTGCTGCGTCTTGGCAACGGCGTACAGGTGTGGCTGCCACCGCGCGGGGAACATCGTGATGGACCCTGACATCCGGCCTGCGGCTGCGTCTACCCAGGATGACGACGCTCTGCGTCAGCCCCTGGAGCCCCCGATGCTGTCCCCCCGCCCCCTTGTTCTCGCCCTGTCGCTGGCCTGTGCCAGCACCCTCTCGTTGCTGCCCGGCAACGCCCACGCGCAGGCCGCCACCCGCACCTACGATCTACCTGCACAGCCGCTGGCGGCCGCGCTGGATGCCTACAGCCGGCTGACCGGTGTCGATCTGGTCATCGGCGCGGCGCTGCCCGCCGGCCATGCCGCGCCTTCCCTGCGCGGTGACTTCGACGATGCACAGGCCCTGTCGCGCCTGCTGGCCGGCAGCGGCCTGCGCCCGCGCTTCATCGATGCGCACCGCGCCACTCTGGAACCGGCTCCGGCCGAACACGCCGATGGCAGCCGCCGCACCGGTCCGCTGCGGGTACAGGGCACTACCGCGCACGGCCAGGCACCGGGCGCCGGTGCCAGCCAATATGTACCGGCCACCCGCGATGGCTTTGCACCCTCGGTCGGCAGCGAGCGCGTGGCGATGGCCGAACGCCAGGAAGGCAACAGCCTGCTGCGCTCGATGCCCGGCACCCACAGCTTCCATTCGCGCAGCCAGCCGGGCCTGCAGGTCAACATCCGCGGCATGACCGGTGCCGGCCGGGTCAACACCATGATCGATGGTGTCACCCAGACCTTCCGCAACAATGCCGGGCATGGCTCGGGCGGTCCGTTCGCCTATGTCGATCCCTTCCTGCTGGCCGGTGTGGATGTGCAGCGCGGTGCGGTCGCCGGTGGTGATGGCGCCGGCACGCTGGCCGGCAGTGCCAACTTCCGCACGCTGGATATCGACGATCTACTCGGTGAGGGGCGCGACTGGGGTCTGCGCGCGGGCTACCGCCATGGCAACAACGGCTACGGAAGTGGCCGCACCTTCGCCGGTGCCTGGCGCCACAGCGAAGAGGGTGGCGACCGCCAGTTCGGCCTGCTGGCCGCTGCCAGCAGCAGCCGCAGCAGCGAGTACGCCACCGCACGTGGGCAGAAGAACAACGCCGACCCGGGCAGCCAGCAGCCCAGCAGCTGGCTGTTGAAAGCGCGCCTGCAGCCCAGCGACCAGCATCGGCTGGACCTGAGCCACATGCGTTACGAAAACGACTTCTACCACAACTATCCGTGGCAGATTTCCGCGCGCAACCAGCGCGCCAGCTACCACTACACGCCCTATTCGCCGTGGATCGACCTGCGTGCGACCTTCGCCAGCAACAAGACCCGGCTGTTCTATCCGCCGGTGGAGGATTCCAGCTACATCGGCCGCCGCACCCACAGCAGCCTGAGCAGCTGGACCGTGGACAACACCAGCCGCTTCGACATCGGTGCATTGCAGGCACGCTGGAACACCGGCATCAAGCACCAGTCGGACATCTATGTGGCCGATACGCCCATCCTGCGCGGCGCCAACCCACAGGGCCGCAGCCAGTTGGATAGTGTGTTCAGCACGCTGGAGCTGCAGTACGACATCTACGCACTGACCGCCGGCCTGCGCCAGGATCGCTTTGGCATCCGTGGCCACATCCCGGCATGCTCCGATGTTCCGGGCCAGTGCGCGCAGATCAATGGCGGCGACATCGACGTGCGTCGCACCGAGCGCGCACTCAGCCCGAGCCTGGCAGTTTCACTGCAGGCCACTGACTGGCTGCAGCTGTTCGCCGAGGTCTCGCGTACCTCCCGGCCACCACGCGTGCAGGAGATGTTCTTCGAGAAGATCCCGCTGGAGGACGCCAGCATCGCCGACGGCATCGGCGCCAATCCGTTCCTGCGCCGCGAGCGCTCGCGCAACCTGCAGTTCGGCGCCAACCTCAGCACCGACTCGCTGCTGGTCGACGGTGACCTGGCACAGCTGCGGGTCACCCGCTTCGACAACCGCATCCGCGACTACATCAAGCCGCAGTACCTGCTGATCGTGCATCCGCCGGAAGTGGAACCGTTCGTGGTGCCGATCGACAGCGATCCGCAGCTCACTGGCTGGACCGATGTGCTGGACGCCGACGATTTCAGCGCCACCACGCGCTGGATGAACCACGCCGGGGTAGTGCGCATGCGCGGTATCGAACTGGAAGCGCATTACGCCAGCGAGCACTACCACGCCACGCTGAGCTGGACCCGTTCGCGTACCAGCGCACCGGCCATCGAGTTCGTCAACCTGGAAGACATCACCGCCCTGCCCGACCGCTACTGGACGCTGGACGTGGGCGGCCGCTGGTGGCAGCAGCGCGTGCAGGCCGGCCTGCGCGCCGAGTACTCCGGCCCGACCGAGGAAGGCTACGACTTCTTCCAGACCCGCAAGACCGGCGGCACCGGCGTGCTGCTGGACTTCTACGCGAGCTTCAAGCCACAGGCCAACACCACGCTGTGGCTGAACATCGAAAACCTGCAGAACAAAGCCTATGACAACAATGCCTCGATCGACAGCATCTTCAGCCCGATCCTGGACCGCGGCAACGGCCGTGGCCGCACCGTCTCGATGGGCGTCAATGTGGCGTTCTAGCCGTCGCTGGCTGCCCGCATGCCTGCTTGCGCTGGCGGGCGTGGCCAGCGCACAGCCGATGCCTGGCACGGTGATCGACCTGGCCAATGGCCAGCACCTGGACGAAGCCGCATTCGTGACGCGTGCGGCGGGCGCCCAGCGACTGCTGCTGGGCGAACGCCATGACCTCGCCGGAGACCACGCCGCCCAGCGCTGGCTGCTGCAGGCCCTGCAGCGGCAGCGCCCGCAGGGTTCACTGGTGCTGGAAATGATTGCCCGCGAGCGCCAGCCACGCCTGCAGCGGGTGCAGCGCTGGCTGGCCAAGGGCAACCAGGCCGAAGGTGCACGCCTGCAGGAACTGCTGGACTGGGATGCGCGCTGGCCGTGGGCCGCCTATGGCGGGCTGGTCAAGGATGCCGCCGATGCAGGCACGCCGTTGTTCGG
Organism: Stenotrophomonas maltophilia; assembly: GCF_004684085.1. GTDB lineage: Bacteria > Pseudomonadota > Gammaproteobacteria > Xanthomonadales > Xanthomonadaceae > Stenotrophomonas > Stenotrophomonas maltophilia_AS. The sequence goes on from NZ_SRHZ01000050.1 coordinate 22,630, forward strand.
CGGCAACCTGTCACGTGCCGAGGTCAACGTGCTGCTCGCCTCCACCGAGGGCGTGCGGTTCCCGGTGGCCGCTGCCCGCCAGCGCCTGTCGGCGGTAGTGCTGGCCCAGCACGCAGACGCGGCACCCATGCTGGATGGGATGCTGGCCGTGCAACAGGCCCGCGACACACGCATGGCGCAGGTACTGGTCGATGCACCCGCGCCAGCGCTGCTGGTGGCGGGGCGGTGGCACGTCCTGCGTGGCACAGGGGTGCCGGGCTACCTGCCATCGGATGCACCGGCACTGGTGATCGTTCTCGCCTCGCCCGGCGAAACCATCGATGCGACCGACGCCGACCTGCTGTGGGTGCTGGACGATGAGTGAGCGCGGCCAACACTGGCAGGCAATCGCGATCACCCTCGGCCTGCACCTGCTGCCCTTGCTGTTGCTGGTGCATTGGGTCGCCACGCCGCCCAGGCTGCCGCCACCGGAACAGGACGTGCGCATCAGCCTGCGCCTGCTGGCACCGGCCACGCCGCCACAGCCCGTAGAGGAGCGCCAGGCCGAGACTCCCAGCCAGGCGCAGCAGGCGCGTGCATCGCAACCGACAAAGTCGCCCCCGCCACCGAAGCCCACCGCCGCGCGCGAGGGCGAGTTGGCCGCCAGCGAAATGGGCGGGACTGGCCGGCAACCGCTGCCGGTCGCCCCGCCGGCGGCCGCGACCGATGCCAGTCCCGCACCGGCATCGATCACGGCCGCGCCGCCCGCTCCAGACGCGCCACCGGCGGACTTCCAGGCCGGCGCCGCCAGCGACCAGTGGGAAGCCCGCCTGATGGCGCGGCTGGAGCGTTACCGCTATTACCCTGCCGCCGCGCGCTCGCGCCGGCAGCAGGGCACTGCCTGGGTCAGGGCCAACATCGACCGTGGGGGACGGCTGCTGTCGCTGCGGCTGGAGCAGCCCAGTGGCCAGCCGATGCTCGATGACGCAGCGCTGCAGACCTTCCGTCGCGCGCAGCCGCTACCGCCCATCCCCGATGAAATGAAGGCTCCCCAGGAACTGGTGGTACCCGTGGAGTACTACCTGCGCTAGGTGGCGTAGGCCTCCGCCTCGATCTCGAACAGCATGCCGTCCAGCGCCAGGCGTGGCACAGGGATCAGCGTGCAGGTGGGCGCGGCACGATTCGGCCAGCGCCGTCGCACCTGGTGGGCAATGATGCCCAGCCGGTCCTCGTCGTGGCCGACCACCAGGATGCGAAGTCGCGCGACATCGGCCAGGCTGGCGTGTGCCGAGCGCAGCGCAGTCTGCAGATTGTCCAGTGCCTGCCCGACCTGGTCTTCGAAGCTGGGCGAGAGCTGTCCGTCAGCGTCTTCGCCGCCCTGTCCCGCGATATGGATCACCCGCGCCGGCAGGCGCACCACTGCCACGTGCGAGTAACCGTTGGCCGAGGGGTCGTAAAGCCCCGGGGGATTGAACAGTTCCAGCAGGCCATGACTGAGGTCCGGGGTGGTCAGCAGGTTCATGCCGCATGCCTCGTGGGGGATGCGAGGCAGTCTGCGACCTCAACTCTGGTTGAGGTCAAACAGATCCGGTGCAACAGACTGGTCTGCCACGCGTAACGATCACGCCGACCTGTAGAGCCGAGCCCCGCTCACGTCCACGCCGGGTCTGCGGTGAAATCGATCGTCAACCAGAACGTGCTGCCGCGCGCATCCAGCCGCACCGCGATCTCATCGCGCATCGCATCAACCTCGCCCACCGACCCCAACGGCGTGCCCGGGTCGGCCAGCACATGGATCTCGATGAAGCGCATCCGCCCCATCTTCGCCACGTGGCTGGTAAAACCGGCATAACCGCGTTCCGCCACGAACGCCTGCATTACCTGCTGCACGCGCCGGTCCAGATCATCCGGCGCCACCTGCAGCACTTCACGCATGGCCTTCCACGCACTGCGCGCCGGCACCGGCAACACCGCCAGGCTGATCAACGCCAGCACGATCGAATCCAGGTACGGCACCCAGTGGTGCCACTCACCGCCCTGCAGGACCAGGGCCAGTACGAAGGCCAGCACCACCGCCAGGCTCATCAACCCACCCAGCAGCCAGCCACGCACGTCCAGCCACAGCAGCGCCGAGCGCAGGTGCCGCGCCCGCTGGGCGACAAACGCCGCCATCGCCAGGTTGCTGGCACTCAGCAGTGCCGCCCACCACAACGCGGGCCCGAAGTTCACTTCGCGCCCGCCCGTGGTCAAACCGATCACTGCGTTGGCCAGCGCATACACGCAGGCCAGCGACAGGATCACCCCACCAAGCGCTTCCACCATCGGCTCCAGGTGCCAATAGCCGTACTGGAAGCGCGGGCTCTGTTCCCGCGCCACCAGCCGCAGCACCGACAACGACACCAGGGTCAGGGCGACGTCGACCAGGCTGTACACGCCGTCGAACAGGATGGCCTGCGATCCCACCAGCAGGCCACCGCCGAAGCCGACCGCGCTCACCGCAAGGGTGACCCCGATCGAGAACTTGAGGATGCGTTGCTCGCGCGCGGTATCCATCGTCCGCCGAAGGGCCAACCGTTGCGGGTCAGGCCTTCAGCACCTCCACCTTGTACGAAACCACATCATCCTCCTGTTCGATGATGAGCCCGTGCACATCCGACTCGAAGCCCGGGAAACGAGCGTTCTGCTCGCGGGCGATGCGCAGCGACTGGATGATCGGCTCGTCGCTGTCGCCGAAGCGTTCGCCCGGCATGATGGTCGGAATGCCCGGCGGGTACGGCACCAGCATGGTCGCGGCGACGCGGCCACTGATCTGCTCGATGTCGACCCGCTCGATCTCGCCCTTCACCAGGTGGTTGTAGGCATCGGCCGGGGTCATCACCGGCGTCGGCAGATCCACGTACATCTCGCGCATCACCTTGGCCACGGCGAATTCCTGGTTGAACGCATGCAGGGCGTCGCACAGGTGACGCAGGCCCCAGCCGGCATAGGCATTGGGATAGTCGGCCGCGAGCGTCGGCAGTGCCTGGCTCAGCGGTGCGTTGCGATCGTAGAGTTCCTTGAACGCCATCAATTCGGTGACCAGGGTGCTCCACTTGCCCTTGGTGATGCCCATCGAGAACAGGAACAGCACCGAGTACAGATTGGTCTTCTCCACGGTGATGCCACGGCCCCACAGGAACTTGCTCAGCACCGCCGCCGGAATACCCAGCTTGCCCATGCTGCCGTCCATCGCCAGGCCCGGGGTCAGCAGGGTCACCTTGATCGGGTCGATCAGCACATAGTCGTCAACCAGGTTCTCGAAGCCGTGCCAGTGGGCATCCGGCTGCAGGTACCACTCCTCACGCTTGGCCACCAGCGGTGCCGGCGTATCGCCCTTGTCCAGGCTGCGCGCGACCTGGGTCGGCTGCCACACGCTGAACCACCAGTCGTCGCGACCCAGGTCATCGCGGACGTGCAGCATCGCGCGACGGAAGGCGATGGCTTCGTCGTGCATTTCCTGCACCAGCGAGCGGCCGGCATCACCTTCCATCATCTTCGAGGCCACATCACAGGCCGCGATCACCCCGTAATGTGGGCTGGTCGAGGTATGCATCATGAACGACTCATTGAAGCGCTCCGCGTCCAGGTTGCGCTGTGCCGAGTTGCGCACGTGGATCATCGACGCCTGCGAGAACGCCGCCAACAGCTTGTGGGTGGAATGCGTGGTGAAGATGATCGCATCCTGCTCACGCGGCTTTCCCTTGGCCATGCCGTAGTGGTTTTCGTAGAACGGATGGAACGCGGCGTAGGCGTACCATGCTTCGTCGAAGTGCAGGAAATCAACGGCGCTGCCGATCTCGTCGGCGATCTTCTCGGCGTTGTAGCAGAGGCCGTCGTAGGTCGAGTTGGTGACCACCGCGATGCGCGGCTTGGAACCGGCCTTGTACGCCTGGCTGGCCAGCGGATTGGCGGCGATGCGCTGCTGCAGGGACTCCGGCGTGAACTGGTCCAGGCTGATGGGGCCGATGATGCCGTGCGCGTTGCGGCTGGGGGTGAAGTACACCGGCACCGCGCCGGTCATGATCAGCGCATGCAGCAGCGATTTGTGGCAGTTGCGGTCGACGAACACCACGTCACCGCGCGCCACCGTGCCGTGCCAGACGATCTTGTTGGCGGTGGACGTACCGTTGGTGACGAAGAAGGTATGGTCGGCACCGAAGTTGCGTGCCGCCTCGTTCTCGGCGTCCTTGATCGGACCGGTATGGTCAAGCAGCGAACCCAGCTCCGGCACCGAGATTGACAGATCGCTGCGCAGAGTGTTCTCGCCGTAGAACTGATGGAACGCACGGCCGACCGGCGACTTGGTGAACGCCACGCCGCCGGCATGGCCCGGCGTATGCCAGGAATAGTTCGACTCGGCCGCATGATGGATCAGCGCCTTGAAGAACGGCGGCAGCAGGTTCTTCATGTAGTCTTCGGCCGCGCGCATCACCTGCCGCGAGATGAAGCTCTTGGTGTCTTCGAACAGGAAGATGAAGCCGTGGATGTACTTGAGCAGCTTGCTCGGCACCTTTTCGATGGTGCGACGCTCGCCGTACAGGAACACCGGCAGGTTGGCGCGGCGCGCGCTCTGCTCGCGCAGGAAGGCAGTCAGGCGCTGGAACTCGCCATCCACCTCTTCGCTGCCATCGATCGAGATCAGCACTGCCGAGGCCGCCACGTAGGTGCGGGCACCGGCGCGGGCATCATCCAGGTTCAGGCCGCACAGCACGCGCTGGTCGTTGCTGCGCAGTTCTTCCACCAGGGCGCGGATCAGGATGCCGCCGATGCGCGGCGACTCGTAGTCGTTGTCGATGACAATGACCGGATAGTCCAGGGACTTGAAGTACACGTTGATTCTCCTTGTCGAACTCAGGAACGCTGGGCGCCGGCACTGATGGCCGATGCCTCGCGGGCGCGCTGCCGCTGCTGGCGGCGCTCCTCGCTGAAGAAGGGATAGAACACGGTGATGAACAGCACGAACAGGAAGGCGTATTGCACGATGGTTCCCGACGAGCCGTAGATCGCCCACAGGCAGTACACGACGGTCAGGCTGGTCAAGGTCCAGAACGCACCCGTATGCACCAGGGTGTGCGAACGCTCGACCACGAAGTAGCAGGCCACGCACGAGTAGATGTAAGGCAGCAGGGTCAGCACCACCGCCGCCGAAGTGATCACGTCGAACTGGGCCGAGGCGGTCTTCGAGGTGGAGGTGACCAGCACCGCCAGGGTCATCAGCACCGCCACGATCAGCACGCCCTTGACCGGCACGTCGTCCTTGTTGGTCTTGCTGAAGATGCTGGGGAACAGGCCGTCGTCAGAGGCCGCCTTGGCACTCTGTGCGGTCAGCAGGATCCAGCCACCCAGTGAACCGGCGGCACCGACGAAGGCGCACAGGCTGACCAGCGCACCGCCCCAGCCACCCACGGCCTTGGCCGCAGCCAGTGCGAACGGCGCATCGGACAGCTGCAGCTCCGCGTTGGGCACCATGCCCATGATCACCGACGAACTGGCGATGTAGGCGATTGCCGCCAGGAACACACCGGCCAACGTCGCGCGGGCCACGTTCTTTTCCGGGTTCTCCACCACACCGGCGGTGACCGAAGCGGATTCGACGCCGATGAAGGCCCACAGGGTCAGAGCCGCAGCGCTGGAGATCGCGCCGAAGTTGGATTCACCGGACACGTTGTAGGCGCCCTTGAAGATGTCGGCATCGAAGAAGAACCAGCCGAAGATGGCGATGCCCAGGATCGGCACCAGCGCGAAACTGGTGGTGACCGTCTGTACACGGGTGACGAACGCCGGGCCGATCATGTTGGCAAAGCTCAATGCCCACACCAGGATCAGCACCGCGATGCAACGCACCAGCGGCTCGGACAGGATCGGGAAGAAATAGCTGAAATACCCTACCGCCGCGATCGGAATGGCGACATTGCCGATCCAGTTGGCGAACCAGTAGATGGTATTGGTCTGGAAGCCCATGTACGGGCCGAACCAGTCGCGCGCATAGGCATAGGGGCCACCCGCCTTGGGTGCCAACTTGCCCAGCTTGGCGAACACGAAGGCCAGCAGCAGCGCGCCAGCCGTGGTGATCAACCAGCCCCAGATCGAGGCAGTACCAATCTTGGCCAGGCTGGAGGGCAGCAGGAACACGCCTGAGCCCATCATGTTGCCGGCGACGAGGAAGGTGGCTCCGACCACCCCGATTTTCTTTGCTTCTGCCATGACACACTCCTGTACTGGCATGAGCCCGGTAGGCCCGGGCGTGGGGACTGGCTACGCTGGCGTGCTGCCGCTGGCGCCTATTTGATGAAGTTGTATTGCAGGCTGCCCTGCACACGGACCGTATCGCCGCGTGCGCCGCCCTGCTGTTCCAGGCGGCCGTAAAGCAGCTCCATGCCCATCGTCCACGACGGCGCCGGGCTCCAGATCAGGTTGAAGACGCCGTAGCGGCTCTGCCGGAATGCGTCGGCCGCCAATGCGGCATTCCGCTCCAGCGTCAACTGGCCCAGGATCAGGTTCGAACGCCAGAGCTCGGACCAGTAATGGGTGTAGCCAACGAAACCACCGTGCAGGTCCAGCGCATCAAGACGGCCATCGGCACCGACCACCGCGTCCAGCCCGGAGCCGGTCAGATCGGCGGTGTAGCGACTGAGGCCGCGCCCACCAAGCGCACCGAACAGCAACAGATCGCGCTGGCCAACCGACGCCGAGCCGCTCAGCTGCAGGCCGCCGGCCATGCGCCGGTCGCGCTCGCCCTCACCGTCGTAGGCCAGGCTGCGTGCCACCGCGCCAAGCTGCAGGTGACCCCAGTCACGCTCCATGCGCGCGGTTACGGTCACATCCGGCAGCCTGTTCACCGCGGCGCGCTCGTCGCTGGCACCGGCAAGTTCGGTCTTCGGGTCTTCGGCGGCGACGGTCAGGGTATTGCCCTTGCCCATCGCGAAACTGTGGTGGATGCCTGCCACCAGTAGATAGCCAGCGCCGCCGGGACCGGCAAAATCCAGCGTGTCGGGAAGGCTGTCCGGATCCATGAAGCTGGAATAGCCGTAGCCGGCGTAGGTATTGCCGAGCTGACCATACGCGTGGCGCAGGCGGAATTCGTAGCCGTCGCTGCTGCCGAAGAAATCATTCTCCAGGTAGAAACGCAGGTTGCCATGCGTGGTCGGGCGTCTCGCCTCGAAACTGAAGCGGGTCTGCTTGGCATGGATGTTGAAGTTGGACACATCGCGATGACGACCGCCCACCGGCATCGACGAAGGAATGAACTGATCCTCGTCGCCCGCTGCGCGCGAATCGGCGATGGCATCGAGCTTGGCGTAGCCACCGATGCGGATCACCGTGTCGGTGCCTGGAATGGCGAAGAAGCCCTTCAGATCGGGATCGGTTGGACCAGCGGCACTGTCGGGACGCGACGCAGCAGTGGATGGATCGGCCACCGATTCGCGCTGCGGCAGCACGGGTTGTGCCACGCCCGGCACTTGGGTGGGATGCAGCAGATTGGCGCTGCTGGCGGGCGCGGCCACCGGGGATGGGCCCTGCACGACGGCGGGCGCACCCGCACCATCACGTTGTTCGAGCCGGTCCAGACGCTGCTGCATGCCCTCCAGTGCCTGCCGCATGGCCGCAATCTCGCCGCGCAGGGCTTGAGCATCTTCCTGGCCATTCTGCTGCGCATACGCTGGCGCAATCGCCCACACGGTCAAACAGGCCACACTCAGTACCGCCACGCGCATTGCATCCTCCCTGGACATCCATGTTCATTGCGCAGGCCGAACGCACGCCTGCGCCGCTTCGGCCCCACGTTGCCGTTGCTGGAAATGCGGATACTGCGTCGACGCCAGTGGCCAGCCTGCGCATTGCAGGCAACAGGACGATGGCACTGCCCTGCCCGTGCCGATGTCGACTCCACAAAGGCCGCGCTGCCAGAGAGGTGGCGACGGCAGCGGTCTGGGTAACAAGCACGGGGTGAGAGTGTCGTGAATGGCTGGGCCGGCCGACCCTGATCAGGGCGTGGCGAGCGCGGCATCCATCGCGCATTGACGCTGTATTCCATGGGTCACAGGCTAATCCGCCTGTCGTTTTTGGCCTTGATTGGAATCAAGGCGCGAGGCTTGATGTCAGTCACTATTCAGACGTGACGACGAACAGGAGATGCGCGGGCTCCCACCGCTGATTCTGATCACAGAAAGCAACAGGCCCGCATGCTGCCATGCGGGCCTGTAGGTTGCATCACGATGCAGGCGTGGCTCAGCGCGGGCCCAGCACCGTCTGCAGGTCAGCACCCTGCGGCAGTCCTGCGCGACGCTGCACCTGACCCTGCGCATCCTGGAACAGGATGCCCGGCGTGCCCTGGAAGCCCATTTCGATCATCAGCACCTGGTTGGCATCGAGCTTGCCGGCGATCTCACGGCTGATGCTCGGCAACGCCTTGATGCCGCCACGATCGAACTCATGTTCATTCTGCAGCAGTGCTGCACTCGGGTCGCGCGCGGCGAGGATGGCGGCCGCCTTGGCCGGGCTGTCCTCACGGATCACGCCGACCATGATGTGACGCAACTGGACTTTGCCGGCATCGACCCACGGACGCGCCGCTTCCCAGAACTTGTGACAGTACGGGCAGTTGGCATCACTAAAGGTGTAGACCACGCGCGGTGCGTCGGCCTTGCCATCACGTACCCATGCACTGGCCTCCAGCTTGGTCCACATCTTGGCCGACATCGGCTGCGCAACCAGCTTTTCCACCGCTTCGGCCGCTACGTCATTGCCCTCGGCATCGAACAGACTGCCAACCAGCACGTGCTTGCCATCGGCAGTGACGTAGGCCGCAGCCGGCTGCTGGCCACCCACCACGCCGGCAAAGCCGCGCAGGCCACCCGGCGCATCGAATTCAGCGACAACCTCGAAGCCATGCTTCTCGATGCCCTTCAACACAGCGGGAAGGTCGCCCTTGGCGGCGGAGGCCGCAGCACTTGCTGCCGGTGCAGCGGCAGCCTTGCCCGGCGGCGTCTGTGCCTGGCTGCAGGCGGCCAATGCCAGCAGGACCGGCAGCAACAGCACCGCAGGAGCGGTGCGCAGGGAAGTCGACAACATGGGAACTCCGTAGTGAGATGCCCGCGCAGGCTACCGCAGCCGGCGCAGTTTGTGTTCAAGACCGGCCGCAGTCAGTTCGCCCAGGTGCAGTTCACGCAGGCGCCCGTCGGCATCGAAGAAGAGCGTGGAAGGATAGGCCTGCACGCCCAGCACAGTTGAAGCGGCAGCGTCATCGTCCAGCAACACGTTGCCCAGCACCAGTCGTTCGCTGGTGAGGAAACCCTGGACCTCATCCAGGGTTTCGCCCTGGTTGAGGAATACGAACTGCACATCCGCGTGTGTCTGCTGCGCCGCCGCCAGTACGGGCATCTCGCGGCGGCAGGGCCCGCACCAGGTCGCCCAGAGATTCAGCACCACCGGCTTCCCCCGGAACTGCTGCAGATCGACTTTCCCGCCGTGCAGATCGACCACCTGCAGCGTCGGCAGCGGCATCTGCCGCTCCTGCCAGGCTGACAGGAGCTGGCTGCCGCCGGCCCATAGCAGGATGCCAATCAATGCACCGACCAGAACCGGTGCTCGCAAGGCGCGCCAATAGCGCAACCGCCACAGCCCCCACGCCAGCCCCGCAGCCAACACCACCAGCAGGTGATAACCACCGTCTACGATCTGCAGAATGCTCCAGGGCGCCTCGCGGTACAGAGCAAGGTTCAAGGCAACGAAACTGACGCGGCCACAGAGCAGGCCGATCAGCAGCATGTCCAGCACCATGCTTGCCGCCGAGGGTAGCGGCGCCCCGTCCTTCCGACGCGGCCATAGATGGGCCACGGCCATCGCCAGCAACACGCATGCGAGAATCAAAACCACCGGCATCGGTACCGGCCCAACACTCGACATCATCCCACCCGCTCATTCGTGCACTGCCTGCATGGTCGAAGGGTCGCGCCCAGGTTGCAAGCGCGACACTTGAACAGAACTACGCCGCACTGCGCCCCAACTGCATTGCCGATGGCGATTGCAGGCCCCGCAGGCTGCCCGCCACTGATGGCATCAATGGTCGCTCACGCCGCTTGCAGTTGACGTGGCGGCGATAGTTGGCCGGTGTCATGCCAACGATGCGCAGGAACAGGCGCCGGAAAGCACTCTGATCCGCATAGCCCACGCCCCAGGCCACTTCATCGATGCCTGCACCTTGCTGAAGCAGGGTCTGTGCCTTGGCGATGCGCAGCCGTTGGCAGTATTCGATGGGGCGCAGCCCCGTGGCCCGCAGGAAGCGCCGCTGCAGCGTTCGCGGCTCCAGCCCGGCAACCTCACAGATCGCAGCAAGTGTGGCGCCGCGCGCCGCCGTGGTGTGCAGCCACCGCTGCGCCTTCAGCACATCACGATCGCCATGGGCGAAGTTCGCACTGAAACGTTCCAGATCCTGCTGGATCGTCTCTGGCACGGTGATCCCCAACTGCTGTGCGACCGCGCTGGCCACACCCTGCCCATGCAGCCGATACAGCAAGCGCAGCCCCAGGAAGCGCCAGGCCTGCGAACCGCCGACGGTCAGCAGATCGCCGTCGTCAACCAGTGCGCGTTCACTCGGCACCCAGCTTGCGGCCTGTGCCTGCAAACCGGGGTGGCGCCCCAGATCAGGTCCGCTGACCATGCGCCCCGCCAGCAATCCGGCCCGGGCCAGAACGCTGACGCCATCACTGGCAGCGGCCAGCAGGCTGCCGCCGTCATAGTGGGCCCGCAGCCAGTCCAGCAGTATCTCGTCGGCACGCAGGCAGGTGCCTGGGCTGATCTGGCCGGGCACGGCGATTACCGCGGGAATGGCGGCATCGAGCATTTCCGCACCGGCGATGCGATGCACACCGGTCTGGCTGGCTGGCACGATCCAGCGGGTGACCAGCACGCGCTTGAACGGCCTGCGCTGCTGCTGGGCCAGGCGATTGGCGACGTGGGCCATCTCGGCCAGCACCGAGGCAGCCGAGGGATCGCCTCCCGGGTACTCGACCACTGCGACCTCGACGAATCCCTCGTTCCTGAATCCTTCCACAGACCACCTCCTCGGTTCGTTGCAGGCCATCGAACGGCCGGTTCAGGCGAAGGGTAGGAACTGGCACAACGGCAGGGCTATGAAGAAAGTTGCAAAGTGCGCTGAATACGCGCCTTGGGACGAAGCCTTGACTCTTGACCAGACTCAAGGCTTCAGAATGGTCGACAGCCTCTGCAGGAATCCGCCATGAACATTGGACAACTGGCCCGTCAGGCGGGCGTGCCCATCGATACGGTCCGCTATTACGAGCGACAGCTACTGCTGCCCACCGCTGCACGTTCGGCCGGCGGCTACCGCATCTTCGGTGAGCAGGACCTGCGCCGGCTGCGGTTCATCCGCCGGGCCAAATCACTGGGCTTCAGCCTGGAAGAGATTGGCGAGCTGCTCGCACTCAGTGACTGCCACCAGCAGGACATGGGCAGCGTCCGCGACACCGCACAGGCAAGGCTGCAGGACATCGCGCAGCGGATGGCCGAACTGCAGCGCATGCACAATGCGCTGTCACAGCTGGTCGATGCCTGCCCCGGGCACGGCACACTGGATCAATGCCCGATTCTGGCCGCGCTTACCGACGACACGGCATGAGCGCAGGCAAGCGACATCCACGTCGCAATCGACGTGAAGAAAAGTGCAACAAATGCTTGCCAACCCCCTGGGGCAAGGCTATTATTTCGCTCCTCAGCGACGTGGGGCCATAGCTCAGCTGGGAGAGCGCCTGCATGGCATGCAGGAGGTCAGCGGTTCGATCCCGCTTGGCTCCACCACTTTCGACATTAGGCCGTCGAAAGTTCTACAACTTGAAGTTTTTCGTGCGTCCCCATCGTCTAGAGGCCTAGGACATCACCCTTTCACGGTGGCGACCGGGGTTCGAATCCCCGTGGGGACGCCACTCATCACGAACAACGAGGACCCGGCCGATAACCGGGTCTTTTTTGTTCACCGCCCACCGGCATTCAGGTTGTGGCGTTGCGGCTCCCCTGCCCTTGTGGCTGCGGTTGATCCGGAACGAAGAAAGCTTAAAAAAAAGCTTCCACAAATGTGAACACGCAGGTATGATGGGCGGCTCGGTAACACGGGGCCATAGCTCAGCTGGGAGAGCGCCTGCATGGCATGCAGGAGGTCAGCGGTTCGATCCCGCTTGGCTCCACCACTTTCGACATTAGGCCGTCGAAAGTTCTACAACTTGAAGTTTTTCGTGCGTCCCCATCGTCTAGAGGCCTAGGACATCACCCTTTCACGGTGGCGACCGGGGTTCGAATCCCCGTGGGGACGCCAATTCTTGAAAACCCCGGCTTCGGCCGGGGTTTTTCTTTGCCTGTGATCTGCTGGCGGAACGCATCCACGCATGGCGTGGATCTACCCGAAACCTGTAGTAGATCCACGCCATGCGTGGATGGCTTCACCCCGCTCACGCCTCAGAACCGGCGATACATCCCGATCGACGCCGGCGCTGTGGGCGCGAAGCCAAACTGCGCGTACAACCGGTGCGCTTCGCCATCAGCCAGCAGGCTGACATACGCCGATGGCGGCAGATTGGCCTGCATCCAGCCATCCAGGCGACGCATCACCTCCTTGCCCAGCCCCTGCCCCTGCAAGCGTGGCAACACGGCGATATCGCAGACCTGCAGGTGGCAGCCGCCATCACCGACAATGCGCCCCATCGCCACCAGTTCATTGCCCTGGTACGCACAGACACCGAACACCGTATTGGGCAGCGCGCGTGCCGCCGCCTCCTGGCGCTTGGCACTGAGGCCCGCCAGCACGCGCAGCTGGCAGTAATCCTCGACCGTGGGCACGGCCTCGCGGAACTGGCAGGCGATGGAATCATTCATTCAGTATCTCCCTTTAGGTCGGGCTATCCTGCCGCATCCGCGTCGCAGCTGCTGCGACCCATGCCGGCAGAACATCCATGTGCTACTCCGCTCTGATCCGCGCCGACTACGCCAAGCTCGTGCGCGAGTTCGGCGCCATCCTGTCGCTGGAGGAATTCGCGGAGCTGTACGCGCACGATCCCGGCAAGAAGCGACCCAAGACCCCCAAGGCCATGGACGACGGCTTTGCTGGCGCGCGCACCGAACAGGGCCGCGACATCGTGGCGAAGATCCAGCAATGGCACGCACAGGAGCGCCAGGAACTGGAAGCAGATCTGGCCCGTCAACGCGAGCGGCGTGATATCGCCAACGCTACGCTGGCCAACCGCCCTACCCAGAAAGCACGCAACGACCTGCGTGTGGCCGGCAACCGCATCGAGCGTGCGCAGGCACGGCTCGAAGACCTGCATCGGGTGCAGCTGCTGCCGCGCGACAACCGCATTTTCCCTGGCACCTACGCGCCGGTGATGGTCAGTGAGAACGGCCAGCGGGTGATCAAGCCGATGCGCTACCAGTGCCGACTGCCGGACGAGCCGGCGCGCAACGACGTGCTCTACCCCGGTACCTACAATGCGCGGCGCGACAGCCTGGAAGGCTATTGGCGCGGCGCGTTCGGACTACGCCACGGCGTGGTGGTGGTGCAGGCGTTCTATGAGCACGTGCCACGCCACGCCATCGCCGGGCGCGCGCCCGGCGCAGATGAAAAGGAACAGGACGTGGTACTGGAATTCCGGCCCGATCCGCCGCGCGACCTGCTGCTGGCGTGCCTATGGGCGGAATGGGAGGGACCGGAAGGTCGCCTGCTGTCGTTCGCCACGATCACCGATGCCCCGCCTGGCGACGTTGCCGCCGCTGGCCATGACCGCGGCGTCGTTCCCATCCGCAAGGAACATCTTGATGCCTGGCTCAATCCCGATCCGGACGATCTGGCGCGGCAGTACCGCATCCTCGATGACCGCGAGGAGATTCGTTTCCTATACGAGGAGGTCGCCTGAGCGGCGGGGCTCAGACCTTCGCGCTGGAACGACCCACGGCGCGGGCCAGCGCCTGGCTCAGATCTGCCGACAGGTACGGCTTGACCAGCAATACACCGGCCAGCATCGACTCCGGCAACTGCTCGGCCAGCATCCCCGTGGCCAACACGAACGGCACGCCACGCGCCGACAGTGCCGCCGCAACCGGCTCACTGGTTTCATTGCGGGCAAGGCGATAGTCCAGCAGGGCCACGTCCGGCGCCGATTCTTCCAGCAGGCGCAGGGCTTCGGCCACGCTCGCCGCCAGCCCGACCACGAATGCGCCGGCATGCACCAGCTGCATCTGCAGCAGGGCCGCACTCATCTCGTCGTTCTCGACCACCAGCACCCTCAGGTCCTGCAACACTGTCATTGGCTACCGCTCCTGGAGGCATACATGCCGGCGCAGTATAGCCATCATGGGGTCGGAGCCGACAGGAAACGCCCTGATCGCCTCTCCCCCTATGAAAGCCCTGCCGACCTCGGTTACACTCGCACGCTGCCTGCCGGTGTGGCGGAATGGTATACGCAGCTGACTCAAAATCAGCCGGGGGTGACCCCATGAAGGTTCGAGTCCTTTCACCGGCACCACTGCATCAAAGGCCAGGTCCCCGACCTGGCCTTTTGCATTTTCCGGGTCGGGGCGTTGAAACTGGCGACGATGCCAACGCCCGCCCTGCCCACGCTCCCCGATACCCTGCCCGCACGACTGCGCCCGCTGCGCACGGATGACGCTGCCGCCTGGTCCCGCTATCTCTCGCTGCCAGGCGTGACCGAGCACACCAGCTGGGGCGACGTTTCCGAAATGGCACTGCGACAACAGATCGCCGGCTACCTGCCCACCGCAACGTGTCTGCGCTGGGCGCTGGTGGACGCCGACGACCGGCTGATCGGCACCGTTGGCCTGAACGGAATCGACGTGCCGCACGGCCGCGGTGAACTCGCCTATGACCTCGATCCGCGCTGGCAGGGACAGGGACTGGCCACGCATGCGGCACGCGCAGTGCTCGAATGGGGCCATTCCACACACGCGCTGGTGCGTATCCAGGCAACCGTTCTGGACAGCAACGCCCGCTCGATCGCTGTGCTTGAACGTCTCGGCATGCAGCGCGAAGGGCTGCTGCGCGCCTACCGGCGGGTGCGGGGGCGGCCCCGCGACTTCTGGATGTATGCCCAGGTCGAGGATCCCGCGTCACCCCGCTGAAACACAACTGCACCTGCAGACACGGCTGGAAATAGACGCAGTGCACACTTTTCTTGCAAGCCGCACGTGCTTCTGCCTATCGTGATCCCAGCCGGAGCTGGGGGCGGGGGAATGCATGACGTTGCGTGCGGCACTGTTTTTTCTGGTCACGCACGCGCTCGTCATTGCCCTTGTCGGCCCGCAGGACCCGGTCGGCTCCTATCTGATGCTGATCGCAGCTCCGTTGCTGGCCGCACTGGCCTGCGTGCGACGCGCCCGCAACAGCCAGGCCGCCTGCAAGTGGCGGCTGCTCGGTTTCGCCGTCAGCCTGTTCTCGCTGGCCCTGCTGGCCCTGCTGTACCGCAATGTGGCAGGCCTCGATCCTGCGCAGATGAGCGTGACTTCGCTGATCCTGTACGTGTTCTACCGGATCCCCCTGACCTACGTGGCGGCCAGCCCGGGCGGCGGCAACCGCTACATCCGCGCGGTGGACCTGCTGATCATCGCGTTGCTGTGGCTGTTGTACTACGGGCATACGCGGGCGATGGCGCACTTCAACACCGCGTTGTGGACGCAGTGCCTGAACACGATGAGCAACGTGCAGAACAGCCTGGTGTTCTGCTTCGCGCTGATCCGCTTCCTGGCCGAGGACAATCCCGACCGGCGCGATTTCTTCCGGACACTTGCGATCTACGCGCTGGGCTACTTCCTGCTGGCGTTCTACATCAATACCTGCCAGCCACAGCTGCCTGACGGCAACTGGGGGGACCTGTTGATCAGCGGGCTGTTCGTGCTGCTGGCCGTCATGGCGGGAAGCAAGCGCCGCTATCCGGCAGTGGAGGTATCGCGAAGCCTGCGCCGCATCGTCGACGCCGGCGTGCCGCTGATGCTGCCCTTGCTGCTGATGATGGTGGCGCTGCTGGTCGCGCGCCTGCAGCCCACCCTGGCCACAGTGGGCTTCATCGGTGCCATGCTCAGCTATGCCCTGCGCAGCGTGCTGACCCAGGTCGAGATCCAGCGCCAGCGTGACGAACTGGAAGCGCTGGCCCGGCGCGATCCGTTGACCGGACTGGGCAACCGGCGCAACTTCGACGAATCACTGGGCAGCGCCCATCGCCGTGCACGCCGCCAGGGCCTGGGCCTGGCGGTACTGATGATCGACATCGACCATTTCAAGCGGCTCAACGACACCTACGGCCACCCGGAAGGAGACCGCCGGCTGCGCGCGGTGGCCGAGATCCTGGATGGCTGCCTGCAACGCGGCGACGATCTGCTGGCCCGCTACGGCGGCGAGGAGTTCATCGCTGCCCTGCCCTCGCCCGATATCACCCATGCCCTGAGTCTGGGCGAGCGGCTGCGCGCGGCGGTCGAAACCGCGGGTCTACCGGCGGCAGACGCCATCGTCACCATCAGCATTGGCGTTGCCTGGCAGGCCGCCAGCCAGGACGCCGATCCGCGCGGCCTGGTCGACCGAGCCGACCAGGCCCTGTACCGGGCCAAACACGCCGGGCGCAACTGCGTGCACGGCGATCCGGCCACCACGGACGGGAAAGAGCGGCCTGGCCGGGGCGCCTAGACCGCGCGCAGCACCGCTGCCCCGTAGTGATGACCGGCCCCACCCTGCACGCGGAAACTGGCCACGGTCTGCAGCAACTGCGCCGACTGCTCTTCCATGCTGCGCGCCGCTGCCGACGCCTCCTCCACCAGCGCTGCGTTCTGCTGGGTGCCCTGGTCAATCAGGTCGACCGCATGGTTCATCTGCTGGATGTCGTCGCTCTGCTGCTGCGAGGCCGTGCTGATCTCGGTCATCAGATCACTGACCCGGCGCACGTTGGTCACGATTTCATCCATGGTGCGGCCCGCACTCTCAACCTGCGCCGTGCCGGCCCCCACATTGGCAACCGACTCGTCGATCAGATGCTTGATCTCCTTGGCGGCGCTGGCCGAACGCTGCGACAGCTCGCGGATCTCGGTAGCAACCACGGCGAATCCACGGCCATGCTCGCCCGCCCGCGCAGCCTCCACCGCAGCATTCAACGCGAGGATGTTGGTCTGGAAGGCGATGCCGTCGATCACCCCGATGATGTCGACGATGCGCCGCGAAGACGCATTGATCACCGCCATGGTCTCGACCACTTCGTGCACCACGCTGCCGCCCTTTGCCGCGACATCGGCAGCACCACCGGCGAGCTGGCTGGCCTGCCGTGCATTGGTGGCGGTGCGCTGCACGGTCTCTGCCAGACCCTTCATCGACACTGCCGTTTCTTCCAGCGAGGCCGCCTGCTGCTCGGTGCGCTGCGAGAGGTCGCTGTTGCCCTGCGCGATCTCGGTCGCGCCCACCGCGATGGTGTCAGCGGCGAACTTGATCTGGCCGATGATGGTCGCCATCGCCTCCACCAGCGAATTCACGCCCTCGCACAGCTCGGCGATCGGGCCACGCTTGTCGGCCGTGGCCACGCGCTGGGTCAGATCGCCGCCCTTGGCCGCCGCCACCACTTCACGGGTCTGCGCCACCGCCCGCTGCATGGCCTGGTTTTCATGTACCTGCGCGGTGATGTCGGTAGCGTATTTGACGACCTTGAACGGCTTCCCGTTGAGGTCAAGGATGGGGTTGTAGGAGGCCTGAATCCAGACCTCGCGCCCGCCCTTGCCCAGGCGCCGATACTGCCCGGCATCGTACTCGCCGCGCCCGAGCTTCTGCCAGAACTGCCGATACTCTTCACTGCCGCGGTGGTCCGGCTCGACGAACAACGCGTGATGCTGTCCACGTACCTCGTCCAGGCTGTAACCGGTGGTGGCGAGGAAATTGTCGTTGGCCGAGAGGATGCGGCCATCCATGCTGAACTCGATCACCGCCTGCGACTTGCCGATCGCTGCCAGCTGCCCGGCCGAGTCCGCCGCCTGCAGCTTCTGCGCGGTGATATCGGTGGCGAACTTGACCACTTTGTACGGCCGACCCTGGCTGTCCAGCACCGGGTTGTACGACGCCTGGATCCAGATCTCGTGCTGGTCCTTGCCGAAGCGCCGGTACTGCCCGGCGTCATACTCGCCACGCCCCAGCCGCGCCCAGAAGTCGCGGTACTCGGTGCTGCGGGCATGCTCTGGATCGACGAACAATGAATGATGCTTGCCCTGGATCTCTTCCAGCCGGTACCCCATTGCCTGCAGGAAGTTGTCGTTGGCCTGCAGGATGGTGCCGTCGAGCGCGAACTCGATGACCGCCTGCACGCGGTGCAGCGCTGCGACCTGCGCCTCAAGCTCGGCGCGGTCGTTGGCCGCCGGTTCGGCACCGGTGCGGTACTGGGGAGCAAGCGCACCCAACAGCGCGCGCCACGGCGACCAACGGGTATGCAG
Organism: Stenotrophomonas maltophilia; assembly: GCF_004684085.1. Lineage (GTDB taxonomy): Bacteria > Pseudomonadota > Gammaproteobacteria > Xanthomonadales > Xanthomonadaceae > Stenotrophomonas > Stenotrophomonas maltophilia_AS. The sequence goes on from NZ_SRHZ01000050.1 coordinate 41,122, forward strand.
CTCGGCCGGCGCCTGCGCGCCCGCCGTGAAGCCTGGAATGAGCATTGTCTGATCCTCGGTGTCCGGTAAGCGGTTGCGATCCGACGGGCGGGATGCCCGGCGGCAACATCAGTTGCCTGGGACTACAGGTGCCGGCAGGCACCCCTCGAGCGGCTGGCAAGAACGTCTGGTGCGGGCGCGATCAGCATCGGAGATGCAGCGGAACACACGGCGCGGGCTGCCCCATCGGGGACAGCCCGGGGTCCTGCAGCGGCTGACTGGAGCGGGATCCAGAGGGGATATCGGCGATGGGGGCGGCGGCTTTAACCAGATTCCGCGACGCCCGTCGCAACTCCACGCTTTGCAGCCGGAATGCGGTAGACGATCGCCGAGTACTTCACCCCCTGCTCACGCGCTACTGGCCGTCCACCGAGGCATTCCGCCAGGCGCCGGCTGGAGCGGTTCTGCTCAGCCACCGGGTAGCGGAACGCGGCGCATCGCAGACGCTCGGAGGCCGATAGCCACACCGCTGCCACTGCTTCGCGGCCATAGCCGTGCCCATGCATCGCCTCCGCGATCCAGATGCCCAGCTCGGGTTCGGCATCCGTGGTGCGATGCAGGCCGGCCAGACCAAGGAAGTCGCCGTTGTCGTGCCGCCGGATGACGAAGGTGATATCCGTACCATCGGCAATGGTTGGCAACCATGCCTGCCAGACGGCGGCAAATGCCTCCTTCGATGGCGGCGGCTCGAAGGCCATGTACCGGGTCAGCCCTGGGGTGATTGCTGCAAATACCTCCTCTGCATCGGCGGCCGCGAACGGTCGAAGGCGCAGCCGTGGGCTGTCGATGGTCCAGCTGTCGGATGTCATGTCCTGCATCGCCCTGGTCAGGGGGTACAGCCTCGCCCGGAACACCGATGCAACTCAAGGCGAAAGGGTTTACATGACCAACGGGAGGTTCCCCGACACGAAGGATTGGCGAGCATGCAGCGACCCGCAGGACGTTCATTGACACGGAGATCGCATGTTCCCACGCTTGGCCAGCCTGCTCATTCTGAGCATCTGCAGTACCGGCGCACTGGCCGCCGACGCTACGTATCGGCCAACCTTCCACCCCGATCAGCTGAAGGGTCCGCCCGCAGGTCGCCCGAACGAAGTGCTGGTGCTGGGCAGCCCGCATCTGTCCAGCCTGCCGAAGACCTTCCAGCCAGCGATGCTGGAGCCCCTGCTGAAGCGGCTGGAGGCCTGGAAACCCACTGCGATCGCAATCGAGAACCTGTCCGGGCTGCAGTGCGATTTCATGCGCCGCAATCCGGCCCGTTACGCCGAAAGCGTCTCTGACTACTGCGTCGATCCAGCGCCGGCACATGCCGCTACAGGGCTGGACGTTCCCAGCGCCAACGTCGAAATGGAGCGCCTGCTTGCGGATTGGCCGAAAGCGCCCACCGCCGCCGAGCGGCGCCGACTGGCCGCAGTATTCCTGGCTGCAGGCGAGAGCAGCTCGGCACTCGTGCAGTGGCTGCGCCTGCCGCAGGAAGAGCGCCGCGCCGCAGATGGCCTGTCTCCGGAACTGGTGCAGTTCCTCGACAAGCGCATGGTCCGCCCCAACGAAGCCGGCATGGTCGCGGGCGTACTTGCCGCGCGCCTGGGCCTGGAGCGGCTGTGGGCGGTGGACGACCACACTGCGGATTCACCCACGCCGGCCGCCCAGCAGAAGGCTCAAGCGGCCGCCATACGAGGTGCCTGGGACAACGCCTTCGTCAAAGCGCGCATGGCGGCTGACGAACGGCTTGAAGCCAACCTTGCTCAACCCGATGGGTTGCTCGCGATGTATCGCGCCTACAACACGCCTGAGACGGCAATGGTCGCCTACAACAGCGACTTCGGCGCGACCCTGGTCGAACCCTCACCCGAGGGCTTCGGCCGCAATTACGTGGGCTACTGGGAAACCCGCAACCTGCGCATGGTCGCCAACATGCGCGATGTGCTGGGCCAGCATCCAGGTACGCGCATGCTGACCATCGTTGGCGCGTCGCACAAGGGCTACTACGAGGCTTATCTCAACCTGATGCACGACGTACAGCTGGTCAGCTCGGATGAAGTCCTGCGCTGACGCAACATGACATGGAGGATGCGGTGATCTTCCACCGCATCACTCCAGCGCATTCCTGCCTGCCCGCCACAGCACGATGCTGGTGGCACCGATGCAGGACAGCGTGAACACCAGCAGGGCAACCGCGCCGCCCTGCAGCACCGGCAGCAACGCCTGCGCGTGCAGATCGCCGTGCAACTGTTCCGCACGCAGGCAGGCGGCCAGGGCCAGGCACCAACCGACCAGGGCCGGGGCGAAGGCACGCACCGTCACCGGGTTGCAGACATTCATGGGATCACCTGTACCAAGGGAGGTGCGCGGAGTATTCGCGCAGCTCCTCTCACAGGCTGAGATCAGCCCTCGAGCGGGTCGATGTCGCCGCCCGGCAGCTCACTGGCCTCGCCCTGCACCTGTACGTTGTTGCGACCCATCGCCTTGGCCCGGTAGCACTGGGCATCCGCCGCCGCCACCGCCTGGTCCACGCCCATTCCACCCCCCAATGGCGCGATACCAATGCTGGCCCCCACATGCAGGCGGTCCTGATCCCACGGAATCGACAGGGATGCCAGGGTATGCAGCAGTTCACCGCCGATGCGCGCGGCACGTCGCGGCGTACAGCCGGACAGGATCACCGCGAATTCGTCGCCGCCGAGCCGTGCCACCACATCCGAATCGCGCACGCCATGGCGCAGCACGCTGGCCACCGCCCACAGCACCGCATCGCCGGCCAGATGGCCCCAGGTGTCGTTGATCGGCTTGAAGCGGTCCAGGTCGATGTACATCAACGACGCAGCCTGGCCGGTGCGCTCGACACGGGTGATGGCCTGCTGCAGGTGCACCTCGAAGCCGCGACGGTTGCTCAGCTCGGTCAACGGATCGATCTCGGCCAGATGGCGCGCTTCGCGCTGGCGCGCGCGCTGCTGGGTGTCGTCGCGCAGCACCCACACCGCGCCGCGCACCCGGCCTTCGTCATCACGCAGCCAGGCGCGGGTCAGGTCGACCGGAATCGTGGCTGTACCCAGCCGCAGCAGCAGGTCAGCGTGCAGGTCCACCGCGTTGCTTTCCGGGTCCAGCAGCACCGAGACATCCAGCACCGAACCGGGTGCGTATTCGGTGGTCAGTGCCAGCACGTCCTGCACCTTGTGCCCGGCCAGCGACAGCGCGCCATCACCGGCCAGGGTGCGCACTGCGGCGGCATTGGCGTAGTCGATACGGCCATCCAGGCTGACACTGAGCACCAGGTCGGCAACTGCATCCAGCGTGATGCGGCTGCGCTGCTCACTTTCGAACAGGCGCTGCTCGCTGCTGCGCTGGGCGCTGATGTCCTGGATCTGCGACACGAAATGCACAGGCTCGCCGTGCTCGTTGCGGACCAGCGACACCGACAGCCGCGCCCAGATCACCTTGCCGTCGCGATCGAGATAGCGCTTTTCCAGGTGGTAGTGGCTGCGCCGCCCGGCCAGCAGATCCTGCACCAGGGCCAGATCGGTCTGCAGGTCGTCGGGATGCGTCAGCCGCTGGAAATCGACCTGCAGCAGTTCTTCGCGTGGATAGCCGAGGATCCGGCACAGCGCGTCATTGACGTCCAGCCAGCGCCCTTCCAGCGACACCAGTGCCATGCCCAGCGCGGCCGACGTGAACGCACCGGCGAATTTCTCCGCCGACAGGCGTGCTTCGGCGCGCGCCTGCAGGATCTCGGTGATGTCGATGGACATGCCGACATAGCCGATCCGCGCGCCGTCGGCACCATCCATGCGGCTGATCGACAGGCGTACCTGGCGTGACTGGCCATCCTTGCGCCGCAGTGTCCACTGCCGCGAATAAGTCTGCCCATCGGCGCGGGCGCTGAGTGCTTCAAACACGCCCGGCAGGCGTCCGTCCGCCGCCGCCAGCGGGCGCAGCCATGCCGCCAGCTCGTCCGGATCGTGGAAATCACCCAGTCGGCGCTGGCCGATCACTTCGTCCGCGCTGTATCCCAGCAGGCGTTCCGCGCCGGTATTGAACAGGGTGATGGTGCCTTCGGTATCGGTAGCGATCACCGCTACCTCGTCGGAGGCATCGACAACGGCCTGCAGTCGCTGCCGGCTCTCGGCCGCATCCTGCCGCGCCTGCTGCAGCTCGGTCACATCGGCGTGCGCACCGGCCATCCACAGCGGTCGTCCCTGCCCGTCCCATTCGAACACGCGGCCACGGTCGTGGATCCATATCCACTGACCATTCTTGTGGCGCATGCGCAGCAGGCAGACGTAGTTGTCGCTGCGGCCATCGAAATGGTCCTCGAGTGCCGCATCCGATAGAACGATGTCGTCGGGGTGGACCAGCTTCAGGAACGTCTTCTGGCACACCGGCTCCAGCTCTTCCAGTCGATAGCCGACAATCTCGGCCCAGCGCGCGTTGACCCGCATCTCGCCGGTCTGCACGTTCCATTCCCAGGTGCCGGCTGCGGTGCCGTCGATGATCATCGCCAGGCGCCGGCGCTCCTCGGCCAGCTCCTGCAGCCGCCGCTCCAGCAGCCCGTTGCCGTTGCTGCCCTGGCCCGCCATCAGCCCGTCCCCCGGCCCGTGCAGGCCGGCTCCCGCCGCAGCGATCCGCTGCAGCGTTCAACGAAGACATCGGGTCCTGCTGGCGTCATGGCCCTCCCCAGCGACAGCGGGGAGGCCAAACGCCCCCCTCAGGCGCAAGTGTGCGCAATCACGGGGAAAATCGACAAGTCCCCCGCCCCGGATCAACCGTGACGGGGGACACGGTCCTCAGCTGCGCTTGGCGCGGGCGAAGGCCTCGGCCAGGGCATTGTTGGCCGGGGGCGCGGCGGGACGGCCGCCATTGCCCTGGCCCCGGTTCGGGCCCCGGTTCTGGCCACCTGCGTCGCGGCGCGGACCCTGCCCCTGGCCGCGCTCATCACGCTGGCCGGGTCGGCTGGTGGCCTGTCCGGGGGTATCGTCCAGGCGTCGGGTCAGGGCAATGCGCTTGCGCGCCACGTCCACCTCCAGCACCTTCACCTTGACGATATCGCCAGCCTTGACCACGTCGCGCGGGTCCTTCACGAACGTGTCGGAAAGCGCCGAGATGTGGATCAGGCCATCCTGGTGCACGCCGATATCGACAAAGGCACCGAACGCGGCCACGTTGCTGACTACGCCTTCCAGCACCATGCCCTCGCGCAGGTCCTTGATATCCTCGACGCCCTCGGCGAAGCGCGCGGCCTTGAACTCGGGGCGCGGGTCACGGCCCGGCTTTTCCAGCTCCTTGAGGATGTCGCGCACGGTCGGCACACCAAACATCTCATCGGTGAACTGCTCGGCCTTCAGGCCGCGCAGGAAGCTGCCATCACCGATCAGCGCCTTGATCGGGCGCGCGGTGCTGGCGACGATGCGCTCGACCACCGGGTAGGCTTCCGGGTGCACCGCCGAGGCGTCCAGCGGCTGGTCACCATCGGCGATGCGCAGGAAGCCGGCGCACTGCTCGAAGGTCTTGTCGCCCAGGCGCGCGACCTTCAGCAGGTCCTTGCGACGCTTGAACGGGCCATTGTCGTCACGGTGGCGCACGATGTTCTCGGCCACCGTGGCCGACAGGCCGGACACCCGCGACAGCAGCGCGGCCGAGGCGGTGTTCACGTAGACACCCACGGCGTTCACGCAGTCCTCCACGCGCGCGTCCAGCGCCCGTGCCAGCCGGTACTGGTCCACGTCGTGCTGGTACTGGCCGACACCAATCGCCTTGGGTTCGATCTTCACCAGTTCGGCCAGCGGGTCCTGCAGGCGGCGGGCGATCGATACTGCGCCGCGGATCGATACGTCCAGGTCGGGGAATTCCCTGGCCGCGAACTCCGAGGCCGAGTACACCGAGGCGCCGGCCTCGCTGACCACGACCTTCTGCAGCTTGGGGTTGGCGGCGGCCTTGATCGCTTCGCCGGCCAGCCTGTCGGTCTCGCGGCTGGCGGTGCCGTTGCCGATCGCGATCAGCTCCACGTTGTGCCTGGCACACAGCTGCTTGAGGGTCTGCAGCGACTGGTCCCACTGCCGGCGCGGCTCGTGCGGGTAAATGGTATCGGTGGCGACCAGCTTGCCGGTGGCATCAACCACGGCGATCTTGCAGCCGGTGCGGATGCCCGGGTCCAGGCCGAGCACAGTCTTCGGGCCAGCCGGTGCGGCCAGCAGCAGATCCTTCAGATTGTCGCCGAACACCGCGATGGCTTCGGCTTCTGCCTTCTCGCGGGCCTGGTTGAACAGGTCCAGCAGCAGATGGGTATGCAGCTTGGCGCGCCAGGTCAGGCGGCAGGCATCCAGCAGCCAGCGGTCGGCGGCACGGCCCTGGTCGGAAATGCCGGCCTTGCGCGCCACCCGACCCTCGGCGTACTGGTGGCCAGCCTCGGCCTCGCTGCCCGGGTCCAGCTCCAGGAACAGGATCTCCTCGCGGCGTGCGCGGAACAGTGCCAGCAGGCGGTGCGACGGAATCTTCGCCAGCGCTTCGGCGTGTTCGAAATAATCGCGGTACTTGGCGCCTTCGGTTTCCTTGCCCTCGGCCACGCGGGCACGGATCACCCCGGTCTCGCCCAGCCACGTGCGCAGTTCACCGACCAGCGCGGCGTCTTCGCCCCAGCGCTCCATCAGGATCGCGCGCGCGCCTTCCAGCGCGGCCTTGGTGTCGGCCACGCCCTTGTCGGCGTCGACGAAGGTGGCGGCGAAAACCTGCGGGTCCTGCGTCGGGTCGGACAGCAGGCCATCGGCCAGCGGTTCCAGGCCGGCCTCGCGGGCAATCTGTGCACGGGTACGGCGCTTGGGCTTGTACGGCAGGTACAGGTCTTCCAGCCGGCTCTTGGTATCGGCGGCCAGGATGTCGTTGCGCAGCTCGTCGCTGAGCTTGCCCTGCTCGCCGATGCTGGACAGCACCGCCGCACGGCGGTCCTCCAGCTCGCGCAGGTAGGTCAGGCGCACTTCCAGGTTGCGCAGCTGGGTGTCGTCCAGGCCACCGGTCACTTCCTTGCGGTAGCGGGCGATGAACGGAACGCTGGCGCCCTCGTCGAGCAGGCCGACGGCGGCGCGTACCTGGGTGGACTGGGCACCGATCTCGTCGGCGATGGTCTGGGCGATCTGCTGGGCGAGCGCGCTCTGGGCGTTCTTGGCGTCGTGCATTGCTTCAGGTCTGTGCCGCGGTACGGGAAGACCCCATTCTGGCAACCCACGACGGAGCCGGACAAGGCATTGACAGGGGGCGAGGTTCAGCGGCGGGGCCGGATTGGACGCCGGCATCCTGGCGAAGAGAGGGCTCGGACTGGCCTTGGGCTGGGATGCCGGCGCGGGCGCGCGATGGTGAGCGCGCCCTGCCGCGTGTTGCGGAGGTCAGCGGTAGTGGCGGGCGGCGCGCTGCATGACGATCTCGTCACGCATGCTTTCCAGGGCCATCAGGCGGACCTTGCCGACACCCTGCAGTTCCATGAACCGCTCCGTGTAGAACTCCGGCCCCAGCGCGGTGTCAGCGCGGGATTTGCTGAAGCCGTAGGGCACCACGCCCTTCTCGCCATCCTTGCTACCACCGACATAAAGAACGATTGCCATGTGATGTATTCCTCCAAATTGCTACTGCGTACTGCACTCGATGAGCGATGCTGCGAGCTCATCGAGGGAGAGCTTACCGCGTCGAACCTGACTGGAACGTCACGAAGGCTAATGACGATCGGTTGCATGCAGATGACTGCGGGATCGCAGCAGAATACTTACGGATCTTTAACTTTCGGCTAACGAATCCGCGGGGGATTCCCGCCAACGGCGCAGCCCCTCGTGGGTGGTTTGGTTGGTCGCGGAAAGCCGGTTTCCCGAGGGCTGGCCGGGAGAGTGGGTAGGCCGGGGACGCCGTGAACCCATCCATGGGGGCTTGGCCGCGGCATCCATGCCGCAGACACCCCGCCCTACCCACCCTCCCGGCCGCTGACAGGTTCCTGATGCCTGCCTCCACCCACGGAAAAGAAAAAAGAAGATCAAAAGCAAAAACAGCGTGGCCGGCTGATTTGTTGCTTCCTGTAGAGCCAAAGCCATGCCCCGCTCGTGAGCAAGCGCAGCGCGCGACCCGCTTCTGCTGTTCTTTTCTCTTCCGTGGCTGGACGCGCACGAAATCTGTCAGCGGCCGGGTGGGTGGGGCTGGCGGGGTATCCGCGGCATGGATGCCGCGGCTAAGCCCCCAGGGTGGAGTGACCCCCGGGAGTTGGACGCCAGATCCAACCCCGAGGGATACATGAACAGATACGACGCTCGTTTCAAACTGCAGGTCGCCAAAGAGGCCTGCAAGACCTCCACATCGGTCAAAGCCACTGCCCGTCGCCATGGCCTGGAGTTCTCCACGGTCAGGCGCTGGGTGGCGACCTATCGGCTGCATGGTTGGCGGGGATTTCATCGCCAGACGCGGTCCTATGATCTCGCGTTCAAGCTTGCTGTCCTGGACAAGATGAACCAGGACGGCATGTCCGCGCGGGAGGCCACCACCTACTTCCAGATTGGCAGTGCCGGCGCGGTGGGGCAGTGGCGGCGCCTGTATGCTCAGGGCGGTGCCCAAGCGTTGGCACCGCCCCCGCAGCCGCCCCAAAAGCCGATGAAAAAGAACCGTTCGTCCAAGCCACCTGAGGATATGAGCCGCGATGAGCTGCTCAAGGAAGTCGCCTATCTGCGCGCGGAGACCGACTACCTAAAAAAACTCGATGCCTTGATCCGGGAAGAGCAGGCGGCGCAGGACGCAAAGCGCAAGCCGTCCAAGGATTGAGGCACGTTCACACCTTATCGCTTCTGCTTGAAGCGGCTGAATTGTCACGTAGCACGTTCTACTACCAGAACCATGTTCTGGCCCACCCGGATCAGGACGAGGCAGAGCTGTGCGAGCGCATCCGTGCAATCTACGATCAAAGCCAAGGGCGTTATGGCTATCGCACGGTGACGTTGGAGCTTGCCAATCAGGGGCATCGGACCAATCACAAGCGGGTGCAGCGCCTGATGGGGGAGATGGGACTGAAATCGCGGGTGCGTGTGAAGCGCTACCGGGCCTTCAAGGGGGCGGCCAATGTTGTGGTTGGCAATGACCTCAATCGCCAGTTCCATGCCGAGCGGCCCAACCAGAAGTGGGTGACCGACGTCACCGAGTTCAAGGTGCAGGGCATGAAGCTGTACCTGTCGCCGATCATGGATCTCTACAACGGCGAAATCGTGGCTTATCAGATCAAGCGTCGGCCCGTGTTTGACCTTGTGGGTCAGATGCTGGAGGAGGCCATCAAGAAGCTCTCACCGGAAGAGCGACCCATGATCCATTCCGACCAAGGCTGGCAGTACCAGCATGAAAACTACCGGCACACGCTGGAAAAGCACTCGTTGAAGCAAAGCATGTCCCGGCGCGGAAACTGCTTGGACAATGCGGCGATGGAGAGCTTCTTCGGGACGTTGAAGTCGGAATTCTTCTATCTGAACAGCTTTGACAGTATCGAGTGTCTGGAAGCTGGGCTGGTGGAATACATCAAGTACTACAACGAAGAGCGCATCAAATTGAAATTGAAAGGCCTGAGCCCGGTAAAGTACCGAGAGCGGGCCCAATCGGTCGCCTGACCCCGTCCAACTCTCGGGGGTCACTTCAGGGTTGGGTTCACGGCGTCCCCGCCAGCCCCACCCACCCGGCCAGCCCCCAGGAAGCAGGCATTCCGCGACCACCCACGAGGGGCTGCGCCGTTGGCTGGAAACTACGGCCACCAGCCGTGCCCGAACCGGGCAAAATGATCGGCCGCACGCTCGAACGGGTTGCGCGCACTCACGCCACCACACAGCAGGTACACCGGCAGGTACAGCGGCCCCAGCACCATGTACTGGTAAACGTGAGCACGCTCGTGGTCATCCAGCCGGATCAGCGGCTCCACGCCCCACCCGGCCTGATGCGCATAGGTTCGGCAGGAGATGCCCAGGTCATGGCCGGTATGCAGGATCACATTGCCCAATGTGATCGCCCCACCCGGCCCCCACGGCCAGCGGTCGAACACCAGCGCACAGTCACGGCCGCTCCAGCGCACTGTCGCGCCACCCAGCATGCCGGCCAGGCCGCCGATCACGCCAAGCAGGGAATTGGGTGACGTCCACAGCGCGCCAAGCACCTGCAGCGCGCGCAGCCAGATCGGCGAGGGCGTCAGGGCAGTCTTCAATCGGCCTCGTTGGGAATCAGCAGCCACAGGATGAGGTAGACCAGGATGCCGGGGAAGGCGGCGGACCCCAGCGACAACAGCACGTAGATCACCCGCAACAACGTGGCGTTCCAGCCGAAGCGATGGGCAATACCGCCCATCACGCCGGCAATCATGCGGTCGTTCAATGAACGCGACAGCGTGCGCGGCGTGATGTTCATGCGGGTTCTCCTAGGCCACGGGAAAAAGCAGTCGAGCATGGCTCGACTCTACACCGCCCCCTGTCTACGGCGTGCGGTGGCGCAGGGCCTGCAGGCGCGCACCGAACCAGGCGGCTGCGGTCTGTTCAGGCTGCCCCGGGCACTGGATGCGGTAGGGTTTGCCGCTCATGCTGCTCTGGCTGGCCGCGCGCTCGATGAACTGCTCGGCGCTGTCCACCATGTCCTTCTTCAGCAGGTAGTCGTACTTGCGCTGCAGGTGCGCGCGCGCATCGCTGCCATCGTGCCAGCTGCCATTGCGCTGGAACCGGCATTGGGAGCCATCCAGGCTGGAGATCAGCTGGGCAATCTCCCGCCGCGCGTCCGCGCTGGGTGCGGCGTTGGCAAGTGGCGCCGCCAGCAGCAGCGCAGCAAGCAGCATCGAAATCCTTTGCGACATCATCATTCTCCATGCAGTCGAGCATGGCTCGACGCTACAAAAACAAAACAGGCTTTACGCGTCGCGCGCCTTCAACCAGCCATCGATCGTGGCCGGCACTTCGCGCTGCGCGCGGCCAGACACGTAAATACCGATATGCCCGCCGCGGAAACTGGACTCGGTGTAGTCCTCCGTGCCCAAGCGCCCGCGCATCGCACGCGAGGCATCCGGCGGCACCAGATGGTCCTGCTCGGCATAGATGTTCAGCACCGGCAGGGTCACCTGCGACAGATCCACCGCTTCCTCGCCGATCCGCACCGTGCCGTTCACCAACCCGTTGCCCTGGTAGAACTGCTTGATGAAGTCGCGGAACGCCTCGCCCGCCAGATCCGGCGAATCGAAGATCCACTTCTCCATGCGCAGGAAATCCTCCAGCGCCGCCTTGTCATCAAGGATGTCGAGCAGGCCCACGTACTTCTGCACGTTCAGGCGGAACGGCTTGAGCATCAGGTAACTGGCATTCATCAGGTCAGCCGGGATGTTGCCCAGCGTGTCGACCAGCAGGTCCACGTCCACCTGCCGCGCCCAGTGCGAGAGCATGTTGTCGGCGGTCTGGAAATCGACCGGGGTGACCATGGTGATCAGCTTGCCCAGCTTCTGCCGGCGCAATGCGGCGTAGCACAGCGCGAACACGCCGCCCTGGCAGATGCCCAGCAGGTCGACCGGGCCGCCGCTGCGCGCGCGCAGCGCATCCACCGCGCCATCGATGTAGCGCAGCAGGTAGTCCTCCAGGGTCTGGAAGCGCTCCGAGCGATCCGGGTAGCCCCAGTCCAGCACGTAGACGTCCTGGCCCAGCGCCAGCAGCTTCTGCACCAGCGAACGGTCGGCCTGCAGGTCGACCATGTACGGCCGGTTGACCAGCGCGTAGACGATCAGCAGCGGTGTGCGGCGGGTCGGTGCCTGTTCGCCGACGAAGCGGTACAGCACCACCTTGCCGTCGCGCCAGACTTCCTCGCGGGCAGTCACGCCATAGTCCACGTCTTCCACCTGCGGCAGCAGCTTCAGCCCTTCCATCAGCTTGCGCTGCATGGCCAGGGTCTCCTGCATCAGGTCATCGGCGTTAAAGCCCAGCGGTCCTTTCATCGGTCACGCGCCCGTGGCGTGGTGCGGCCAGCAGCCTTCTTTGCGGGCACCTTTTTCGCAGCCGCCTTCTTCGCCGGTGCGACCTTCTTCGTGGCCTTGCGCGCGACCGGCTTCACCTTCGCCGGTGCCGGCTGCGCCACCGGATCGACCGCAGCGGTTCCGGCCAGCACCGCGACCTGTGCCTGCAGGCGGCGCAGGCTGCGCTCCAGCTCGGCGATGCGGCGATGTGCGGCATCCATCTCACTGCGGGTCGGCAGGCCGATTCGTTCACTCATCTGTTCCACCTCGCGCTGCAGGCCAGCGCGCAGGCGCATCTGTGCGTTGCCCAGCGAGGCATATACCTGCTGGAACGGCTCGGACATGGCGACCTTGGCGTAGGCCTCCTCGGCCACTTCGATCCACAGGTCGAACATCGCCCGGGCGCTGGTCAGCTGGCTGCCAGGCTGCTCATGCTCTGCCAGGCGCTGCTCGAACAGCGCGAAGGCCTCGTCCAGCGCCTGCTTGATCTGATCGACGTATGCACGCGAGTGCTGCTGGTACTCCTCCTGTGCGCGCAGCAGCGCCTGCCAGCGCGCCTGGTGCTCGCGGCCGGGGCCGAACGCCGGGCTCTGCAGCCACGGGCCGGCCTGCAGCTGGAACTGCTGCAGCCATGCGGCGAATTCGGGCACGGCGGCGCCGGCGTGGGTGCTGCCGCGGGCGCCCTGCAGCATCCACTGCAGCATGCCATCGCCCTGCCCCTGCACCGCCTCACGCCAGGCCTGGGCCACATCGGCGCTGCTGGCATCGCGGCCGGCAAAACGCGCGGCCACTTCCTGCATGGTGCCGTACCAGCTGCCCGCCTGTTCGCGGAAGCGGCGCACGGCATCTTCCGGCGCGCCCTGCGCTTGTTCGGGCAGCAGCTGGCCCCACCAGTCGAACAAATGCTGCCAGCTGCCAGGATCGTCTCCGGCTGGTGCGCCGGGCGTGCCCGCATGGCGCAGGGCATCGCCCCAGGCGCCGAAGTACTGCCGGGCCAGGGTCTCGAAATCGCTGCTGCCGGGGTCGTGGGCCGAGCTGGTCATCGCAGGCCTCCGCAGGGCTGGCTCATGGCTTGGGGATACGCAGGGTCTTGCTGATCATCAGCGACCCGGACAGGGCGAACAGCAGCACCATCGGGTGCAGCTGCCACGGCCCGATCTGCCACTGGCCAAACCAGATGTCCTGGCCGATGGCGCCGGTGCCGGCGGCGATGGCCAGCACGATCACCAGCAACAGGCTGGTCGGGATCGGGGTGCCCTCGAAATACTTGACCTTGCCCTCGTCGCCGGCCAGTGCCTCGGCGGTGACGTTGTAGCGGGCCAGACGGCTCACGCCGCAGCAGACGAAATAACTCAGCACCAGCCAATCCCAGCCGCCCTGCATTCCACAGGCATAGGCCAGCGCTGCCGGGGCCACGCCGAAGGAAATCACGTCGGATAGCGAGTCCAGCTCGCGGCCCAGGGTGGAACTGGACTTGCGCCAGCGCGCAATGTGCCCGTCGAGGGCATCGAAAATGAAGGCCAGCGGGATCAGCGCCATGCCGAACAGCAGATAGCCGCGCTCGCCGTCCTGCAGGAAGCGCATCGCGGCAAAGACCGCACCGGTGCCGCAGAAAGCATTGGCCAGGGTGAACCAGTCGGCCAGCTGGAATTCGCGCAGCATCGAGAAGTGACGTTTCATGGAGTCTCACGGAGCATCAAGGCCCACAGGTTACCGCGAGCACCGCCGCCGGCGACAGCGCTGGCGGGGTCGATCCTTCACCGCTCCCTCACCCGTCCTCACCGGCGGTGAATTTTTCGCCACCCATCTTGACAGCCTAGGGGGGTGGCGCCTGTCGTGGCTTATCCACAAAGTTGCCCACGTGTAATCCACACCCCCTGTGGACAACCAGATCTCACCGACTGCGACGCTGGACATTTCCTCATCACCCTGCAGCGGGGTTTTCCTACTTCCCAAGCGGCAGGGTCGGCGCTATGGTCACCGGCGGACTCGCCGCCGCCACGTCCGAAACACTGCAACGGACGATGATGATGCTGGATGCTCCCACCCTGGCCGCACAGCTGCGGCATCCCCATGGCGAGGCCGCGCTGGCAGTGGCCGACGCAATGAACCGCAGCAACGGCGCGCTCAATCAGGCAGCGATCGGGCTGCTGGCCGTTGGCGCCGGCGAACGGGTCCTGGAGGTCGGTCCTGGCAACGCAGCCTTCGCACCGCTGATGCTGGAGGCCACCGACAGCCACTATCTGGGTATCGAACTGTCCACGGCCATGGTCGCGGCCGGCAACCAGCGGCTGAGCAGCGCCGGGTTGGCCGATCGTGCCGCAACGCGTCAGGGTGACGCCCACGCCCTGCCGGTCGCCGATGCCGCGATGGATGCCGCACTGGCAATCAATACGCTGTATTTCTGGCCGAACCTGGCCCCGGTGCTGGACGAGCTGGCGAGGGTACTGCGCCGGGGCGGCCGCCTCTGCCTGGCCTTCGGCGATGCCACCTTCATGCGCAGCCTGCCATTCACCGCCGACTTCCAGCTGCATGAGCTGGACGCGGTGGAGCTGGCCTTGCGTGTATCGGGCTTCCGCGTCTCGGCCTGGCGCAGCCATCGGGAAACCGCGACGGGTAATGACGGCCAGAGCCGAGAAAAGCACTTCCACCTGCTGCTGGCACAGCGGCGCTGATCTACCCCGCCGGGCATGGCCCGGCGCTACGCGGAGGGTGCGACGACGGCGGCGCTGATCTGCCCCGCCGGGCATGGCCCGGCGCTACCTGGAGGGTGCGGCGACAGCCGCGCTGATCTACCCCGCCGGGCATGGCCCGGCGCTACGCGGAGGGTGCGACGTCGGTAGCGCCGGGCCATTCCCGGCCAGCG
>NZ_SRHZ01000051.1 GCF_004684085.1 Stenotrophomonas maltophilia
CATGGCCCGGCGCTACGCGGAGGGTGCGACGTCGGTAGCGCCGGGCCATGCCCGGCGAGCGCAGCGGTGCTCGGACCCGCCTCACAGGCGGCTGTAGGACCAGCTCACCATGCGACCGTCCTTGTACGGCATCACGCCATGGAACGGGCGCGGGTCTGCGTCGAACACCAGCGGCAGGAAGTTGCGGTCGCCCTCCCACATCGGCAGCGTGTCCAGCTTGTCTAGGTCCACCCACTCCAGCGTGCCTTCGTGGTTGCCGCCGTGAGGGGTGCCCTCGAATCCATCGATGATGAAGACGAAGCCGAGCCAGTCCTCGCCGTGCTTGCCGAAGCCCGGCCAGCTGATGGTGCCGCGCAGGCGCATGCCGGTGCAGTCGATGCCAGCTTCCTCGGCGATTTCGCGGCGCATGCCGGCCGCGACGTCTTCGGTCGGTTCGATCTTGCCGCCCAGACCGTTGTACTTGCCCAGGTGGTGGTCACCGGGCCGGGTGTTGCGATGGATCATCAGCACCTGGCGACGATCCGGCGACAGCACGTAGCCCAGGGTGGCGACGATCGGGGTGTACGGCATGGGGCAGCATCCAGCGGCAGGTCAGCCGTGGATTATGGCCGATCAGCGCACCAGCGACAGGCGGCGTTCGGCGGGTGTGCCTGCGCCATCGGGATCGCGGCGCAGGGTGGCCACGCCATGGCCGCGCTCGGCCAGGTATTCCAGCCACTTGCCGAGGAAGGTGTTCATCCGCATGCGGTGGCTGATCAGCTCCGCCGGCGGCGGGTACAGCCCCATGGTGTCCTGCCAGCGACGGCCGACATAGCAGTGGGTGGTCTCGGCCTGCCGCGCATCGCGGTACAGGCGCACGTAGGCCGATGGATCCGGCTCGCCGGTGACCGGGTCGGCCAGGTCGTAGGTCAGGCGCAGCTCCACCGTGTAGCGGTGGCACTCGATCACGTTCAGGCGGACATCCAAGCCATCACCGATCGAGGAGATGTAGCTGCCCGCCACCAGTCCGGCCGGTTCGAACAGGCGCACCAGATGGCGGTAGTTTTCCGCGTACAGGCCCATGAGCCAGCTCAGCCGGCTCAGGCGGGGAATGCGTTCGGTGCGGGGCAAGGCTCGGGCCATGGGTCGATCCTACACGTTGGTGCTTCAACGTGGGGGCGGGATCACCCCGACCAAAGGGGTCACGCGCCTCAATACAGCTCGCGCTGCAGCCCCAGCGTGGCCAGCACCTTGCTGGAAATCTCCTCGATCGAGGTGTGGGTGGTGCTCAGGGTCGGGATCCGCTCCATCTGGAACATCACCTCGGCCGCGGCCACCTCGCGCTTGCAGGTGTCCAGGTTGGCGTAGCGCGAGTTGGGCCGGCGCTCCTGGCGGATCTGCTGCAGGCGGTCCGGGTCGATGGTCAGGCCGAACAGCTTGCGCCGGTAGTTGCGCAGGCGCGGCGGCAGGCGGTCACTTTCCAGGTCTTCGTCGGTCAGCGGGTAGTTGGCCGCGCGCACCCCGTAATGCAGGGCCAGGTAGATGCAGGTGGGCGTCTTGCCGGCGCGCGACACCGCCACCAGGATCACGTCGGCGTCGTCGTAATTCACCGCGATACCGTCGTCATGGGTCAGCGCGAAGTTCATCGCGTTGATGCGGCGGTGGTAGGTGTCGAAGTCGACCATGCCATGGGCCTGGCCCACACGGTTCACACGCGAACTGGACAGCTCACGCTCCAGCGGCTCGATGAACGGGGCGAACACATCCAGCATCAGCGCCCCGCTCTCGGCCAGGATCAGGCTCAGGCTCTGGTCCACGCAGGAGTTCACCACGATCGGCCTGACCTGGTAGCGCTCCCCCGCCGCCTGGATCCTGGAACAGGCTTCCCGGGCTTTTTCGGGGTCGTCGACAAACGACATCCGGTCGGTAATGAAGCTGAACCCGGAGAACTGGGTCAGCAGGCTATGCCCAATGGTTTCAGCGGTGATACCGGTTCCATCGGAAACGTAGAACACCGGACGGATGGTCGACATGCGCGCTTTTACCCCCTACGAAGCCTAAAAGAGCCG
Organism: Stenotrophomonas maltophilia; assembly: GCF_004684085.1. GTDB lineage: Bacteria > Pseudomonadota > Gammaproteobacteria > Xanthomonadales > Xanthomonadaceae > Stenotrophomonas > Stenotrophomonas maltophilia_AS. The sequence continues at coordinate 2,049 of NZ_SRHZ01000051.1, forward strand.
CCAACACAAGCTTGTGCCGACAGCGGTCTGCCCGGCATCATATCGGCTTCTTCCTACGGACGCGGCCACTCAGCCCGCCTCGGGCGATGGCCAAACGGAGCATCGCGCTTGAACGAGAACATCCTGTGGTTGCACGAACTGCGTCTGGCCGACCTGGCCCGCGTAGGCGGCAAGAATTCCTCGCTGGGCGAGATGATCGGCAATCTGGCCGGTCTGGGCGTCTCCGTTCCCGGAGGTTATGCGACCACGTCTGAAGCCTTCAAGGACTTCATCGCGCACAACGACCTGTCCAAGCGCATCTTCGACAAGCTGGCCACGCTGGACGTCGAAGACGTCAACGCGTTGACCGCCGCCGGCAAGGAGATCCGCAGCTGGGTGATCGACGCGCCGCTGCAGCCGCAGCTGGACCAGGACATCCGCACTGCGTACGCCAAGCTGAGCGCCGAAAACGGCGGCGGCGACGTGGCCGTGGCCGTGCGTTCCTCGGCCACCGCCGAGGATCTGCCGGATGCCTCCTTCGCCGGCCAGCAGGAAACCTTCCTCAACGTCACCGGTGCCGACGACGTCGTGCACAAGGTCAAGGAAGTGTTCGCCTCGCTGTACAACGACCGTGCCATTGCCTACCGCGTGCACCACGGCTTCAAGCATGAGGACGTGTTCCTGTCCGCCGGCGTGCAGCTGATGGTGCGCTCGGGCGTCGGTTCGTCCGGTGTGCTGTTCACCCTGGACACCGAATCCGGCTTCCGCGACGTGGTGTTCGTCACTTCCTCGTTCGGCCTGGGCGAAATGGTCGTGCAGGGCGCAGTCAACCCGGACGAGTACTACGTCTACAAGCCCACCCTGCAGGCTGGCAAGCCGGCAATCCTGCGCCGCTCGCTCGGCAGCAAGGCGATCCGCATGGTGTATTCGGATGTTCCGGGTGAGCGCGTCAGGATCGAGGATACCCCGGCCGAACTGCGCACCACCTTCTCGATCAGCGACGAAGACGTGCAGGAACTGTCCAAGCAGGCCCTGGTCATCGAAAAGCACTACGGCCGCCCGATGGACATCGAGTGGGCCAAGGACGGTGTCAGCGGCAAGCTGTTCATCGTGCAGGCGCGCCCGGAAACGGTGAAGTCGCGCAGCCACGCTACCCAGATCGAGCGCTTCGCGCTGACCGAAAAGGGCGGCAACGTGCTGGCCGAAGGCCGCGCTGTCGGTGCCAAGATCGGCGCCGGTGTGGCCCGCGTGGTGAAGACGCTGGAAGACATGAACCGCGTGCAGCCGGGCGACGTGCTGATCGCCGACATGACCGATCCCGATTGGGAGCCGGTGATGAAGCGTGCGTCGGCCATCGTCACCAACCGTGGCGGCCGTACCTGCCACGCCGCGATCATCGCGCGCGAGCTGGGCGTGCCGGCCGTGGTCGGTTCGGGCAACGCCACCAAGGTCATCGAAGATGGTCAGCTGGTCACCGTCAGCTGCGCTGAAGGCGATACCGGCTTCATCTACGAAGGCAAGCTCGGCTTCGAGCGCACCACCACCGATCTGGGCAACATGCCGCCGGCACCGTTGAAGATCATGATGAACGTGGCAAACCCGGAACGTGCCTTCGACTTCGGCCAGCTGCCGAACGCTGGCATCGGCCTGGCCCGCCTGGAAATGATCATCGCCAGCCACATCGGCATCCATCCGAACGCGCTGCTGGAATACGACCGCCAGGACGCGGCGACCAAGAAGAAGATCGACGAGAAGATCGCCGGTTATTCCGATCCGGTCGGCTTCTACGTGGATCGCCTGGCCGAAGGCATCGCCACCCTTACCGCCTCGGTCGCACCGAATCCGGTGATCGTGCGCCTGTCTGACTTCAAGTCCAACGAGTACGCCAACCTGATCGGCGGCAGCAACTACGAGCCGCACGAAGAGAACCCGATGATCGGCTTCCGCGGCGCCAGCCGTTACGTCGACCCGAGCTTCTCAGCTGCCTTCGCGCTGGAGTGCAAGGCCGTGCTGCGCGTGCGCAACGAAATGGGCCTGGACAACCTGTGGGTCATGATTCCGTTCGTGCGCACCCTGGAAGAAGGCCGCAAGGTCATCGAGGTGCTGGAACAGAACGGCCTGAAGCAGGGCGAGAACGGCCTGAAGATCATCATGATGTGCGAAGTGCCGTCCAACGCACTGCTCGCCGATGAGTTCCTGGAAATCTTCGACGGCTTCTCGATCGGTTCCAACGACTTGACCCAGCTGAGCCTGGGCCTGGACCGCGATTCGTCGATCGTCGCGCACCTGTTCGACGAGCGTAACCCGGCAGTGAAGAAGCTGCTGTCGATGGCGATCAAGGCAGCACGCGCCAAGGGCAAGTACGTCGGCATCTGTGGCCAGGGCCCGTCCGATCATCCGGATCTGGCCGAATGGCTGATGCAGGAAGGCATCGAGTCGGTGTCGCTGAACCCGGACACCGTGGTCGATACCTGGCTGCGCCTGGCCAAGTTGAAGGCCAACGGCTGATGCCGTAAAGGCCGCAGGCTGACGTCGTGTTCATCGGCGTCAGCCGATACTGCTGCTGCATGCAAGCCCCGCCTCTGCGGGGCTTGCTGTTTCTGGCGTCCGTGCACGCCACGCGCACCTCGCGCCTGTCCCGCAGCAGCAAAGGAATTCCCGCATGATCGCCGCCGCACCGCCCTCGCCCGCCGCAACGCCCTGGTTCCACTCGCTCGACTGGCAGCACCTGCTGGAGACCTACGGTGTGCCGTTGCTGGCCGCCATCGTGGTGCTGCTGATTGGCATGTGGGTGGCACGACGTCTGTCCAACGCGATGCCGCGCGCCACTGCACGCATGGGTGTGGACCCGATGCTGGGTACCTTCCTGCGCAACGTGGTCTATGCCACTTCGTTGGTGATCGTGGCGCTATTGGCCATCGACACGCTGGGCGTGAAGATCACCCCGCTGCTGGCCGTGCTCGGCACCGCTGGCCTGGCCGTTGGCCTGGCACTGAAGGATTCGCTGTCCAACATCGCCTCGGGCGTGATGCTGGTGACGCTGCGCCCGTTCCGCGTGGGCGATGTGGTGACCGTGGCTGGGCAGACCGGCACCGTGCGCGAAGTGCGCATCTTCCAGACCGTGCTTACCGGTGCCGACAACCAGCACACCACCATCCCAAACACGCTGATCACCGCCGCACCGATCATCAATCTGACTGCCGAACCGACGCGCCGCGTCGAACTGGTGATCGGCATCGGCTACGAGGACAACATCCAGCTGGCACGCGATACCGCGCTGGCGCTGATGAAAGCCGATCCGCGCGTGCTGCAGACGCCGGCACCGGACGTGGTGGTGTACGAGCTGGGTGCGCATGCAATCAACCTGGGCATCCGCTGCTACGTGAAGTCGGCCGACTGGTTCGGCACCAAGGTCACGTTGCTGGAGCAGCTGAAGCTGGGCTATGACAAGGCCGGCATCAACATCCCGTACCCGCAGCAGGACATGCACCTGTATCTGCACGGCAAGGATGGCGGGGTGATAGAGGCTGACGCGCTGGTGCGCGACAAGCCCTGATCCATGCGGTAGTGCCGACCAACGGTCGGCACCCACCCCACCTCCATACTCCGGTAGTGCCGGCCGCTGGCCGGCAGCCTCCAGAATCAAGCAGCGACGCTTTCTTCCAACGTCGGGTAATCGGTGAAGCCGACCGCACCACCGCCAAAGAACGTCGCACGATCCGGCGGATTCAGTTCCGCCCCCAGGCGCAGGCGCTCCGGCAGGTCCGGGTTGGCGATGAAGGGGCGACCGAAGCCGATCAGGTCGGCCCAGCCTTCCGCCAATGCCTGCTCGGCGCGCTCGGCGGTGTACTTGCCGGCATAGATCAGCGTGCCCGGGTAAACCATGCGCAGCGCCTGCTTGAAGGCCACCGGCATCGGCGGGGCATCGTCCCAGTCGGCCTCGGCAATGTGCAGGTAACCCACACCCAGTCCACCCAGCAGGTGTGCGGCAGCCAGATAGGTCGCCTGCGGCGTATCGTCCACCGCACCCTGCAGCGTAGTCAGCGGCGCCAGGCGCACGCCCACGCGCTCGCCACCGGCAACCTCGACCACCGCCTGCACCACCTCGCGCAGGAAGCGCAGGCGATTCTGCAGCGCGCCGCCGTAGCCATCGGTGCGCCGGTTGGCCTGGGAATCAATGAACTGGTTGATCAGGTAGCCGTTGGCGCCGTGCAGTTCCACACCATCAAATCCCGCGGCCAGCGCATTGCGGGTGGCCTGCGCGTAGTCGGCGATGATGCCGGGGATCTCGTCCTCGGCCAGCGCGCGCGGCATCGAGTGCTGGATCATCTCGCCCACGCCCGCCTTCGGACCGGCGCCCGTGGGATCGACGAACACCTTCACGCCTTCGGCCAGCAGCGCCGACGACGACACCGGCGCGACGCCGCCCGGTTGCAGCGCCACGTGCGAAACACTGCCCACGTGCCACAACTGGGCGTAGATGCGACCACCGGCGGCGTGCACCGCATCGGTCACTTGGCGCCAGCCCTGCACCTGCTCGGCGCTGTGGATGCCCGGGGTCCAGGCGTAGCCCTGGCCCTGCGGGCTGATCTGGGTGCCTTCGCTGACGATCAGGCCGGCGCTGGCGCGCTGCGCGTAGTAGGCAGCCATTTCCGCGGTGGCAACGTTGCCGCCGGCGGCACGCGAGCGGGTCATCGGCGGCATCACGATGCGGTTGGCCAGCGTCAGCGCGCCCAGGCGGTGGGGAGTGAACAACATGACGGACATCTCTTGCGGGGGAGTGCCGGCAAGAATGGGGATCGCCTGCGACATGCAACAGGCGTGCGCTGGCAAAACAATTGTTCCCCCAAGGCAAGGATCACCCGGTTCGAGGGCTCATCCACGCATGGCGTGGCTTTACTCCAGCCTTGGCTCGATCTTTACCGCGCCATGCGCCACGCGGTCATAACAAGTGCGCACCACTTCTTCGCCGTACTTCAACTCCAAGCGGCGCACGATGAAGTGGCCGCGCGCCATGTCCTGGTAGTAGTCGGTAAACATGGTATTCAGTGTTGCACCGGCGGCAGCACCGACGATCGGCACCGCCTGTGCGGCAAATTTCTCGGTGACCACCACACCGAAGCGCGCCGCCACCTTCTCCACCATCTTCGCCAGCAGCTTGCCCGCCTCCTTCGGTGCCACGCCCAGGGTCAGGTCGCGGCCGGTCACCACGCGCCCGGCCAGCTCGGCCGACAGGTGGCGCATCACATCGGTGGTGAAGCCGCGGGCCAGGTAATAGCCGGTCTCGCTGGCGTCATCGCGCGGCGAATTGCCCCCCAATGCGAACACCTCCAGGCAGGCCTGGCGGGTACTGAACTCGGACAGGTCGAAACCCTCGCTGCGGGCCACGTCGGCCACGGCACGCATCATGATGGTGGTCGACACCGGCAGCTCGATGAACAGCGCTGCGAAGCCGAAGGCACCGCCAACCGCCCCCGAGGTGGCGGCCGCCAGTTTGTGCCAGCGGGTGGACGCCCCCTTGCCGGGGGTGTTGTCCATGCTCCACAGCGCGGCCTGCGCCGATTTGGTCAGCGCTGCCTGCACCGCACCGTGGATGCGGTTGGAGACCGAGCTGGGCAGCGCCTTCACCGCGAACTCCAGCGGCGTGCCGACCAGATTGGCCATGCGCGCGGTCAGCGTCGGCGCTTCCAGCAGGGCCACCGCCCGCTGCAGGTCGGACCAGTCGCCGGCGTCGTGGGCAATATCGCGAGGGAGCAGGATGGGCTCGTTCATGGCGCCGATCTTAGCGCCATGGAGTTGAACGGTTCGTCGCGGGGCACGACAGCGGGGTCAGAGCCCTTTCCACTGGAAGGGGAACCGACCCCGGCGCCTTGCCGGCCAGCGGCCGGCACTGCCAGTTCGCGTGTCACGCGGTAGCGCCGGGCCATGCCCGGCGTCGTTGTTCAGGCAACCGGCAGGCCGGAAAGCGCACCCATGAACTGGCGGTAGTGGCGCAGCTCGGCGATCGAGTCGTGCACGTCGCTCAGCGCGGTGTGGTTGCTGTTCTTGCCGACGCCAGCGGCCACGGCCGGCGCCCAGCGCTTGGCCAGTTCCTTCACCGTTGAAACGTCCAGGTTGCGATAGTGGAAGTACTTCTCCAAGCGCGGCATCTGGCGGTGGAGGAAACGACGGTCCTGACAGATCGAGTTGCCGCACATCGGCGAAAGGCCGGCCGGGATCCATTGCGCCAGGAAGTTCACGGTCTGCGCCTCGGCCTGGGCCAGCGTGGTGGTGCTGTCCACCACGCGCTGCCACAGGCCCGAACGGCGGTGCTGGTTACGGTTCCACTCGTCCATCGCTTCCAGCGTTTCCAGCGGGTGATGGATGGCGAATTCCGGGCCCTCGGCCAGCACATTGAGCTGGGCATCGGTCACCACCGTGGCGATCTCGATGATCGAATCGTTATCGGTATCCAACCCGGTCATTTCCAGGTCGATCCAGATCAGTCGCTCGTTGGCCGCGCCGGTGTCCGCCATTGTGTCGCCTCGTTGCTGGGCAGGCGCGCGGCCTACCGGTAATGGAAAGAGGCGCCCATCATACCCTTTCGCCCCTCAGCCCTCGCTGGCGTGGTCTTCCAGCAACAGCGGCGGCTTGCCACGCTTGGCGCGGAAATAATTGGTCAGGCGCGTACTGGCTTCCTTGGCCAGCACCCCGCCGTGAATCTCCACGCGGTGGTTGTGGCGGGCGTCGCCAATGAGGTCGAACACGCTGCCGCAGGCACCGGTCTTGGGGTCGCTGGCGCCGTAGACCAGGCGCGAGACACGTGCATGCACGATTGCCATTGCACACATCGCACACGGCTCCAGGGTCACATACAGCGTGCTGCCAAGCAGGCGATGATTGGCCAGCAACTTTCCGCCGGCCCGCATGGCCACGATCTCGGCGTGCGCACTGGGATCGTGCGAGGCGATGTTGAGATTCCAGCCCTCGCCCAGCAGCTGCCCATCGGAACCCACCAGCACGGCGCCCACCGGAATTTCGTCGAACTCGCGCTGCGCGCGCTCGGCCAGCGCCAGCGCGTGGCGCATCCAGTGTTCATCGGTGTCGTGCACCGGCACACCCAGGGCATCGGTCATGGCGGTTCTCGCGTGAGTACAGGGCCAGGATGGCCGCCGGGGCCGCATTGTACGCCCGCGGCCGTGCAGGCGCCGCTAGCGCGCGTCGAAGCGCTCGCGGGCCGCATCCAGCACCGGGAAATTGTGCTCGGCCCATCGGTCCAGGGCGGACAGCGTCTCGACCAGGCCGCGCGCGACCTCGGTCAACCGGTACTCGACATGCAGCGGCATGCTACCCAGGTCACACCGCTCGACCAGGCCATTGCGCTCCAGCTGCCGCAGGGTCTGGGTCAGCACCTTCTGCGAGATGCCTTCGATCTTCCGCAGCAGCGCACCGTTGCGTTGCGGGCCCTGCGCCAACGCCGGCAACAACAGCATCACCCACTTGCCGGAGATCAGCGCCAGCGCATCGCGCGCCGAGCAATCGGCGGCATAGACATCTCCGGGAAAGGCCATGGTTACCTCAAGGTGCGTAATTGCCGGGGCATACCGGCGCCGCGAGGATGGTCGCACACTCCTCGAACACCTCGCCCCATGCGCGCCCTGATCCTGCTTGCCCACCCCGAATCCCGCTCCTTCAACGCCCACCTGGCCGTGCAGGCGGCCGAGCAGCTGCGGCACGACCACCTGCAGGTGGATGTGGTCGACCTGTATGCGGAAGGCTTCGATCCGCTGGAAGCGGCCTGCCACCATCGGCAACGTCTGCAGCCCGACCGCTTCGATGCCCAGCGTGAACAACGCTACAGCGCCGAACACGACCAGCTGCCCGCCGATGTGCAGCGTCACCTGCAACTGCTGCGGGCTGCGGACCTGGTGATCCTGCAGTTCCCGCTGTGGTGGTTCGCGGCGCCGGCCATCCTCAAGGGCTGGCTGGACCGCGTGATGGTGTATGGGCCGATGTACAACAGCCGGCAACGTCACGAACATGGCGTGATGCAGGGCAAGCGTGCGTTGCTGAGCGTCACCACCGGCTCATCCGCACGGGCATGCGCGGTCGATGGCCGCGAAGGCGATACCCGGCTGTTGCTGTGGCCGTTGATGTACAGCCTGCGCTACGTCGGCTTCGAGGTGATGGAGCCGCATGTAGTGAACGGCGTGCGTTCAGGGCTTGCAGCGGAACGCGTACAGGCCCACGACGAAGCGCTGGCTGCAGCCACCCTTTCCTACCGCGAGCGACTGACGCACTGGCGGCAGTGGCCGACCGTGCCCTTCAACAATAGCGGGGACTTCGAGGATGGCGTGGCGCTGCGCGCGGAAGCGACTGCCTACAGTCCCTTCATCCGCCATCGCAACGCGGGATGAACCGCGCCTGCAGGCGCGGCCGGAAAGCTTCATACTGCGCATTCCTGTCAAGCACCTTGGTGAACACATGACCACCCTCCGTCCCTCTCGCGCCGACGACGGCGCCGCCCTTGTCGACCTCTGGCGCCGCGCCGTCGACGCCACCCACGACTTCCTCAGCACTGAAGATCGCCAGGCGATCGATGCCGAAGTCGCCGGTTTCCTGCCGCAGGCGCCGATGACCGTTGCTGTCGATGCGAAGGATCGGCCGCTGGGTTTCATGCTGATCGACGGCACGCACATGGAAGCGCTGTTCATCGATCCGGACGTACGTGGCACCGGCATCGGCCGGCAGCTGCTGCAGCACGCACTGGCCCAGCATCCGCAGCTGAGTACTGACGTCAACGAACAGAACGCACAGGCCGTCGGCTTCTACCTGCGCATGGGCTTCGTCGAAAGCGGCCGCTCACCGCTCGATTCGCAAGGCCGTCCGTATCCGCTGATCCACCTTCGGCACAACGGCTGACATCCGTCGGCAGCAGCCACGTGCTAGCGTGGCTGCTTTCGACCAAGGAATGCCGTGCATGGATGGTGCAAAAGCCCTGCTGACCCTGTTTGCGCTGGGCATCAGCCTGGTCTGGATCCTGGTGCCGTTCGCCATCTTCGCGGTGCGCAACCTGCTGCGTGAGGTACTGGTCGAGCAGCGCCGTACCAATGAACTTCTCGAGCATATCGGCGGATACCGCATTCCGAAGCCGCAACCCGAACCAACCGTCTGGCGCGCGCCCTGAGCAGAAACGTGGCAGGCCCGGATCAGGCCGTCGCCTCGAAGGCCGGTGAGTACTGCACCTCGCCCTGTGCCAACGGAGGCTGCAGGCAAAGTGCCTGGAAGTACTCCGCCGGCACACCCGGCAGCACCAGGCCCGGCTCGGCACGGAAGCCGAAGCGACCGTAATAGGCCGGCTCGCCCAGCAATACACAGCCATGTGCACCCTGCTGACGCAGAGCTTCAAGTGCAGCGTGCATAAGGGCCGCACCGATGCCCTGCCCCTGCCACGCGGGCAATACCGAAATCGGGCCCAGGCCAAACCAGCCCGTGCTGCCATCGCTGATCGTCACCGGCGACACCGCCACATGGCCGATCACCTTCCCGTCCATCTCGGCCACCAGCGAAACGCTCAGCTCCCCGCAGGCGCGCAGGGCGTCGACGATGAACTGTTCGGTATGGCTGCTGTGCGCAGCGTTCCGGAATGCGGCCTCGGTCAGCGCGTGGATGGTGGGGTGGTCGGCAGTGGATTCTGGGCGGATCGTGTAGTTCATGGCGTAATGTTCGCTTGCGTGAGAGTTGCGTGAATTAGCGACCGTTGTCACAAATTTGCGGCGAAATGTCGAACGCGAAGCGCAATCGCTCCGCGAACCTCGAATCGCCTGTGCCGCAATCGATTCGGCGACGCTGCCGAACGCTGAATGCGTCAAAATTCCGTCACCGACGCCTTGCCGTAGCTGGCGCCAGGTTTCCAGAACACTCCATAATCGATAAGCCTGTCACCAGGGAAGGATATATGGACACGGACGCACGATGCAGGATGCCGCCATGGATGTAGCCATGCCGACACGCAAGGGACGCCATCTGGTACCGATGGGCCTCTTGCTGGCGCTGACGGCCTGCTCGCCTTACGCGGACGCAGAGCGTGACGTCGCCGCGGGTGGACGCGGCCTGGCCAAGCTCAACCCATCACCGCAGCAAGGCTACGAGCTGGTACTGACACTGAAGGATGCCCCCGGTCCCTTCGCGGTGGTCGAGGGCGTTGCCCAGTACGACGTCCGCAACCACAAGGACTGCGGCCGGGTCCTGTGGGCGACCGGTACCGCCAGCCGTATCACCAGCCAGGAGTTGGTGGAACTGCACAAGGTCGGCGAGAACGAATACCGCGGTACGTTCTACCTCGACCGCATGCAGGACGAGGACTACTACGGGCGTGGCGTCTGCCATTGGACGCTGACGGGTGTCGGTGCGATGTTGCGCGCGACTGGCGACACCGCAAATACCCGCTTTCTGACGTTTCTCAATAAGGATCGCGTGGACGCAGGTTCGCCGTTGACTCTCTACTATCCGAAGGTTGCCTATCCTCGCGCCGAGCTTGCTACCAACTACCCTGCAAGCGGCAAAGAGAATCCATCCGAGTACAAGGAAGAGCTGCGCGACGCGCTGTTCTCGACCACCACCGCTGTGCAGAAACTCGCGCCATGAGCTGCCAGTTCAACCATCCCTCTACCCCCCAAGGAGGCCGACATTGCGCCACAAGATGATTCCGTGCCTTGCTCTGCTTCTGTTGACCGCCTGCCATCCGGAGACCGCCATGAACCAGGAACGTGCCGCTGCTGAAGCCGATGTCGCCCAGGGCGGGCGCGGCCTCGCCAAGCTCAACCCCACCCCGCGCAAGGCCTATGAGCTGGTGCTGCGCCTGAAGGATGCCCCCGGCGATTTCGCGGTGGTCGAAGGAGTCGCGCAGTACGACGTGACCAACGAAGACCAGTGCGGGCACATCGAACCGGCCACCGGTACCGCCGCACGCATCACCAGCCAGGAGCCGGTGGAGCTGCGCAAGGTCGCCGACGGCGAGTACCGCGGCACCGTGTACCTCGATCGCATGCTGGACGAGGACTACTACGGCCGTGGCGTCTGCAAGTGGGAATTCAGCGGCGCCGGCGCGATGCTGAAAGCCACTGGCGCCGATGGTGAAACGCGCTTCCTGTCGTTCATTGAGGCAGCGCCCTTCGTCAAAGGCGAGGCCGAAACTCGCCACTATCCTCGTGCGGACTATCCGCGCGTGAACGAGATCCCTGACTACGGCGCAAGCGGACAGGAAGATCCCACCAAATTCCGCCCTGAACTGCAGAATGCGCTGTTCTCCGCTTCGCTTGAAGCCGATGAGGTCCGCCAATGAGCTTCAACAGCCAAGACTATGCTGCGCTATCCGAAGATGCATACAAGGATTACGCGGTCGGTCGTCGTGCACCTGGCCAGGATGAGATCGTCCCGATCAACGGGCACAAGTACAGGATTCTCGAGCACGTCGACAATCGACTGAACGGCTATCAGGGAACGATCTACCAGCGAGTCGATACCCATGAAATCGTCGTCGCTCATCGCGGCACCGAGCAGATCGCTCGTGATGCAGTCCTCACCGACGGTGGCATGGTTGTCGCCCGCACCAATGTGCAGGCCCCGGACGCCATCGCATTGACCCAGCGCGCCCTCGCCTACGCCAAGAAAGAAGGCCAGGATCTCGGACAGCGCCCACCTGAGGTCACCGTCACCGGCCACTCCCTCGGCGGTGCCCTGGCCCAGATCACCTCGCACCACTTCAACGTCAAGGGCGAGACATTCAATGCCTACGGCGCGGTCAGCCTCAGCTACCGCATCCCGGAAGGCGGAAACACCATGATCAACCACGTCATGGCGTCCGATCCGGTCAGCGCTGCCTCGCCGCACTTCGGTCAGGTCCGCATCTATGCCAAGCCCGACGAGATCAAGACGCTCGCGGCAAACGGTTTCAGCAATCACGCCCTGCGTGACCTGATTCCGGACCGGCCGATCATTGCGGCGACCAGCTCGTTCGGTGCGCACAAGCTGGGCAACTTCCTCGACGAAGGCTCGGTGCTGAAGCACCCGGAAACGCAGAAGCTGGCGAAAGACAACGCCAAGATGATCGAGGAGTACCGCGATGACGTCGAGTCACTGCGTCGCGGCGTCACCCGCGCGGCACGCGGCATCCCGGGCGGCGCCGTCGATCTGTACGACCACATCCGCGGCCCGCTGCAGCCCGGTGAACCGGCACGTCGCGAAGCGGAGAAGAACGGCCACCACACCAGCATGCTGCGTATGGACGATGCCAATCACCTGGGCAACCCGCTGTTCAACGACGCGATCCGCGGCGTGCACGCGCAGGACGTGCGGGTCGGTCGCGTGCCGGATGTGATGAGCACGCAGCTGGCGGGCAGCCTGGCGGCCGAAATGCATGCGGCAGGCGGCAAGCGCATTGACGAGGTGATGATGAATGCCGATGCCTCACGCAGCTTCGCCGTGCAGGGCCAGGGCGGTGATCCCGCCCACCTTCGCGTATCGGTGGATACGGCGGTGGCGATGAACACACCGCTGGAACAGAGCAGCCAGCGCATCGACCAGCAGGCCGCAGGTCAGCGCCTTGCGCTGGAGCGCGACCAACAGCTGGAACAGCAGCAGAATCAGACCCGCAGCATGCAGGCCTGATGGGTAGCGCGGGAGCCGATCATTCCGGCTCTCGCTTTACTTCAGCATCGCGCCTCAGGGGCTGGTGGTCGCGACCGGTGCAGACGCACTGGCGGTCACGAACAGATCCGGCCCGGAATCCGGGAAGCCCCCACAGGTCCGATCCCCCGGCGCCACCGGATCACACGGCCACTGGCTGCGCGGGACCTTGTCGCGCAACTCGAAGCGATCGCCAGTCCAGACCACGAAGGCGATGTGCTCGCGGTTCCAGTCGCTGTAGGCACGCGGACCGCCCTTCTGCGCCGTCTCCGGATACTGCACGAACCAACGCATGGCAGGCCCGAACTGCAGCTTGCTGTGATCCAGCGTGACCCTGCCCTCACGGGCCAGCTGGCGTGCACGATCCGCATCGGTCACCTGCGGCATGGCCGGCATCGCCTCGGCGGTGACATCCCTCGGCGCCGCGTCCCCGCGGACCTGGTACACACGCTGGCTGGCATAGGCCTCGCGGCAGTCACCCGCTGGCACGCGCACCGGCTCCGCGCCGTACTCATCGCGGTTGGCGACCTGGTCGCTGCAGGTGAACGGCGCTGACACCAGATAGAACGTGCTGTCGGCGTCGCGCCCTTCCAGCGAGCGCACCCAGATATCGCCCATCCGCACGATGAAGTCCGGACGTTGGCCGTAACCCGGCACGGCCTTGAACCAGGCTTTGTGCTGTACCTCACGCTCGCGCCAACTGCGTGGCAGGTGGATGTCCTGCTCGGGCAGTGCGACCAGCATCGCGGCCAGATGCGTCGGCATCGTGCCTTGGCAGGCCCCGATCAGCAGGTCGCCCTGGGTCGCCAGCCGCCCGGCCAGATCCACCGGACAACGGGCACCGAGCGCACGCTCGGTCGCCCGCTCGGGCGGCAACGGCACGATGACCAAGGCGGGCGGTGCCGGTGCTACCGCCGGGACGGCTGGCTCGACGACGGCAGGCGGTGCAGCGACAGGCGCCGCCGCTGCGGACGCAACAGACACAGGCGTCGGGTCAGCAGCCGACGCCGGCTGCGCGTCCACCACAGGTGTTGCAGGGGGTGTCACGGCAGCCGGTACTTCGGGAGCCGGCGCCGCGACAACGGCTTCGGTGACCATGGGCGCTGCAACAGGTGCCGTCCCTGCAGGCGTGTCAACGGTCGCCTCAGCAGCCGGGGGCGTCTCCACGACGGGGGCCGCTGCCTCCTGAGCCTGTGCCGACGCCGCGGCAAGTCCAAGTGACAGCAGCCAGAGCGGCGGCAGGCGGCGCACGGATGCATTGCAGCGGGCAGCGGCGTGCTTGGCATTCAGGGGAACGATTCGCATGTAGTGTCCTTACGAGTGGGTTTCCATGTCGGCGCCACAGGGCGCCACGCGTCGTACGTAAAGCGCCCGCGGGCACCCTGCCCGCTGGCACCGGTGTTACAGAGATCGGGAACGCTGCTCCTGCTCACGGGTGAGTGCGGCCGCCGGGTCCTGCTGCGCGACATTGGCAGCCATCTGCTGGCTGCTCTGCTCCAGCGGCTGCTGCGCCGCCTGCTCGCGATCGACCGATGCGCGCAGCATGGCCGGATCGCCCAGCGCACCCTGTACAGCAAACAGCATGCGACCGTCATTGCCGGCCAGGAGATGATCGATGCGCGACAGGCCGGCCTTCTGCGCGCTCAATGCCAGTGCGCCGGCGGCATTGTCCAGTTCCTGCCCACTGCGCAATCCGCTCTGCGGTCCCATCTGCTGAAGGTGCTGGCGCGCCCCCTGGAACAGGGCGTGTCCCGGCTCGCCCGGCTGCGACATGTCACGCACAGTGGCCGGCTGGGCCGGCGCCCCTACGTCGCCCCGCTCCAGCCGCGCCATCACATCGGGCGTCAACTTCTGCTGCCACACATCGAATCGCTGCTGGCGGGCCTCGATGCCGTTGAGCGCGCCATTGATCGCACGGGTCGCTTCACGCACATCCTCGCGCGCGGCTTCCGGCACACGTTTCTGCCACTGCCACACCGCAATGCGGCCGGCGTGCTCGGGCAGCGCGGCCAGTTCCGGCTGATTCACCAGATCCAGATCCAGCGCCTTGCCGGCACGCTCGTAATTCTCCTTGCCGACCAACGGCAGATAGCCGCGGCCGTGGTACTTCAGTGCATCGCCAGGCGCGTCGTTGCCCATGCGCCCGCCGTACATCAGTTCGGCCAGATTCTCCGGCCGCCCACGAAGCGCCTCCTGGCGGGCGCTCTCAAGTGCACCATTGCCATTGCGCCACGCCGCTTCCACCGGGATCTGCGAGATGCCCCGGGTGAAGTTGAAACTCTCGTTGAGCCGGCTCAAGCCACGGGACTCGTGCCCGGCCTGCGCCATGAAGTTGGCCAGTTCCCGGGACGAGGTCATGCCGGCCTCCGTGGCCTGCCGCAACAACTGCGACTCTCTATCCTGCGACACGGTGAAACTCCTGCTCGATCATCGTGGGGTACTCCTGCCTCCTCACGGGCGCGGCACTCAAGGCAGGCTCACGTCGGCAACCGCGGACGGATCGAAGTCCTCGAATCGCACCCTGCCCAGCTCGGCCGCCGAGAACTCACGCGTATGGATCGCCTCTGTCTCAATATCGACCACCCTCCGCTGCACGCCCTGCACCCAACAGGCGCGCTCCGCTGGCGCATAACGGAACGTGTAGATGCTGCTCCAGCGCTCCCTGCTGCCACCATTGGTGATCACGCTGAACGCGCCATCCTCGATCGTCACGTAGGCGAAGGGATCGCCGGCAATGCCACCACGGGTGGAGCACGGCACCAGCTTGTCGTTGCGTGCTGCAAGTTGCCATCGGCCCGCGGCGTCGCCCAGTAGCAGCAACAGCACCCGGTTGGGGCCGTGCTCGCCGGGCACCAGGCCATCAGGCGCCGGTTGATCGATCACCAGCAACTGATCGTCGACCCCATTACCTGTGAGATCGCCGCGTACGGCTTCCAGCAGGTTCGCGCCGGACGGAACGAACGCCAGGGCATTGTCCATGTGCGTGCCACTCCCCTTCTCCATCCCCTGCAACTCCTTCAATCCCGTCCTGCCGGTATCCGAGCGGAGGTCGGAACCGGTGCGATGCACCATGCGCGCCCAGCGTCCGCCATGCCGGATCATAGCCCTGAGCCCACGGCGATCGCGACGGCGGCAAACGTCATCCGCAGCGCGGGTGATCAGAGTCCTCATGGACGGAAAAGCTCCTGCGTTCGACAGCACCGATGCGTCGGAATTTTGACGCGCACGCAGCTTACTTCGAGGAGGCGGGGCTCGTCGAAGGGGGCTTGGGATGAAAAGCGCACTTGATCACAGAAAAAGCGCGGTCAGCGTAACTTTTGCAAACATGAGGACCGATCGCAGCCGGGTCGATTGGGACTGCAAAGCCCAGCAGGACTACCAGTGCGTCTTCAGAGCCTCAGTAGATCAATCGCCAGCCTGTTCTGGATCTGAACCAGGAATGGACGGGCCGTCCCCAAGAAACGCTTTCGGACGCGACGCGGGCCGCTTGGCACCGCACGATCGCTTGCCGCTCCGCGTCCAGCTTTGAGGACGGCCCTATACTTGCAAGGCTTGACTTCACCCACCTGCTAGAACTGGAAGGCTGCACGCACTGTAGACAACATGACATCCCTTTTGGGATGGATCTGCGCAGTTCTTTTGGGCCGCCACCACCGCGAGAGCCTCCGAAGACCCAGTCCCCAGACCACCTGCGGCGCCCGTCCGTTTCTCCGAAGGCATGACCCAAGCCGCGCATTGGTTCCTGTACTTCAGGATCATCTTGCAGTCGCGCGCTCCATTCCTACCGCATTGCCGCAAAGCCTCGGACTCTGCCAGAACCTCGCTATCGCGACCAACCACATCACCTGCATCGCTCGTAGTATCAGAGAACGCAATGGCGCCCCATCGATCCATATAGCGCATGCGCGGCTGCAGATTTTTCCCCCGCTCTGTCGCCCCTCCATTTGCGCCAGGAATAGGAGCACACCCCTGAACACCTTGACCCCCAATTGGGTAGAAGCCAGGCGGACAGTTTCCCTCCGCACGGGCACTTTCCATGAAGCCCCACCCACCGAAGACCACAAGAGTAAAGAGAGCGGGCACAAACTTACGCATATGGATATCTCCCATAGCTTATGAATCAGGTGGAGTTCTGCGCATTGCCACGGCTACCCGCGGGTGTACTGCTGCTGGAGAAATTCGGAGTCGCAACCACAGTTCGGGTAGCACTCACCTCGCTGGGAGAGCTGGCCGGAACAGGTGCGCTGGCTACCGAACCAGGCGGCTGCCCTTGCGGTCCTGGTTGCGCTGCTGGTGAACCGCCAATCTGGGAATAAGCCATGAAGCTACCCAGCGTGCCCTGGAAGAACATCGCGGCCATCGGCGGCGACGTGAGAATCAATGTCGTCAGAATCAAACCCATGCCGCCTTGCTGCAAGGCCATGCTGGACATGCCTTCGGTGAAATTCTCACCCATCAGGCTACCGAGCAGTGTCGACCCCCAGAAGGCCAGCGCAACCTTTGCCACCATCTTCATCGCGATCGCGGTCATTGCAGCCAGTACCGCCATCGAGAACATTGTGCCTATGCCATACATCAACCACTTCTGGAAAAGTTGCTTGGTCTGATCAAATAGCAGACAAAGAATGAACAATGGCCCAAGGCCAATGAACAGGGCCAATGCGACCTCATAGAGAAGCAACATGGAGCCCGCCGTCACTGCGGGTCCGCCGGTTCCCATTCCGATGAACCACATGGCCCGCGTCTTGGCATTGTCCAGGGTTACATCACCGACGACATCCAACGTGTCCACTGAAGCCAGGGCAAGCTGCATGTAGCCAAGATTCTCATCGATGAGATCCTCCGGAGAGTCCTTCTTGCCGGTAATGACATGAGTGATCTCGTTCTTGACATCCTTATTCAGGAACGTATGAAGGTCGCGACCGAACATGGCCATGGTAGTAGCCACAGACACAATCAACGCTGCCCTCGCCATGTTGGTGACAAGGATCATCATCGAGTCCCGGCTGCGACCTGTGGCTATCCGGAAGCCCTGAATAAGAACCCAAAGCGTCATGAGTGTGAGCGCGATGGCCCCAACCCACTTCATCATTCTCCCGAGCAATGCGATACCGAAATCCGCAATCTCCTTGTGGAGATAATCGAGGATCAGACGAAAGAACATGAAGTCGCCAACCGACGACGTCACGTGCAGGTTTTGCAGCATATCCAGCGCATTTGAACCAAACATGCCGCCCACCATCCCTAGACTCATGACTTCACCCAATAATTGAATACGGCCCTCAAGAGGCCGAGTTCGGCATTACAGCGACAGCGCGCCCTTCAGGGCCGCAGCCTTCACCACAGTACCAAGCGGCGAGCGGGTACCTTTCAGTGCTCGCTCCGTCAAGAACTGCTGCTGACTCTCAAGCGCCGAAATCTGTCGATCGTACATTTTGATCTGCGTTTCCCAAGAGGCGAAACCCGCATTCATATAGGAATCGGACACCTGAGCATTGGCCATTGTCTCGGTCATTCCGCCCTCGGTTGATGTCAGATCTCGAATATTCTTGATCTTGTCGAGAACAGAGCGCATCTGCGGCAAAGTTTGCTGGACGACGGTAATCGTCTCGTTATATTTCTTGTTTTCGATCATCTGGATCGCCGCACAGATCTGCTTCTGCTGCGCGGCAATGTCGCCCTTCGGGTTCAGCTTCATCGCCGAAAGCAGATCACCGATGCCCCCGATAACGCCAAGGCCACAGCGCTCGGCCACATTCCAATCTTCCTCGACAGGGGTCAGCTTGATGCCACCCGGCATATTGGGAGCGGCGATGATCTGCTGGAACTTTGCCAGCTTCTGCGCCCAGTTCTGTGTCGTCTCGATGAATCGCTGAGCCTGGGTGCCGTACTCGGCAAACGCCTCGGCCTGCGACGCAAGGGTATTGACTTCGGTCATCGTGCCATTGAAGAGATTCATGCCGATCTCAACAACTGGAAGTGTGTAGGCCTGAACCGGAACAGCCATCATTCCGGCCAATGACAGCGCCAGCATCGTGTTCCTGACGCCGGTGGTAGCACTCGATGCTTTTTTGATACGAATGACGGCCATGTTCTTCTCCATCGAATTCAAGGAATTCACGCTTTTCACACCGTCAGCAGCACTCATGCCGCCACCTCACTATTGTTCGCTGACTTCCCCGAACCCTTCCGGTTCTTGTAAAAATCTTCCAGCCATTGCTCGGGCGTGAGTTCGTCCACGGTGATCCGGTTGCGTACCGCTGCCGTCTGCAACACACGATGCATGACATCGATGTTGTCGGTCGAGGCCGAGATCACCGACAGGATGTCGTCCATGCCGCGCAGGTTGAGCTGACAAACACTGGACGCATGGCCCTGCTTGACCAGGAAGCAGCGTGAGCGCTCGTCCAGGGCGGTAACCACCTTGAACTCAGCCTCGGTCAGCTTCAGGCCATCCATGTAGTCACTCTTGCTGGCATTCGGGTTCGGCAGCAGGATCAGCGTCGCCGTCTGCTCGATCAGGGCGGCGGAGATATCACTCTTCAGTGCATCTTCCGGGCTCTGCGTTGCGAAGATGCCGAGACCATTCTGCTTACGGATGGTCTTCTGCTTGTTCTTCGCGAATTCCTTCAGGCCACCCTCGCCGTCAAGGATCTTCCAGAACTCGTCCATCACATAGATCAAGGGACGACCGTCGATCAGCGACTCGAGACGGTGCAGCAGGTAATTGATCACCGGCACGCGCACTTCTGGGTTGTCGATGATGTCGGTATAATCGAAACCGATGATGTTGGCCTTGCTCAGGTCAACGGTATCCACGGGATTGTCGAACACCCAGCCCAGCGAATTGCCCGAGGTCCAGCGGCGCATGCGCGCGTAGAGGCCATCGTCACCCATGTTGGGCAGGCTCTTCTGGAAATTGGTCATGCTGCGCAGATGCATCGGAGTATCAAGCATGCTCTCCACCGCGCGATAGATGTCTTCTTCCTCGCGGGCGCTGTACTCACGCTTGCCGGCCAGCACCTTGATCAGGTCGGCCAGGAACTGCACGTTGGCTTCGTTGTTCTCGCACTGGAACGGGTTGAAGCCGGTCGGCGCGCCGTTCTCCAGGGCCAGATAGTTGCCCCCGCAGGCACGCACGAAGATCTCCGCGCCGCGATCCTTGTCGAAGAAGAAGATGGTCGGCGACGGCTCGTACTTCTGCACCTGGCTGAGCAGGAAGTTGATCAGCGCGGTCTTACCCGTACCGGACTTGCCGATCACCATGGTGTTGGCGATCGCCTTCTCACCCAGCGAGTTTTCCGACGGGTGGGTCGCGTGGAAATTGAAGTAGTACGGCTGGCCGTTGGTGGTCTGCAGCGTGGTGACGCAGTCGCCCCACGGGTTGTTGTGCTGCTTGCCGGTGGCGAAGTTGTGTAATGGCGACAAGCCCAGGAAATTCAGCGAGCTGACATTGGCCAGGCGTGTGCGATAGCGCCAGTTACCCGGCAGCTGCGAGTAGAAGGACGAGGTAACCGCCAGGTCTTCCTTGGTCGACACAAAACCGGCATTGGAGAGCTCGGCGCGGGTCGAGGCGACGTTCTGCGAGAGCTTGGCCTGCGTGTCGCCGTAGACCGCCATGATGAAGTGGTACTCACCCAGCACAAAGTTGCCCGACGACAGCTGATCCATGGCCTGATCGAGCTCGACGATCTGGCTGACCGCCTTGTCGCCGGAGGAGATCATCATGCCCTTGGTGCGGTCGAGAACCTTCAGCGCATCCTGGCGCCCCATTGGGCTGAACGAGTGGGTGATGACGTACTCATAATCCAGGTACTTCAGGCCGTTGAGGATGCCCGGGTAGGTCCCCTCGGCATACTCCTTGATGTTCAGAATGGCGCCGTAGTGATTGGCACCATTGGGAGTATTGATCGCGAAATCGCCGGTCTTGGCCGAGAACATGTGGCGGCTGACAGGCAGGTAATCCTTGATCGGCGCCGACAGCACCGGCACCGGCTCGTCGATACGGTTGATCAGGTAACCGAACAGCTCCAGCGTTTCCGAGAACACCACACCGTTCTTGGCTTCGTACATGCCCAGACGATAGGGCGCGTAGTCGCGGATCACGGCCTCGACGTTGCCGGCGAGCTCCATCAGCTTCTCGACCGCCTGCTCCTGCTCTGCGCGCAGTTTTTCCACGTTCGCCGACTTTTCGACGAAGCGCTTACCCGCCACCACCGGGCGGTAGATCATGGTCAGGTACAGCTCGTTCTGCATGATGCGCTGCGAGGACAGCATGCCCATGTACTGGTCGGACACGTCCTGATTGAAGCGCTGCCTGTAGTTGCTCTTGCCCTTCAGTGTGCGGCGGCGACGGATGTCGTGCACCCAGAAGGCAACGTTGACGAAGTCGGGAGCGCGCAGCGTCTGCAGCAGGCGGTTGAACGTGTTGTGGCGATGCTCGAGCTCCCACTCCTCGCGGCCGACGAACGGCAGCCCTTCCAGATGCCAGGTCAGCAGGTAGTCGCCGCCCGTGGTCTTGACCACGTTCGGGGCAACATGCGACGACAACGGGATGAACTCACTGATGGAGGTGTCAGGGCTGAACATACGACTGCTTCCAAAGAGGTACTGCCAAGGAGTTTCAAGAGACCTGGCGGGCGCGGGCGCCCGCCAGGCCGGATCCGGACCTCAATCCATTCGGGCCGGCTTGTTGCGGTAATGGTTGGGGTTGAACACCCACATGCCATCGTGTTCCGGCACATTGCGCACCTTCAGCTTGAACATCAGGCGCAGGCCCAGCAGCCGGAAGATCATTTCGTCACGCTTGGCCATGTGCCGCATGATGAAGATCGCCACCGGAATGGTGAGCAGGAACCAGAAATTCGTGTACACGCTGAGCAGCAACAGCCCGCCCGCCACCATGAAAAATGGCAGGTAGGGCACGCCCAGGAACATCGCTGGGCGCGTGCAACCGCGGAACAGGACGTTCTTATGCACTGTAGTACTGGATCGCGTTGTTGATCAGGTAGTACGTCGTGCCACCGCCGGTGCACTTGCCGTCGCTGCCCTCGCCCAGCAGCATGCGCGCGATCTGGCCAGCGGCACCGATCAGAACACCACCGATCAGGATCGGCGCGACGTCACCGATGCGCTTGTGCGCAAAAGCGATCTGGTAGCCGGCGAAGATCACCGCAATAGTCACCACGGCGATCGACGCCATGTTCAGCAGGCCATTGATGTTGGAGAAGAAACCGCAGACCTTCTTGTCGGTACCGCCGAAGTCGGTGTTGTTGGCGAACACCTGCGGGGCAAACAGTGCGCCAACGAAGAGGGTGGCCATCAGCAGGGTCTTCAGCGTGCGCTGGGCCTGGACGAGGTCGAGATTGGATCGCTTCATGGATTGATTTCCTTGTTGATGGACTAACACAACTGAATCGACCAGCCGGGGGACTGGCCGTACCACGACTTCGTCAGAACACGAAGGCCGCATCCCCTGCGGGAATCTGCTGAACCGGCGCGGTCTGCGCCGGTGAGTTGTACGGATTGGCACCACCGGCTACAGGCTGGTTACGCTCGCTCCAAGGCCGCAGCATCACGGGGCCCTCGTTGCCGGCGCCAGCGGCACCGGGCAGTTGCTGCGGCATGGCCATTGCCTGCGCGACACCCTGCTGAGGCAACTGCTGCGGCATGCCAGCGGCCTGTTGCTGCGGATAGGCGGCTCCTTGGGCCGGCTGTGCCTGTGGCTGCATCATGCGGTCCACCGAGCCCAGCACCACCTTGGACAGTGCCTGGTCGGCGATGTTCAGCAGGCTGCCCCGCGCCATCGCACCCGTGGACGGATAGACGACATAGGCGCGAGCCGGGTCTTCCGTCGGCACGTACACCGGGCCACTCGACTGTGCAACGATGCGCGCCTGCGCCGGAGAGGCCAGCTGCGGATGATGTTCGACCTTCACGCTGCGGCGTTCGCCGCGGCTGACGACCTCGATCGGCGCCACGCCATTGCTGGCAAGCTGCTGCCCGCGGCGCATCGAGTCATAGACCTTCTGCACGTAGCCGTGGCGGAACCCTGTCTCGAAATTGCCCGAGTAGTAGCAGCTGAACGATTTGCCCCAGTCGCCGCCGGAGCGCTTGTAGCATTCGGCGAGGATGCGCGAACCCGCCTGCAGGTTCGGGCACTGCTGGAATGCCTTCTCGTAGGAATCCAGCCCATACTTGCCCAGGTTGTAGCGGTTGACCTGAGCCAGGCCGATGGAGAAGTTGTAGCCCTTCTCCTCCAGCATGCGCACAGTAGCGAGCGCCTCATCCAAGGCCTTCGGCTGGCGTGCCAGCGCACCGCCGACCACGCCGATGGCATAGGGATTGCGTGACGACTCGACGTTGATGACATGCTGCATCACGTCCATCGACACCGCCATCTCCGGGCACGCCATCATTTCCAGTCCTGGCAGCATCCTTCAGCCCTCCTGCCCCTGGGCGCGCCCAGGATTGAAATCGATACCGGTGATGTAGCGCGAACCAGCGTGCGCCTTGATATGCACAACGATGTCGATGGTCATCATCAACAGGCGCTTGATCACGTTGAATTCCAGGCCAGAACCCTCGGTGGAGGCCTTTACCATCAGGGCCAGCTGGTCCCACGTCTGCTCTGGGCTGCCCGCATGGCAGCTGGTGATCGAACCTGGATGGCCGGACGCGCAGTTGCGGATGAAGTAGAACGCTTCATCGCCGCGCAGCTCGGCGAGGATGATGCGCTCAGGCTTCATGCGCAGGCACGCTTCCATGCAGCTCTTTGCACTGACATTGCTCGTGCTCTGCCCACCCTTGGAATACAGCAGGTGCACCACATTGGGTTGGGTCAGAAACAGTTCGCGCGCATCCTCGATCGTGACCAGGCGCTCACTGTCCGGGATATGATTGACCAACGCTTTCATGAAGGTGGTCTTGCCGCTACCGGTTGCACCGGATACCACGATGTTCTTGCGGTACATCACCGCGCGACGGAAGAACTCGGCGTACTCGCGCGACTGCCGCAGTTCCAGCAGCTCACGATCCTGTTCGCTGATGCTGCCATCGCTTTCCAGGATCTGGTTGAAGAAGCCGTCTTCGTGATACTGGCTGAGCGACTTCGTGTGCTTGGACGGCAACCGGATGGTGATCGACACCTTGCCCGCGTCACAGGCCGGCGGAATCACGAACTGGGCACGCTGGCCAGTGGGGAATGTGAGTGAAACGACCGGGTCTGCATCGGTGATGCGCTGACCAGTGTTGCTTTCGTTCACCACTGCGGTGCAGAACTGCCGGGCCCGTTCGAAGGTCAGGCCCGGCACATCCACCCGCTGCCACCCCGCCCGGGTTTCCAGGTACAGCTCACCGGGACGGTTGATGCAGATTTCCGTCACCTCCGGCGAGGTCATGTACTCGGCAATGCCCAGCACTTCGTACTGATAGCGCAGGAAATCGCTGGAGACGAGGGCGAGGGGTGACACTTCGGCGTCCATGATCGTTCGTTGGGTTACCGGCGGGGGTTCAGCACATTGGTGAAGTCGACGTCCTTGGCGACGTAGACATTCACGATCGTGCCCTGGTTGATAGTCACCGTCGGAGGACGACGGTTGCTGCTGAGTGCCTCATTGGCCAGTCGCTCCATGGTGCGTGCGGTAGCACTCTCATAGGGCGACTGCACCGTCATGCCGTTGTTGGCAATGGTGGTCGTCTCCGGACCGTGCTCTGCAGCGGCGTACTTGAAGGCGTCGGAGATCAGGCTGATCATCAGCGCCGAGGCGATACGACTGCCCCAGTGCGCACTGTATTGACCCGGATGCCCGGCACCGCCCAGTTGATCCACGCCCGGGCTGGACATCGCGACATCGATGCCATTGGGGGTGGTGATGCGATCCCAGATTACCTCCACACGCTTGCCCATCGGACCACCGCCGTAGGCACCATAGATCTTGGAGCCCTTGGGCAGCAGCAGGTTGCGGCCGTTGATCGAGTAAACCGGCTCGGTCAGCAGGCACGAGGTATAGCCGGCGAGATCGGTGATGATGCGGGTTTCCAGCACGCACCGCAGGTAGGTGCCGCGCACCAGCAGCGCATCCGGGCTCTGGATGTAGGTGGCACTGGAAACGTCTTCCACATCGGGCCCACGGCGGATCTTCTGCTGCCCCTGCTGGTTGGGCATCATGTTCGCAAGCAGCGCCTGGCGGGTCTGCTCGTCGATCGCACTGCGCTGCGGCTGCGCGCGATTGCCTGCCGCAAGTGCGGCATCATCCACGCCAGCCATCCGGCGCTCGACCAGCGTCGGCCCACGGGGCTCCATGGCTTCCGGCCGGGATGCGATGGGCACCAGCTTTGGACCTTCGTCCTGCGACATCGGCGGAAGCATTGGAATCGGCTCGGCAGCCGTCGGCGGCGCCTGCGGAGGCGGCGCAACGTCCGGCAGTGTCGGCGTGCTGGCACGTGCGACATCCGGCACCTTCTGCGCGGCGTCATCACCATCCTGGCCCTTGCGGAACAGCAGGAAGCCCATTGCCATCAGCAGCAGCACGATGCCGCCGAGGAACAGAAGCGCCTTGCGGTTCAACCGCTGTTCCTCGGCCGAGCGCAGCTGCGGCGCGGCCGCGTCCAGATCCGGCGCCGGCTCGGCCTGGGCCGTGCCGAAGTACGGGTTCGACTGCGTGTCCGGGGTGCCCTGCGCGCCGTACGGACTCTGGCTCTCGTCGCGTCCGTTGTTCGGGTCGTTTCCGGGAGTGTTCTGCTGGCTCATTTCTTCACGTTCCTTCGCAGGCCGACGACGAAGTCGCCGTGGCGGATGACCAGGTACGGGTGCGTCCCGTGCACGATCAGCGTATTGCCTTCAACCGTGGTGTTGACCACGAAGTCTTCACCGTATTCCGTTTCGCGACCGAAAACCGCCGGGAAGATGCCGGTCTTGTACTCCGGCGAATTCGGCAGCTTCAGGTAGGTGAAACGACCATCGTCATAGGCGTTGACCGGGATCAGCCACCCCATCTTCTTCGCCTTGCTGGTCGAATAGGAGTAGTTGAAGTTGTACTGGCGGTCCTTGGCCAGTTCAGAGCTCAACAATGGCTTGGCCTCTTCCTCGACCGCTTCCTGGGCGACGCCGAACACGGTGTCGTTCGGATAGACGAAGGCGATCTTGTACTGCACGCCTGCACGACGCGCCTGTTCCAGCTGCCGCCAGTCTGTGGCCACCACCTTCAGCTCGAAGATGTAGGAATGAGTCTCGGTGCGCACCATCATGTTGGTGTCGACGTCGACGTTCTTCGGCTTGATATAGAACACGTTCTCGCGACGGGTCAGCTCCCAGCCGCTGCTGAAGCCGGTGCTGTAGTCGAGGATCTTCTCGTTCGGGCTCAACTCGATCTGGGTGGTCAGGCCCAGGCCGGTGCGAACCGGATAGATGCGGTCCTTCTCGTACTCGTAATGGTCCACGGCCTGCGCCATCGCCGTTGCTGAAAACAGCAGCGACAGCATCGACAGCAGCGCCAGCGCGCTTCCCCTGATATTTCGACTACTCATCGGTTGCTTGCTCCATCAGCAGTTCCGGTGGAATTGTTCTGCGCCGGCCTCATGGCCGGCTGTCCGGGCATGGCTTGCCCCGGCATTACTTGCCCCTGCACCGGCTGACCCGGCATGGGTTGCCCCTGTACGGGCTGACCCGGCACCGGCTGGCCCGGCACCTGGCCGTTGACCGGAGCCGCGACCGGCTGGCCGGTGGCCGGATCGATCATCGTGGCCGCGGCTGGGTTGTTGGGATCGTAGGCCCCCTGGGCCTGCTGCGCGGCCTGTGCAGCCTGCTGCGCCTGCGCCTGCATGGCGCCGTCATCCGGCACCGGGACGCCACGGGAATAATCGTTGTCGACGCGATACTCGGTGACCTGGAAGGCCAGCGGATTGAGGATGCGGTCCTGCTCGGACAGCGCCAGATTCTGGTTGTAACCGAAGCGCATCGTCACCAGCTGGTTGTCCAGATAGGTGGCAACGCCAGTGCGCTTGTCCAACAAGCTGCGCTGGATGCGCACCGACGCACCGCGGAAGCTGCCATTCGCCTCGGCGCCCAGCGGCGTGATGCTGAGGATCTTGACCCGGATGGCGCGCTCGCGGCCATACATGACGAACGGATTCTGCGGGTTGTTGCCGGCATAGCGGACACGCATGGACTGCGCGACCGGATCGGTGGACATCACGAACACCAGTTCCCAATCGCGCAGACCCATCACCGCCGAGTCGTACGACTCGCGTGCCAGCACGTACTGGGCGACGTTGCTGCGATTGATCGCTTCATTGCTGGTGATCGTCTCGCCCTGGAAGGTACCGCTCAGCCGCGCGACGGTGGCGGTACCGGTATAGGCATCGGCCATCACCAGGAACGGCACCTTCTCCTTCAGCGGCAGCATGTAGTAGTAGCCACCCGCCAGTGCGAGCGACATCAGCAGCGAGCCCGTGGCGACCCACCAGGCACGGCGCTCGCTGCGACGCGCCATATCGGCCACGGTGATCTCGTAGCTGACCGCCTTGGCGACCGACTGCTCGACCTTGGGACTGTTGCCGGGATCCTTCTTGCGGAACATGGATTCTTCCGTACTGCTGAAACATCAATGGGCGTGGAGCCCCTGCGACAGGCGCGGGGAGCGGCACGTTCGATGATTTCGATGTGGACTCAGGTGCCGCTGTTGGAATCAGCGCCCTGCGCCGACGCGGTCGGCGTCGCGCCAGCGCTCTGCACAACGATCTGGTTGCCAACGATGGAGACGGAGATTCCCTGCATCGCATAGGCCGCGGTGAGATCGATCACGGCCTGCTGTGCGTTGGTGGTGTCGATGTTCGAGACCGCGCCATACAGCGTGAAGTCCGAGCTGAGGCGGTAGTCCAGCGTGCGTCCGGAATCCTTGGCCCAGCGCTCCAGCATGGCTTTGAGCGTGCCATCCATCGGCGAAGCCTGGTAGACATAACTGGAATACAGCGGGATCTCGGTCGTCGCCGCAGCAAAACGGTTGACCGGCTTCCAGCGCCCTCCGAAATCGGGAGCGGACTTGGTGGCACACCCTGCCACCATCAACGCCGCCACTGCGGCGATGGATATTTTCGCGATAAACGCCTGATTCATACGGGCTTCACTTTGACGTACGAAAAAGAAGTCCCGAACACTGGCCCCCTGGTCGTCCGGCGCTGCATGGCGCACGCCGGAATCGGGAAGACGCGCTGGCTTGCAGCACACCTGCCCCGGCTCCCCTGCAGCCCGAAAGCTGCCAACCAGGTGGCGGGGCCGCCAGACTTCGCCGACGACACACCCGCACCCATCACCAACGTCGAAACCATCCTTGTTTCCATGGCACAAACTCCTGGCCACCCTGCGTTACAACTTCTGCCATCCAACACACACTTCTGGATGCCGAACACAGAGTTACACAACCACGCGTCAATTCCATGTCAGACAAGTCTGAATTTCTATGAACAGATGATGTTTTTTTGACTTGGCTCACGAATTCACGTCAATGAATGTGAATCAACATCACAAATTCAGCGTCGTGAATTAGACGTTAAGCATCGGAACATCCACTTTCGGCATCAGCCGCGATGTGAAATAACGATCCTTGTAATAGCGGATCTTGTCGCACTTCACCGGATGCGGTATGCCCTCATACAGGAACACCTCCTTGTCCGGCCCCATCGCCTTCAGCTCCTGCGGCAGCATCAGTGCGCGCCGCTCTTCGGTGAAGCTGTGGGTCTTCTCACGGGCATGGGTGACGTTTTTCTTGCGGATGGTGGTGTAGCCCAGCATGTCCGAGTAGTCGTTGGCGTCCTGCTGCTCGCGTGGTGCATACAGGATCTGCAGCGCGTGGTTGGTGATGATGGTGCGCGACACCTCGCGCCCGTAGGTGGCATCGAGCTGGGACATGCTCTGGATGATCGGCAGCAGGCGGATGTTGTAGCCGGCCATGTAGGACACCGCCGAGGCGATGATCTCGACCTTGCCGATCGAAGTGAATTCGTCCATCAACAGCAGGCACTGGTACTTCAGGTCCGGGTTGGACTTGGGCAGTTCCTTGGTATTGAGATTGATCAGCTGGCTGAAGAACAGGTTGATGATCAACCGGCTCTCGGCCAGTTTGTTGGGCTGGATGCCGATGTAGATGGTCATCTTCTTCTTGCGGACATCGGTCAGCAGGAAGTCGTTGCTGCTGGTGGCCTTGTCCAGCACCGGGTTGATCCAGGCGTTGAGCGGCTCCTTGAAGGTACCCATGATGGAGGCGAAGGTCTCATCAGCCTGGGACAGCATGTTGGCAAACGCCGAGCGCGCGTTGGAACTGAGGAATGACCGCTCCGACAAGGCTTTGAGGTACTTCTTCAGATCGCTGCCATCACCCGATGACAACCGGTAGACAGCGCCCAGGGTGGGCGTGCCCGAGCCACCCGGGAAGCCGCTGTTGCGCTCGTCGTCCCAGTTCTCGAACAGATACAGGGTGAAGGCCATGAACGCATTGCGCGCCTGGCTGACCCAGAATTTCTGGTCCTCGGCGCCGTCCGGGTACAGCATCGCGGCGATGCTCATCAGGTCCGACACCCGGAACGCCGGGTCATCGGAGACGTAGCTGAGCGGATTCCAACGATGCGTGCGGCGGTCTTCGGCAAAGGGATTGAACAGGTAGATCTCCTGGCCCTGGCTGGCGCGCCAGCCGCTGGTGAGGTCGAAGTTCTCCTGTTTGATGTCCAGCACCACCAGCGATTCGCCGTACTCCAGCAGGTTCGGAATGACCACGCCCACGCCCTTGCCGGAGCGGGTCGGCGCGGCCAGGATCACGAACTGCTGACCGTCCAGCCGCACCAGCTTGCCGCCATGGCTGCCGACCACGATGCTCTGGCCGGTCTTCTTGAACATGCCATGCTTGGACAGGTCGGCGCTGGTGGCAAAGCGTGCATCACCGTGCAGCGAGCGCTTGTCCTTCTTAAGCAGCAACACCAGGCCGGTGACCAGCAGTACCAGCAGCGGCAGGCCGAAACCCAGATAGCCGGCCCACTTGATCTTGCCCACGAACGGCGCGACCTGCGGCTGGCCCAGGGCGTTGAAGTACTGGTAGTAGGTGTTCCAGGTGAACAGCTTGGTGTCCAGGCCCAACAACAGCAGCGTCAGGTAGCCGGAAAAAACGAAACCAAGCAGCAGGGTCGCCAGCGTGATGATGGCGATGAGCAGATACTTCTTACTGGGCAACACCCGAATCCTCCATGATGCGCACGAGGGCGCGACGGCCTAGCGGCGGCGCCAGCGCGACGCCTTCTTCCGCAGGTGGTTTTCGTTCTCCAGCCCGGGCTCTTCACCCTCTTCACGCACCCGTTGCAACAGAAGTTGGCGCGCTTCGGCCAGCGACATCAGGTCGGTCAGACGATCCCCATCGTCGGCTACGACCGCATGGCCGACCACATCGCCCGGAGCGTACACCGGCGCGTAGGACACCGCTACCAGCTGATAGCGGCCGCGCGTCTCGAGCACATGCCTGAATTCCTGCATCGACATTCTCCTTGTTGTGGCACTCCAACAGCCCCTGCATCTCGCATCATGCCGTGCCGCCTGTCGTCGTCACATGCAGAACGCCAACAACACTGCATCGCACCTGCTGCAGCGCCGAGCCCCTGCTCGTCCTGCCGCAATCCCATCGATCAAACACTGATTTACCCCCAGCATCGCTGCTCCTGCTGCGGTGCAGCAGTACAATGCCTGGCTTCCCGCCCCCATCGCGCCCCCGCATGAGCCCCAACTCTTCCCTGGCTGCGCGGCTGACGCCCCGTCAGCGCACCTTGATCATCCTTGCCCTGTCACTGGGCGGCTTCGCCATCGGCACCAGTGAATTCGCCAGCATGGGCCTGATGCTGGAGATCAGCCGCGGCCTGTCGATTTCCGAAACCCAGGTCGGTCACCTGATCAGCGCCTACGCCATCGGCGTGGTGGTCGGCGCGCCGATCCTTGCCTTCGTCGGCGCCAACTTCCCGCGCCGCAAGCTGCTGCTGGCGCTGATGGGCTTCTACGCCGTCGGCAACCTGGCCAGCGCCCTGGCCCCGAACTACGGCACGATGCTGATCGCGCGTTTCGTTGCCGGCCTGCCGCATGGCGCCTACTTCGGCGTGGCGATGCTGGTGGCCGCCGCAATCAGTCCGGCCGGCCAGCGCGGTCAGGCGATGTCGCGGGTGCTGCTGGGCCTGTCGATTGCGATCCTGGTCGGCAATCCGCTCACCACCTGGCTGGGCCAGCAGCTGAGCTGGCGCACCGCCTTCGCCCTGGTCAGCCTGCTGGCCATCGCCACCGTGGCGATGATCGCGCGCTTCCTGCTGCCCGATCCGGACGAGGTGCGCACCTCGCCGATGCGCGAACTGCGCGCCTTCAACACCACCCAGGTGTGGTTGGCGCTGGCGATCGGCGCCGTTGGCTTCGCCGGCATGTTCTGCGTGTTCACCTACCTGGCACCGACCCTGGTGCAGGTCACCGGCGTGGCCGAATCGTGGATGCCGCTGGCCGTGGGCGTGTTCGGCATCGGCGCGATCATCGGCAACATCGCCGGTGGCTGGCTGGTGGACAAGTTCCACTTCAAGGCCGCTGCAGTGGTACTGCTGTGGTCGATCGTGATGCTGCTGCTGTATCCGCTGGCCGCGCAATCGGTGTGGACCATCGGCCCGATGATCATCACCGTCGGCACCATGGGCGCGCTGGCGGCGGTGCTGCAGACGCGCCTGATGGACGTGGCCGGCGAAGCGCAGACCCTGGCTGCCGCCTCCAACCATGCCGCCTTCAATACCGCCAATGCCCTCGGCCCGTGGCTGGGCGGCATGGCGATCAGTGCCGGCTTCAGCCCGGCCAGCACCGGCTATGTCGGTGCGGCCACCGCCATCGGCGGCCTGCTGTTGTGGTGCGTGGCGGTGATGCTGGACAAGAAGCGCAAGGCCGCCGCTGCCAGCAGCCACTGACCATCGCGCCGGATCGTCAGCTGCTGCCCCCGCGGCGGCGGCGATCCGGACGCAGCAACGCGGTATCGCTGGCCGCCAGGGTCGGCTGTGCCAACTCACCGCGCTGCACGCGGTCCAGTACCCGCCGCGAGTTGGCCGCGCAATCGATGCCGTCCGGCCGCGCCTGGATGTCCTCGATCAACGCCAGCAGGTGCGCCCGGCTCTGCGCCAGCCGCAATTGCAGCGCTTCGATGTCGGCCACCTTCTGCTGCAGCATCATGATCAACGCGTCGTGCTGCCACTGGCCCATGTCCGGTGGCAGCAAGGCGCGTATCTCCTCCAGGCTGAAGCCGGCGCGCTGCGCGCCGGTGATCAGCTCCAGCAGCAGCACCGCCTGCTCAGGGTAGTCGCGATAGCCGTTGGCCTGGCGCTGCACCACCAGCAACCCCGCGTCCTCATAGAAGCGGATGCGCGACGCGGCAAGGCCAGTGCGCCTGGCCAGCTCACCGATCTTCATCTGTATGAATCCTCGACATCGGAGCCTGTTGACCTTCAATCAAGCTTGAAGGTTAGCGTAGCGCCATTCCCCTGTCCTGGAGCTGTCCGATGTCGCTGTTCTCGCCCCTGGCACTGCCCTCCGGTGCCGTCATCCGCAACCGCATCGCCAAGGCGGCGATGGAGGAAAACATGGCCGACGCGGACCACGCGCCCTCCGAAGCGCTGCTGCAGTTGTACCAGCGCTGGGCCGACGGCGGCGCCGGACTGATCATCACCGGCAACGTCATGGTCGACGGCCGCGCCATGACCGGGCCGGGCGGCGTGGTACTGGAAGACGACCGCCACCTCGACCGCTTCACCGCCTGGGCGGACACTGCCCGCTCGCGGGGCGCGCAGATGTGGATGCAGATCAACCACCCCGGGCGGCAGATGCCGGCCGCGCTCGGCCAACCCGCACTCGCGCCGTCAGCCGTCGCATTGCAGATGGGCGCGCTGTCCAAGCAGTTCGCGCCGCCGAGGGCGATGACCGAGGACGATATCGACTCGGTGATCGCACGCTTCATCCGCAGTGCCGAGCTGGCCGAGCGTGCCGGCTTCAGCGGAGTGGAGATCCATGCCGCGCACGGCTACCTGCTCAGCCAGTTCCTGTCGCCGCTGTCGAACCGCCGCGACGACCGCTGGGGTGGCAGCCTGCACAACCGTGCGCGCCTGCTGCTGGAGATCGTGCAGGGTGTGCGCGCGGCCGTGGCGCCCACGTTCGTGGTGGCCGTGAAGCTCAACTCCGCTGACTTCCAACGGGGTGGGTTCTCGCCCGAGGATGCGCGTGCAGTGGTGGAGATGCTGGCCCCGCTTGGCGTGGATCTGGTCGAATTGTCCGGCGGCAGCTATGAAGCCCCCGCCATGACTGGCGTCGCACGCGACCCACGCAGCATGGCCCGCGAAGCGTACTTCCTCGAATTCGCACGCGAGATCGCCACGGTGGCAACGATGCCGCTGATGGTCACCGGTGGCGTCCGCCGCCGCGAAGTGGCAGAGCAGGTGCTGGCCAGCGGCGTGGGCATGGTCGGCATCGCCACTGCGCTGGCGATCGAGCCGGATCTGCCACAGCACTGGCAACAGGGCCGCGACCCGGTGCCGACACTGCGCGACATCAGCTGGCAGAGCAAGCCGCTGGCGGCCAGTGCGCACATGGCCGCGGTGAAGTACCAGCTGGGCCGTCTGAGCCGGCGCCGCCCCACCGCACCCGGTGTCTCACCGGTGTGGGCACTGCTGCTGGCACAGGCAGCCGGCAAGTGCCGTACCCGCCGCTACCGGCGCTGGATCGGTGCACGCACCATCGCATACTGAGCCTCGCGGTCTTCTCATCGCCGCAGCGATGCTCCACCATCTGCAGGATCGGCGGCAGTCCGCCGCCGGTCGCAGCATGGAGATGGAACCCAGGTGGCAGCAGGATCGACAAAAAACCGCGAGAAGCTGCTCGACGACCTGCTCTCGCTGGGCCGCAACTGGGCACTTGCCATCGCCATCGCCGGTGCCGGGGCCGCCGTCCACTACAACGAATCGGTCTACGAGGCAGGGCTCTGGCGAGGGCTGCTGCCCACGCTCTGCTTCCTGGTTGCGATCATCTGGATCGTGCTCAGCATCATCCGCTTCGACCTGACCATCCAGCAGCACTTCGAGCGCAAGCTGTCGCGCTGGCTCAGCCGAATGCTGTATGTCGTGCTGCTCGGCACTGGCTTCACCGCGGTGTTCTTCGTGACCGAGCTGGCGTCCAACAACCACATCGCGCGGCTATGCGACTCGGTTGCCAACGAACCCGGCAGCCGCATCCACAAGTCCGCAGAGTGCCAACGCCTGTACCAGCATCGGGCGGCTTACCGGAAGCGGCTGGAATCTGCCGAGGGCGAGTTCGACTGAGTTCCCGTTACCGCGGTCACAGGGCGCACGCGAAGTACACGCGGCGTGGATATGCGGTCGGGCACAGTACCTGCGCCGCCCCTTCCATATGACGCATCCGGCCAGCATGCTTCGCCACCCTGCCCCCGCCCGCCATGATGTCGTTGCCCTTCAGGCGGGCGTGCTCGGCAGCGTGCTGGGCATGGCCCTGCTCAAGGCGATCGCGTTGTCGGCGCTGGCGACCGGATCGCTGATGGTGATCGGGCTGTGGCTGTTGGCCTGCGCGCTGCTGGGCGCGTGGTCGCTGGCCGCCTGTCTGGCCTGCCTTGCGCTGAGCCGGCGCGTGTTCGTGCTGATGCTGCTGCTGTGCACGGTGCTGATGATCTGTGCCGCCTGATCCCAGCAGGGCACGGACTATCGCGCATCTGTTACAGAATAACAAGTGTGGTTGGTCGGCTTGTGCGTGCCCGGTGTCACGGATTTGAATTCCATGGCCAGCCCGGCACCACCCGAGACCTCCGCATGAACCTGCAGCCCCTGCTCCGCGCGTCCCTCATCGCTTTTGCCCTGGCCTCGCTCAGTGCCTGTGCCACCTATGACGACAGCAACATGCATCAGGCCTGCCAGGAGTCGCCGCATCTGAAGGATCTGCCGCGCGAAGTGGCTGCCCGCGAGAGCCGCTGCAACAAGAGCATGGAAGTGTGGTCGAGCGAGCGCAAGGGCAGTGACAGGCCGATTGACCTGAGCGGCAAGAAGAAGGATCTGTAACCGCGCCAGGCGCAGCCTTCATCGGCTGCGCCTTCGGGTTGCGCGTCAGTCTGCCTTTGGCAGTGCGAACCAGCGCTGCAACGCCAGGTCCAACCCGGCCTCGTCGCCTCCCGCATCGCAGGCCCAGGCCACGATGCCATCTGGACGCACAAGCAGCGCGCCCAGGCCCAACGCATGGTCCACCGCCGAGGTGACGCTGGTGAAGTGCTGTTGCCAGCGGTCGACGACGTCGCGCAACGCGCAGTTCTCATCGAGCATGAGCAACACCCCCTGCCCCGTCCTCAGCACTTCCCCCATGCGGCGACCATCGGCCAGCAGGAAGTCCGGCACGCTGCGACCGACCAATGGATGGCCGTCGCCCAGATCAAGCTGCTGCGAAACGCCCCAGACCCGCTCGGCCAGATAGGTGGCGCCATCGCGGGTATCGGCCAGATCCGCCATGACCGCCGCCAGCGCGCGCGAACCGGCTCCGGGACGCATCAGCACAACCTGCGCCCGTGACCAGTCCAGTACTGTGGCGCCAATCGGATGGCGCTCCAAGTGATAGCTGTCGAGTAGTGCCTCGCCGGCATCGCCGCGTACCACCCTGGCCAACTTCCAACCGAGGTTCATCGCATCGCCGATGCCCAGATTCAGGCCCTGCCCTCCCAACGGTGAATGCACATGCGCAGCGTCACCTGCCAGCAGTACGCGACCGTTGCGATAGGCGCTGGACTGGCGTGCACCATCGGTCCAGGTACTGTGCAGATGCAGCGCGGTGATGGTCGCATCGCGAGCAGACACACGCCGCAGCAGTGACTGCGCTTCGGCCAGGTCGAGCGGCTTTCGATGTCCGGCACCGCCATCGAAATCGGCAAGCGCCAGGACACCCGGCGGATTGAAGTTGCACATGCCCTGCGCGGTGTACTGACGGCCCGGTGTCAGTACTCCGGGATCTTCCAGCTCGACCAGCAGCGAGTGACCGGTGAACTCCGGATCCGTGCCAGCAAAGCTGAAACCGCACTGTTTGCGCACGGTACTGCGGCCGCCGTCGCAGCCCACCAGCCAACGACCACGAACCACTCCAGCAGCGGTCTCGACGACCACTTCGGTCGCATCGGCGCGCACGGCCTGCACAGCGCGGCCGCGCTCGATGCACACGCCCAGCGCGATCGCTCGCTGGGCCAGCACAGCGTCCAGCGCCTGCAGCTCCACCGCCATCTGGGTGCCCGCCGGCGTCGGCAGGCGCCAGGTCCAGCGCGTGCGGTCCACGTCGTCCAACGCAAACGGAATGCCGGCGAAGTGGCCCCCCAGCGGCCGCGGTTGCGCCAGCCAATGGGCCGTGCCGGGCGGTGGCGGCCCCTTGTCCGGCTTCAGCACCTGCGTGGCGGCGACCGCATCGAGCAGACCCCGCCTGTCCAGCGCTTCCAGGGTGGGCGCGTTCAAGCCACGCAGCCCGAATGGCAAACGCTTCAACGGTGAATCAGCGGACTCGGCCTGTTCCAGCACAAGCACCGAACACCCGGCCTGGGCCAGTTCGCAGGACAGGAACAGGCCGACCGGGCCAGCACCGGCAATGACGACGTCGTACAGCATGGGGATTCCTTGTGAGCACCGGGTCGGCGCTCTGGCAGCCCAAATGTTACACTCGGTGTACGTTTCTACAAGTGAACCGCTCATGACCCCGCCCCCAGGCCGCCGCGAACAACGCAAGGCCGAGACCCGGCAAGCGATTTCGGACGTCGCCACCGAGCTGATCATCCGGCGCGGCTTCGAAGCCGTATCGATGTCCGAGATCGCCGAGGCCGCAGGTGTCTCACGCAAAACGGTCTTCAACTACTTCGCGAGCAAGGAAGACCTGGTGTTTGACCGCGACGAGGAGGCCCGGGATCTGCTGCGCGAGGGAATGCTGGCGCGCCGCGGCATGCCCCCGCTGGCCGCCTTCCAGTCGCTGGTGCAGGAACTTCTGGAGAGCGGCCACCCCCTGCTGCGGATCAACACAGGCGCGACGGCCTTCTGGCTGACCGTAGCCGAAAGCCCCGTACTTGCAGGCCGCGCACGGGAGCTGCAGGCCCTGCTCATCGCAGACCTTGCATGCTTGATGGCAGATGCCACCGGGGCCGACCCCGCCGACGCACCGGCACAACTGGGTGCATCGATGCTGATCGCAGCGCTGGTGGTGGCCTATGCCGATGCACTGCGTGCCTTCAACAAAGGCAACGATTCCACGCCGGCATTCACTGCAACCTGGCAGCGCGGCAGCATCGGCGTGCGCGCTGCGCTCAGCGGGACCGCCTACACAGCACGCGACCAGTAACCAGCCCGCAACGATCATTGAATCCACCGCATCGGCGGTCACGACCAGCATCGATTGCCCCGATCATTCCCGCTTGCCGGCATCTACGGTGAAGCCACTGTTGCGTCAGGCCCCACCTCGCGCAGCACCCTGTCTTCCCGCAGAGGCCAAGCCATGAAAGAGACACCTGAGCAAGCCGACTGGCGCCGCCAGATCAGCGGCGACCTGACCAAGAAGATCAACAGCGCGCAGACCTACCCGGACATCCGCAACGCCGTCATCAGAGCGCTGGCCGACATCGACGGGAAACTGCATGCCCTGTCTGACGGCGTGCGCACCAAGTACCTGCTCCGGCAGGACATGCCGTTGGTGCATTTCTACATCAAGGGCGGCAATGCCTTCGCCGCACGCATGGACATGTTGCAGAACCACAACGAACACCTTTTCACCTCGGGTGACTCGGACTGGGATACGCAGATCGTGATCGATCCTTGGCTGCCAGGCGCGGTGCAGAACGAACTGCATGCCTTGATCGAAGATCTGGTGGTGGAAGAACTCACCATTGCCGGCCAGAACGTCGCACTCCTGATCGATCAGCTCGCAGCACAGAATGCGGCGTATCCGCTGCAGCCGCCTCCCAGGCCGCCGCAGCCCGCCGCATCGCCGCTGGAACCGACGCCTCAGCCATTGCCCCTCCCTCCAGGCCAGCCCGCGAACGTCACCTGGCGTGCCACCTGCGATCCCACCCAGGCACTGCGCCGTGTCTACAGCCGCGACACCACCGGGCTCACCCTTGACACCCGGCGTGACCTCACATCGCCGGGACGTGCAGCTCCGCCGGGCATCATCCTAAACGACGCCATCCGGCCCTTCATCCTTTACCGGATGGGTTACACCTGGCATGCCGAACTGATCACCGCGCCGCCGAATCCACCTCAGACGGCACCCGCTACGCCCCGACCGATCCTGATGGAACTGATCGACGTCAGCCTGCCACGCCGGAACTCGATCGAGGCGGTCACCGTCTGGTCGGAAATCGACCGCGGAAAACTGGTGATCGGCACCGATGGTGGGGCCCAGGATCCGGTCCGTCTGCCACTACCGGACATGGACTACCACCTGCGCGAGAACCTGGTGATGCTGTGTGAGATCGCCGTCGACCCCAATCGCCCCAGCGCGCGCAAGCGACACAAGCGGGTGGCGCGCGTAAACGAGATCTACACCCTGTACGCGGGCCAGGACCGTCTGACGCAGTTCAAGAAGGTAGTCGACAGCATGGCCGGTGAAGAGGCCTCCGCCAACGCCAATGCGTCTGCCGACCAGCAGATCAATGGACTGACAGCGGTCGTGCAGCGACGCATGCAGGACGCCAACGCCAGCTATGTGCAGAACAATCCAGCACCGGCGGTACTTCAGCGGATTGCCCAGGGACGCCAACGCGCACTGACCATCTTCGAGCTGCTCAAACAGTCCTTCACCGCCCCCGTCGACCCCTCTGCCATGTTCAGTGACGATCTGGTCCTGGTGCAGAGCCTGAAACAGAGCCCCTATCTGGATGTGCCACAGGTTCCGTTTACCGGCGTCGATGTTGCGTTCATGGTGCGCGTCGACCAGAAGACACAGATGGCATTCGATAAATGGGATTTCGCCCGGAAGCTGCAGGCGGTACTGCCCAAGGGAACCAAGGTCAGCGTGCGCAGCCACGCCTACAACACCCGGCGCGGCGGCAGCCTCAGTTATGAGGTCACTCTGGTAGTGCTGACCACCAACGCGGAACTGAAGGAGAACAAGCGCGCGCTGGCCTTCATCACGCTCACCTCCGCCACCGAGATGGAGGCGCCTGGGCGACCGAGTCCGAACGACCCGACCGTGCGCTATGCCTCGCTCCAGGACATCGATGGGCAACGCAAGGCCGCGGCGGCCCTGCTGCACGATTTCGCGCTGCAACAACAACTTGGAAAGCAGCACGATGCCATCAGCGAGTTGCTGACACCGACGTGAGATGCAGGCTCCCGGCGCTGCCCACCCTGACCGGGCGGGCAGCGCCTGATCGGCGAAGCGGCACCATGACAATGCAAATGATATTCTTTCTCATTTGAAATCCATACTGTCGCCCCCATGGCCCTCCCATCGCCCCGTAGGTACCCCCTTTGCGCCGCTCTGGCCATTGCCCTGACACCCTCCGCCCATGCGGCAGATGGCCCGCCGAAGGAGCTGGATGCCGTCGAGGTGCGCGGCCGCGCACAGACGCTGTACCGCGTGGACGACGCCGCCGTCGGTACCCGCACCGATACCCCGTTGCAGCTGGTGCCCCAGTCGATCCAGGTGGTGCCACGCGAGTTGATCGACGACCAGGCCGCCCGCCAGGTGACCGACCTGTACCGGAGCATCAGCGGCATCAGCTTCTTCAGCTACGCTGGCGTGACCCTGCGCGGCTTCCGACAGGAAAACGTGCTCTATGACGGCCTGCGGGGTGATCCCTATGCCGGTTTTTCGGTGCCGCAACTGTTCAACATCGAGCGCGTGGAAGTACTGAAAGGCCCGGCCGGCGCGTTGTATGGCGGCGGTGATGCGGGCGGTGTCATCAACTACGTGACGCGCAAACCCGAGGCCACCGCCGAACGCCGTATCGAGATGCAGCTGGGGGACAAGGATTTCCGTGCCGGCTCGATCGAAGGCACCGGGCCGTTGAACGCCGCCGGCAGCGTGCGCTATCGCGCCGGGCTCTATGCCGACAGCGAGCAGGGCGTGCGCTGGAACACCGACAGTGAGAGCGTGATCGGTGATGCTTCGCTGGCCTTTGACGTCGGCCAGACCGGCGAACTGGTGCTGCAGTTCACCGATATCACCCAGAACCTTGGGGGTAACCGCCTGCGCGGCGTGCCTGTCAACGATGCCGGCACCTTCCTCACCGACCGGCGCTGGAACCACAACGAAGCCAGCGACTTCCTCGACATGCGCGCCAAGGTGGCGCTGGCGCAGTACCGTTTCGCGCCGGGCGACAATCTGGACGTGGACATCGCCGCGCGATGGTTCAGCAACAACGAACACCAGATGTACCACGAGCCGATGGGGCTGATCGATCGCGATGGTGATGGTGCTGCCGAATGGATGACCCGCCAGTTGCGCAACCAGATCCGCGACAACAAGGCATTCACCGCCAATGGCAATGCCGTGTGGCGCGTAACCACCGGCGCGGTGGAGCACAAGGTGCTGTTCGGCGCGGATGTGTACCAGCTGGATGCGGATTTCACTGCACAGACCGCCAACAGCGCTGATCTTGCGCGTGGCGCCGGGCCGGTGCGCGGCATCGATCTGTTCAATCCCGTGTACGGCGCCAGCACCTGGCACGACTACAACCTGGCTGCCCTGCCCTGGCGCAGCACTTCAACCCGCAGCAAACGCTACGGCGCCTATCTGCAGGACGAACTGGCGCTGACCGCACGCTGGCACGTGCTGGCCGGGTTGCGCTGGGACGGCTTCAAGGACAACGACCGGATTGCCGGCAGCAGCGTCGATGGCAACGACCTCAGCTGGCGGCTGGGCAGCACGTTCACTGTACGCGATGGCCTGAATGTCTACGCCAACGTCGCCAGCGGCTTCGTACCGCAGAGTGCGGCCAACCAGAATCCGGCCGCAGGTGGCCCGTTCGATGCCGAGCGCAGCAAGCAGTGGGAAGTGGGCATGAAGTCGCTGCTGGCTGACCGCGTGACCTTGAATCTGGCGGCCTACCGCATCGACCGCAGCAACATCGTGCAGGCGACCGGGGAGGTGATCGGTGGCGTGAACCAGCTGGCCGCGCTGGGCCTGGTCCGCAGCACCGGCATGGAGCTGGACCTGCTGGCCGACGTGACCGAGCGTTGGGTGCTGAACCTGACCTACGCCTACAACGATGCGCGGGTGAAGGACGCCGGCCCGAATGGCATCACCAATGCCTCTGGCGACCGTTTTGCCAATGCACCGCGCAACAAGCTGGGCCTGTGGACACGCTACGAGCTGCCAGCGATCAACTCCGCCATTGGCTTCGGGGCAGACCATGTGGGCGAGCGCGTCAGTCTGGACGGGCAAACGGTGAAGGCCTATACCGTGTTCGACATGAGCTGGAAGACCACGTGGAAGCAGTGGCAGTTCCAGGTCAACGTGAAGAACCTGTTCGACAAGGTGTACGCGGCCAGCGGCTTCATCGAGCGCAACGGACACTTCCCGGGCGAGCCACGCCGGGTGTATGTGCAGGCGGCTTACAGCTTCTGACGCAGGGCTGCGGGCTGTGATAACGGGGAGGTGGCAACCCACCTCCCCTGTTGGCCTCAGTGCGAGCAGGCCACCAGCATCGAGCGGGTGGCCATCTGGGTGGAGGTGAAGCCGTTCTTGTTCCCCACGGCAATGGCATTGCCGTCGTCGCCATCCTTGCTGAAGACAACATAGCCACCCGGGCACATCTGCCCGGCCTTCTCGTAGCAGCCACTCCAGGAACTGGAGCCACTGCAGTCGATGGAAACGCCGCGTCGACCATCAGGGGTAACGGTCATCTTGGCGGTGGTGCAGCCACTCAGCGCGGCCACGAACAACAACGGAACGAACAACTTCATGGGTACTCCAAGGATTGGGGATCAGCAAGAGGGCGCCAAGGCTGGAGTGCCCGGATTGCGCGAACCTTGCGCCGATGCCCCTCTTCATGGCGCGTCACAGCCTCACCGGGCATCGTGAAGGCACGCCATGTTCACGCAATGTTCCTGTAATACGGTGCCGGCGCGTGCCGAACCGCCCTGCCACGCCCCTTCCTGCCCAAGCCCTGCCGATGCACATCCTGCTGATCGAAGACGAAGCCGAACTGGCCGCTACCCTGAAGTCCGCCCTGCAGCGCGAGCGCTACGTGGTCGACCTGGCCAACACCCTGGCCCTGGCCCGCGAAGCGGCTCTGTCTGGTTCGCACGACCTGGTGCTGCTGGACCGCACCCTGCCCGATGGCGACGGCTTGGGATTGATTTCGCTGTTGCGCGAGCGCAACCCCGGGGTGCCGATCATCGTGCTGAGCGCGCTGGGGCAGCTGCCGGACCGCATCGCCGGCCTGGATGAGGGGGCCGACGACTACCTGGCCAAGCCCTTCGCGCTGGAAGAACTGTTCGCGCGGATCCGTGCGGCCGGGCGCCGGCCGAGCGGCATGCAGGTAGAACCGGTGAGCATCGGCCGGCTCCTGTTCGACCCCGCCTCGGGCGAGGCCAGCGTGGGCGGCCAGCGACTGGAGCTTCCGCGGCGCGAGATCCGCGTGCTGGCCACCCTCGCCCGCCGACTGGGCCGCACCGTGCTGCGCGAGTCCATTGAAATGGCGGTGTACGGCTTCGACGACGGCATTCATTCCAATACGCTGGACTCGCATGTCTCTCGTTTGCGGCGCAAGCTGGCCGACGCCGATGCAGGGGTGGAGATCCACGCCATACGCGGTGTCGGCTATCTGATGCGGGAAGCGAAGTAATGGCACGTCGTCCCTCGCTGAAGCGCCCGCTGATCGTCAAAACGCTGATCTACCAGCTGCTCGCGTTGCTGGTGGCATTCTTCGCGCTGCTGATGGTGCTGGTACGTGCCGACAGCGGCGGCTACTACAGCATCCAGACCTTCGCGCCGGTGGCCGCCGACGCGGTGCACCGCGACCGCAACGGCGAGCTGTATGTGGAACACACACCGGAGCTGGCCGAGCTTCTGAAGGTCGTGCCCGACGCGTGGTTCATCGCCGAGGATGAACACGGCCACCACGTTACGTTCGGGCATGTGCCACCGGCCTATGCCTCGCTGGTGGGCGCCCTCGACGGCATTCCCTATGGGGACCTGCGCGGACGTGGCCGCAACGATGGCCTGGCCGTGGTGATACGCCAGCACCGCGGTCCGGCCGGCAAGCTGACCATCATGGCCCATGGCGAAACCGATTCGCTG
This sequence comes from Stenotrophomonas maltophilia, assembly GCF_004684085.1. Taxonomy (GTDB): domain Bacteria; phylum Pseudomonadota; class Gammaproteobacteria; order Xanthomonadales; family Xanthomonadaceae; genus Stenotrophomonas; species Stenotrophomonas maltophilia_AS. The sequence goes on from NZ_SRHZ01000051.1 coordinate 45,001, forward strand.
ACCTGGCAGATGGCGCTGGCCGCACACATCATCACGCTGCCCATCTTCCTGCTGCTGGGCCTGGCCACCATCATCCTGACCCCGGTCATCGTACGTCGCGCCCTGGCCGGCGTGGAACGCATCGCCCAGGAAGCACGCAACATCTCCGCCAGCCGCCGAGGCATCCGTCTTACAGAAACCGCCGTGCCGGTAGAGATCGCTCCGTTGGTGACGGCGGTGAATGAAGCCCTGGGCCGGCTGGACGAAGGACACGAACGGCAACGCCGCTTCATTGCCGCCGCCGCGCATGAGCTGCGCACACCCATTGCGATTCTGAGGGTGAAGATCGATGCGGCCGACGATGCCACCTCGCGCAGCCTGGCCGTGGAAGTGGCGCGGTTGGCGACGCTGGCCGAGCAGCTGCTGGATCTGCACCGCATGGAGGAGGACGGACCGAAAGAATCCATCAACCTGGCGCGGGTGGCCAAGCGGGTGGCCGCCGATCTGGCGCCGCTGCTGATCCAGTCGGGCAAGGCCGTGGCGGTGGCGGTGGAACCCCACTTCCCGGTGCTCGGCGAGGCCGGTGCGGTGGAACGGGTGATCTCCAACCTGGTTCTGAATGCTGCCGAACATGGCGGAAGCCAGGTCATCGTGCGCGTACAAGGCAGTTGCCTGGAGGTGGAGGATGACGGCCCCGGCATACCGGTCGACCAGCGCGAACGCGTTTTCGAACCCTTCCAGCGGCTGCGTCCGCGGCAGACAGGCGCGGGCCTGGGGCTGAACCTGGTGCGTCAAGTGATCGACCGCCACGGTGGCCACGTTACGATTCTGGATGCACCTGGCGGTGGTGCATTGATCCGTGTTGAGTTTCCACTGCATCCGGGCGTGACCAGCACGCCACCGCTGGAGCACTGAACATATCGCATACACGCGGGTAACTGACACCTGTCCAGGCGTGCCCGGCAGCGAGGACAGGCAAGGTTGCGGCAATGTTCGCTGCACAGCATCAGGGTGTGGCACCTGTCGTGCCACCGCGTTCCGATCCGACAGGAAGCCTGCATGTGACCCAGGGAGCCCCTCCTCCGTCTTCTTCCACGCGCACTGTGCCACCGCGGAATTCGCCGGGCCTTACAGCAGCTGCCTGGAATCGCCGCCCACGGGCTGGCCGTGCGCTCGGCCTGGAACATTGGCCGCACTGGTTGCGCGCCGTTCCCGAGGCCGAGCGCGCTGGCGTGTTGATGCGGCTGTTTGGCGCTTTGTTTCTGCTGCTGCCCGGCATTGCCCTGGTGACTTCAACGTATCGGCACGCCAGCGCAACGGCGGCCGCAGGCGTATTCCTGTTTGTTGCCGTGCATGCCGCGCTGCATGGGTTGGCAGCATGGCGAGCGGCAACCTCGCGCCCCATTCCACCGCTGCTGCGCGTTCTGGATGGCCATGCTGCCGGGGTAATGATTGCCAGTGCGCTGCTGACCGCCATCGGCGCAGGAATGACGAAGGCGCCTGTTTCAACGTTCTTCTGGTTGTTGGCCGGCGCGGCGAGTCAATTCTGCGGTGCGCGGATGGCAGGTCATCGGCTGCGCAATGTGCTGCTGGTTCTCGGTAGCGCCCTACAGTTCATCGCCGTAGCACTGCTCGCCCTTCTTGCCGCAGGCTGACACAGCGGTAGACCCGCAAGGTTCACGCAATCCAGCGCATCGAGACTCGACGACCATCCACACCCGTCACCACAGGTGTGCATTCCATCTGTCTCGAGGTCACACGATGCCCTGTCCCTTCTGGATGCCGCGCTGATGAGCGCCGCATCGCGCAATCGCCGCCGTATGCTCATCATTGCTGCCGCACTGCTGTGCAGCGCGCTGATTCTGTTTGCATTCTTGCGGCCGGCACCGCCACCGCAACTGCAGGTTGCACCAGTCGTTCGCGGCAACATCGAACAGGTGGTGGAAGCCACTGGCACGCTGAAGCCTTCGCGGCTGGTAAGCGTGGGCGCGCAGGTTTCCGGCCGCATCGATACCCTGCATGTGAAGCTGGGGGACAAGGTGAGGGCAGGCGATCCGATCGCCGATATCGATTCGCGTACGCAGCGCAATGCGCTGCTGAGCGCGCAGGCGGCACAGCGCACCGCGCGTGCCAATCGCGATGCACTGGCCACCGACCTGCGCCAGTTCGAGCTGACACTGCATCGGCAGCGGCAACTGGTGACATCGCAGCTGGTGGCGCGCGCCGATTTCGATGCTGCCAAGGCCAAGGTCGATGCCACCCGCGAACAGATTGCCGCGCTGGACGGCGAGGTCGTGCGCCGACAGACGGACGTGGACATCGCGCAGACCAACCTGGAGTACACCCGCATCACTGCCCCCACCGACGGCACCGTGCTGGCCGTGGTCGCGCGCCAGGGGCAGACCGTGAACGCGGTGCAGAGCGCGCCGACCATCGTCATGCTGGGCAACCAGGATGTAATGACGGTGTACGCGGAAATTTCCGAGGCTGACGTTGTACACACGTCCGTTGGCCAAGAGGCATTCTTCACCATTCTTGGCGACGCAGGTCGCCGCTACAGCAGCCTGTTGCGCGACATCGCGCCGGCGCCCGAATCAATCACCCAGGAGGACAGTTCCAGCCTCGCCTCGCCGGCCGTATCAGGCGGCAGCCGCACGGCCATGTACTACAACGGCCAGTTCGACGTGGACAATGCCGATGGCCGCCTACGCAGCTACATGACCGCGCAGGTACGCATCGTGCTGGGCCGCGCCAGCAACGTGCTGACCATTCCCTCGGCCGCACTGGGTACACGCGCTGCCGATGGCAGCTACAGCGTGGACGTGCGCGGTGCCGACGGGTACGCCAGCACGCGGCGCATCACCGTCGGGCTGGATGATCAGATCCAGGTGGAGGTCCGCAGCGGGCTGAAAGAGGGCGAACAGGTGGTGTTGGCGCAGGCCAGCGACGAAGCCGCAACTGCAACCGCGCAGCCGAAATGAGTACAGCCACGACCGAGCCGATGCTGCGCGTCCGCGGTGTACGCCGTGAGTTTGCAGCCGGCGAGCAGACCCTGGTGGTGCTGGATGGCATCGACCTGGAGATCCGCGCAGGTGAACTGGTGGCCATCGTTGGCCAGTCCGGCTCGGGAAAATCCACGCTGATGAACATCCTCGGTTGCCTGGATCGGCCCTCTGCCGGCGCCTATCAGATTGGCGGGCGCGAAACCGCACAGATGACGCCCGATGAGCTTGCCGAGCTGCGCCGCGAGCACTTCGGCTTCATCTTCCAGCGCTACCACCTGCTGACTGATCTGACCGCACTGAGCAATGTGGAAGTACCGGCAATCTACGCCGGCATGCCCGCGGACGGCCGCCACGCACGGGCCGCCGAACTGCTGACGCGGCTGGGCCTGGGCGAGCGCATGCAGCACCTGCCCGGCGAGCTGTCCGGCGGCCAGCAGCAGCGCGTCTCCATCGCCCGCGCATTGATGAACGGTGGCGCGGTGATCTTCGCCGACGAACCCACGGGTGCGCTGGACACACACTCCGGCAAGGAGGTGATGAAGATCCTGGGCGAGCTGCACGCCGAGGGCCATACCGTGGTGCTGGTAACGCATGACATGGCCGTAGCCGAACATGCGCAACGCATCATCGAGATCCGCGATGGACGGATTGTGGATGATCGTGCCACCGGCACTGCATCTGCAACGGGTGTCGCGACGGCAACCTTGCCTCAGCGTGGTAGTGGCAGTAGCTGGCAGGCCATGCGCGACCGGTTCGCCGAGGCCTTCCGCATGGCGCTGCGCGCCATGAACGCGCACCGCATGCGCACCTTCCTGACCATGCTCGGCATCATCATCGGCATTGCGTCGGTGGTGTCGGTGGTGGCGCTGGGCACCGGTGCGCGGCGGGCCATCCTGTCCAACATCTCCTCCCTGGGCACCAATACCATCGAGATCTATCCCGGCTCAGGCTTTGGCGACCTGCACGCTGCGCGGGTAGAAACTCTCACCCCCGGCGACAGCGTGGCCCTGGCTGGGCAGCCGTTCGTGGACAGCGCCACGCCCGGCGTGGCCACCAGCGGGACGGCACTGCGCGGCAACCGCTCGGCCAGCGTGCAGGTGCAGGGGGTCAGCGAGCAGTACTTCCGCGTGCATGGCCTGAAGCTGGGCGAAGGCGCTTTCTTCGGCCCTCCCGGCGTGGCCGGCTACCAGCAGGTGGTGGTGATCGACGCCAATACCCGCTCACGTTTCTTCGCCACGACGGAAAACCCAATCGGGCAGACGCTGCTGCTGGGCAACGTGCCGGTACGCGTAGTGGGTGTGGTGAAAAAGGATGCCGGCGCGGTCGGCGATGCATCATTGCTGCGGGTATGGCTGCCCTACACCACCGCCATGGCGCGCATGCTGGGGCAGAGCCACGTCTCCAGCATCACCGTGCGCGTTTCCGATGCAATCAGCATGGAAGCAGCCGAGCAGGCCATCGCGCGATTGCTGACGCGTCGCCACGGCAGCACGGATTTCTACTTGAGCAACAACGCGCAGATCCGCAAGTCCATCGAACAGACTACCGGCATCCTGACCATGATGATCAGCTCCATTGCGGCTATCGCATTGGTGGTCGGCGGGATCGGGGTGATGAACATCATGCTGGTTTCAGTGACAGAACGAACGCGTGAGATCGGCGTACGCATGGCGGTGGGCGCGCGACGCAGCGACATCCTGCAGCAGTTCCTGATCGAATCGGTGCTGGTCTGCCTGCTGGGCGGCGTGCTCGGCATCGGCGTGGCCTTGGCGCTGGGCGCGGTACTGGAGCTGGCCAACGTGGGCTTCAGCCTGGTGTTTTCCGCCCATTCAATTCTTGCCGCATTCGCGTGTTCCAGCCTGATCGGCATTGGCTTCGGCTTCCTGCCGGCACGCCGTGCCGCACAGCTGGATCCGGTGGAGGCGCTGGTTCGATAGCCGCTGCAATTGCGCGCCCTGACGGCAGGTTCGCGCAATGTCTGCGGGGTGTACTACAGCCACCAATGATGTCCGCACAGGAGCTGGACGATGTTTCTGAAGACAGGAAGGGCCGCGCTGATTCTGGCGGCCGCTGCGCAGCTGGTGCTGATGCCGTACTCCGGCGACGCCCATGCGCAGCGGGGCGACCGCTACAACCCGCAGTGGAACCAGGACTACCGGGATCGGGATCGCGATGCGTGGGAACGGCGCGAACGGGAGCGGGAGCGGGACCGAGATCGGGAACGCGAGCGCCGGCACGACGCCAGGACCGCCGGCGTCGTGGTGGGCGTGGTAGGTGCAGCGGTGGTGGCCGGCGTGATTGCCGCTGCCGCCAAACGCGAGCGCGAGACCCGCGAGCGCGCCGACTACTGCGTGAACCGCTACGGCAACTACGACCGTCGCAACGACACCTATCGCGGTTCCGACGGCTACACCTATCCCTGCCGCTGACCTGTATCTCTCACGGACAAACGACCCATGACCAAGACCACCCTGTTGATCGCACTGTGCACTGCCCCGTTGCTGGCCCAGGCCACACCGGCTGACCCGAAGCAGGCCTACATCGACTCCACATTCACCGCCATGGACACCAACAACGACGGGCGCGTCGACAAGGCCGAGTACGCGAGATTTGAGCAGGGACGCTTCAGCAAGCAGGCCGATTCAATCGACGCCGCGTTTGCCGCGATGGACAAGAACAAGGATGGCAGAATCAGCAAAGAGGAAGCCACCGTGGTGCCGGAGATCGCGCAGTACTTTTCGGGCCTGGACACCGATGGTGACGGTTATCTGTCGCTGAAGGAAATGCAACAAGCCATGGTCGCCGCGCAGACCGCAGACGCCCCGGCAACGTAAATCCCTGCTGGGGCACTGACGTAGTGGATGCCCATCCGGGTGGGTACCTGCCCCGGACGCGGCTCCAACGCCGGTAAGGCCTGCAGGCTGAGCGCCGCGCTTGTGGCATCCCACACCCGCGTTTGCACCGGGTCGTTTTACTTGCGGGCCATCCGATCGATCCTGGCGACGGCCACCGGCGCCACAGTCGACACTTCCCCTGTTCCGGCCGAGGCGCCCAGGGGGCCATCAACGGCTGGCAACGATGCCAAGCTGAAGTCCGCCCCAATTCAGGTATTCTTGCGCGCAGTCAGCCACGCCTCCATGCCATCGCTGCGGTGCAGCATCGACGTTGCGGACGAACACACGATTCACCATGGATGTTTCAACGTAGTCACAGGGGAAAATGGATGAAGAAGTTCCTGTTCGCGGCGATCATCGCCGCGTCGCTGGTAGGTTGCACCACCAATCCGCCGCTCAATTTCTCGGTCCCGAACGTCGGGGTCAGCAGCAAGAAGATTGATGGCGAGCTGAAGTCGTTGACGGTCACGCTTGCCCGTCCGGATGAGGCCAAGGGCAAGATTCCCGCACAGGCCCAGCACGAAGTCCCGCAGATGTGGCAGAACGCGCTGACCGAAGCACTGAACAAGATGGCCGTGTTCCGCGACGACGCGCCGGTGAAGTTGAGCCTGTCGGTGAAAATCCTGGCCATCGACATTCCCAGTTTCGGTGCCTCGATGACCACCAAGACGATCGCCCGCTACGAGCTGATTGATCGTGCAACCGGCAGCATCGTCTACACCCAGGATGTCAGCGCATCCGGCGAAGTTCCGTTCAACTACGCCTTCGCAGGCGTGATCCGTGCCCGCGAGTCGATCAGCCGTTCGGCACAGAACAACATCGCCCAGTTCCTGCAGGCCCTGGAAACGGTGGACATCTCCAAGCCGATGTTCCCGAACAAGCAGGAAGCGCCGTGAAGCGCCTGCTGCTGGCCGCATCGGTTGCCGCAATGCTGACGGCCTGCGCGCCCAACGTGCGCACGGACAGTTACTCCATCGGTTCAGTGGGACAGGTCAACCGCACGGTCAGCGGTACGGTCATCAGCGTTCGTCCCGTCAGTATTGACGGCTCGCAGGGAGGCGGTGCCGTTGCCGGTGCTGCCGCTGGCGGCGTAGCCGGATCCACCATCGGTGGCAGTGACCAGGCTGCGGCCATCGGCGCCATTGGCGGTCTGGTGGTGGGAGCGATCGCCGGTGCAGCGTCCGAGCGCGCGCTTTCCCAGGCCAAGGGCCTTGAGTACGTGGTACAGACCGAGAACGGCAACCTGATGACGGTCGTGCAAGGCCCCGATCCGGTATTCAGCACCGGTATGCGGGTGCTGGTGCTGTATGGGTCACCCTCGCGGATCATTGCAGATCCCCGTAATCCAAAGGCAACCCCGTAGTCCCAGCGATGCCCCTTCCAAGGGGCATCGCTCTATCCGCTGCTGACGGTGTGATATCACTCCACCTGCATTGCATGACGTTCGCGCGTCCACAGAAATCCCGCGCACTCCTCGCGCTTCAGTTGTTGCCATCGATGTGTCCATGGCCGCGGTAGGTTTCACCCCACTCGCGCATGGCCAGCAGCACCGGCACCAGCGTGCGCCCGAACTCGGACAGCTCGTATTCCACCTTCGGCGGCACTTCCGGGTACACGTGGCGGATCACCACGCCATCGGCTTCCAGTTCACGCAGCTGGCTGGTCAGCATGGACTGGGTGGCATTGGGCACCCGCCGCGTCAGTTCCATGAAACGCCGCTTGCCCGTCATCAGATGAAAGAGGATGACAGGCTTCCATACGCCGCCGATGACCGACAGCGTGACTTCCACGGCGCAACCGCTCTTGCCGTCCCAACGCTTGCTACGCATGAATACTCCGGAAAACCATAGCACCTACGGAAAATCATCGTTCTTGTTGCGATAAGGGCGCGAGCCTAGCATGGCTTCATCCCGTGAATGTGAGGCCAAACATGACGTTCAAAGCGCTGCTTACACGCAAGACCAACGATGAGGTTTCGACCGAGCTGGTCGATTTTGATGAGGCCGATCTGATGGACGGCGACGTCCTGGTACAGGTCGAGTACTCCACGCTCAATTACAAGGATGCGCTGGCACTGAGCAACACGCGTCCGGTCATCCATAGGTTCCCGCTCATTCCTGGCATCGATCTGTCGGGTGTAGTGCTGGAGTCCAGCAACACCGGATTCAAACAGGGCGACCGCGTGGTGCTGAACGGCTGGGATCTCAGCATGGGCCACCACGGAGGTCTGGCACAGCGCGCCCGCGTGCGTGGCGAATGGCTCAACCGGATTCCTGGCAACCTGAGCACCCGCGACGCCATGGCCATCGGCACTGCTGGATACACTGCCATGCTGTGCGTGCTGGCGCTGGAAGATGCCGGGCTGACGCCCGAGAAGGGCGATGTGCTGGTGACCGGCGCCAACGGTGGCGTCGGCTCGATCGCGGTGGCGATCCTTTCGAAGCTTGGCTACCGCGTGGTGGCCGCCACCGGACGTCCGGAACACGCCGGGTATCTGCACGGCCTGGGTGCGGCCGAGATCATTGATCGCGCCCAGCTTTCGGAACCGCGCGACAGGCCGGTGAGTGCCGAGCGCTGGGCAGGTGTGGTGGATGTGGCTGGCGGCCCCACCCTCGTCAACGCCATTGCCGAGACGAAATACCGCGGTGCAGTTGCCGCCTGCGGACTGGCCCAGAGTGATGCGCTGCACGGCTCGGTGCTGCCCTTCATCCTCCGCAACGTGACCCTTGCGGGCGTGGATTCAGTGAATGCGCCGCAGGAGGTGCGTCAGCGCGCGTGGGATCGTCTCGCCATCGATCTGGATCCGCAGAAGCTGGAAAGCACCGTGCAACTGATCGGGCTTGCCGAGGTGCTGGACGTCTACCAGCAGATCATTCCAGGCAAAGTTCGTGGGCGGATTGTTGTGGATGTCAACGCCTGAGAGGACGTCCATAGCGGATTCCATCCTGTAGCGGATGGTGAACACCTCGTGAAACCGTGCGTGCGGCAGCGGTCGCTTACCGCCGCCGCTCGCATACGCTCAGGTTCCCATCGCTCCATTGGACACCGCCATGTCAATGACCGCATTCGCACTTGCCACCGCACTTTCGGGCCTGCCCGACATTACCTGGGAGCGCGAGCGCGGTGAGGACGCGCATCAGCTGATGCTCTGCCAGATCCATCGCGACGAGCTGATGCAGGATGACGCGAAGAACGATGCCTACCAGCGCGCCAAGGCGGTCTGCGATCTGCTGGCGCGTGAGTACAGGAACAAATGGGATTTCGATGCGCAGGAGGCATTGGCAGCATCGGCAGTGGATCTGGATGAGCTGATCCGGCGGGGAGATCTCATCGAAGTACCGCCTACGAAGCGGGATCGCGCCTACGAGTGATCGACTGCTCGCACATACCGGCACGTGACGTTGCCGGACGACACATGGGCCCGATGCCGTTCGGTACTGCTAGCGGATCCGACCCGGCGCGAGTGCCAGGCGCCTGATTTCGTCTGGCGTAATGACGGTGCCATCCTCCATATCGATGCGCATCTGCGAGACGTCACCCTCGTGACCCTGCATTGCAGTGGTCACCAGGATCTTCAGCGCATCGGTCCGGATAGCGTAGCCGCCGACGGTATGCTTCAGGGTGCCCACGCTGTTCCAGTCAATATCCATGGTCGACCTCCAGATCCACACGCTTGATGCTGGCAATAGCCTTCGCCTGCGTCAATGAAACCGGTCGCATGACTGGCCATGAGGCGAAACGCCACACGCGTCGTCAAGGCCCCTTATCATGGGGCGCAAGGGCTCTGTAAGCCCAATTGACGTACGCAAGGCAGTATCTGCATGTCTATGGAATGGCGCCCCTCAGGCTGGGGCCAGCGTGTGAACCGCTCGCCGAACTGGCGATTGCGGCTTGATGGCGAGCACGTCGAGCTCATGATCGGGGATAGACCGTACCGGGAGCACGTGAATGACGACCATCGCCTGCAGGTCACTCGTGGGCTGTTCTGGTCCACGGTGGTGCTGCAGACCGAAGGCGGTGACACGCTTTCCGTGGATGGGCTGCCCAACGGCCAGGCCTCCCGACTTGCGGCTGCTGTACAGCACGTGCTCTTCGCGCGCACCACGCGTGGTCGTAGGGCACTCTTTGAAGCCCTCCTGGAGCAGATCCAGGCGTGGCTGGCCGAGGCAGATGCGCTCACCGACCGGGGCGCTACCGGCCGCCGCTGGATCAGCCACGAACAGCAGCAGGCGCTGCTGGCCGACCGACCCACCCTGCCCCTTCAGCCAGACGAACTGGAACGGCTGTTCCTCGATGAGAATGTGCACGAGGACCTGCATTCGCCCAGCCACCGCGCCGCACTGGACGCCCTGCACGACTGGCAGCTGGACTGGCCCGCCGTGTGGGCCGACGCCAACGCGACCATGGCAACACGCGAACTGGAGCTTGCCAAGGAGTTCCTGGACCGGGTCGAGAGCAAACCCCTGACCGAGGAACAGGCGCGCGCCGTATTCTGCTTCGACAATCGCGTGCAGGTCGTGGCTGCGGCCGGCTCTGGCAAGACATCCACCCTGGTCGCCAAGGCCGCTTATGCCATCGATCGCGGCTTTGTCGATCCCGAACGGATCGTGATGCTCGCCTTCAACAAGGACGCCGCGAAGGAGCTGGAAGAGCGCGCGCAGCGATCCTTCGACCGGCTCGGCATGGGCAACACCGTGGTGGAGGCCCGGACCTTCCACGCCCTGGGCCTGGCCATCATCGCCAAAGCCACAGGGCGCAAGCCCGACATCCCGGATTGGACCATCGACGCGACGCTCGGCTTCAACAAGCTGGCCGAACTGGTGGACGACCTGAAGGATCGCTCGACCCACTTCCGCACCCAATGGGACATGTTCCGTCTGGTGTTCGGGCGCGATCTGCCGCCATTCGGCGCGGAAATGGATGCCGATGGTTACGACCGCGATGGCTCGCCCTATATCCGCACGCTGCAGGGTGAGCGGGTGAAGAGCCTGGAAGAGTGCGTGATCGCCGACTGGCTCTTCTACAACGGCGTGACGTATGACTACGAGCGACGCTACGAATTTGATACGGCGACCGACACCCACCGCCAGTATCGCCCGGACTTCTACTATCCAGACGCCCAGCTGTATCACGAGCACTTTGCGCTGGATGCCGATGGCCAACCGCCGAAGCACTTTGCCAACTACAGCGAAGGGATGCACTGGAAGCGCCAGCAGCATGTGGCGCGCGGCACCGCCCTGGTCGAGACGACGTCGTTTGGCCTGCGCAGTGGACATGCCCTGCAGGATCTAGCAGACCGGCTTGGCGCGTCTGATGTCGAACTCGACCCGAACCCGGACCGCGAGCTGCCTGATCAGGGCGCCAAGCCGATGCCGGACGCGGACCTGATCGGCTTGATGCGCACCTTCATTGCCCATGCCAAGAGCAACTGCCTGACCCTGGACGATATGGCCGCGCGCTTGCGGCAGATGCCCGAGGATCAGTTCAAGGAGCGATATCGTCGCTTCCTGGAAATCGCAGGGCCGGTTTTCCAGGCCTGGGACAACGCACTGGCTGACGAGCGCAGCATCGACTTCGAAGACATGCTCAACATGGCAGCCGGGCTGCTGGAACAGGGCCACTATGAATCACCCTACGAACTGGTGATGGCCGACGAATTCCAGGACGCATCACGCGCCCGCGCACGCCTCTGCCGCGCCTTGGTCAGCCGCCCCGGCCGCTATCTGTTTGCGGTGGGCGATGACTGGCAATCGATCAACCGCTTCGCCGGTGCCGACGTTTCGGTGATGACCGGATTCCGGGAGTGGATGAGGCATGGCCAGGTGCTGAAGCTGGAGCAGACGTTCCGCTGCCCGCAGGCACTGTGTGATGTTTCCAGCCGCTTCATCAGCAAGAACCCGGCGCAGATTGCCAAGGAAGTTCGCTCTGCTGCGCCGGCAATGGGCCCGGTGCTACAGGCGTTCCAGATGACTCGGCGTGAGGAGGTGCAGGATGGCGTTCGTCAGTACCTTTCGAAGCTGCACCAGCAACTGTTGTCAGGTGCGGTGCCGCAGGGCCGCAACGGGCGCGTAACTGTATTCATTCTGGGGCGGTATCGCGCGGATCGCGGTGCAGTACCTTCGCATTGGAAGACGGCCTTCGGCAGTACGATGGACGTCGAGTTCCTCACGGTCCATCGGTCGAAGGGACGCGAGGCGGACTACGTTGTTCTGCCGGGCATGGTCAACCGCAGCTTCCCGAGCCTGCGCGCGGATGATCCGGTGCTTTCGCTGGCAATGCCGGACGGCGACACCTATCCGCTGAGCGAAGAACGGCGCCTGTTCTATGTAGCACTGACGCGTGCGCGGCGGTCGGTTGCGATGTTCACCCTGCAGGGGAAGCATTCGCCGTTCCTGGATGAGCTGGTGCGGGACGGCGCGGTGGAAGTGACCGCGATTTCAGGCGCGGCCATCCACGAAGAGCGCTGCCCGGTGTGCAAGGTGGGGGTGTTTGTGGACCGCAATGGGCCACATGGAGCTTTCCGGTCGTGCTCCAGTTACCCGTTGTGCCATAACAAGCCGAAGGGTGGGCGACGCGGGTAGCCGTCCAGGATCTGCCACCCGTTCGAACACGCCGACACTAAACCTCAGCGGTGGGATACCGACTGGAACGGCGGCAGGGCCACCGACTCCCACTTTCCGACAATTAGAAAGCCGGCATTGAGCCGGCTGATGGATCTTTCTCCAGCGCCTGCGTCAACGCTTTGAGCACAGCCTTCTCAAGCTGAGCACGATGTCCGCAAAGCCATAAAGGAAGGGCGCCGCAAGAAGCGCAGAGACACCTGATCCCAGAAGCCAGGGAACAGTGCCAGTAAGCGCCAACACGATGCTGATGACGCCAACCGCGGCCGACAAACCTCCGACCGTCTGGATGACAAGCGGCAGCGTCTCACTCTCTACTCGTGACCGTTCTGCCGAAGCCGGGTCCACCGCATCCATTTCACTCATGATCAGTCCTTTCCGAGAAACCTGAATACTAGCTCAGTAAACGGCGTTTCGTGCTGGCGTCCCTCGGAACATCCCATCGTTCCGAGCAGATGTGTTTGACTACATCGAGCGCCGCCACAACCCAAGAGGGATAAGGCCAGTACCTGTCGCCCTTGGGATGTGATCCCAGTGCGAGTAGCGGCGACTGCATCGAGCTTAGTTCCAGATCACGATGGTTCCATTTGGACTATTCAACTGCATCGCCTCTGGGCCAGAGTAGCCCTCGTCGCTTAAGTCGACTATGAGTGTGACCCCTCTAGAGAACTGCGCAACCATTGTCTCGTGATCGAAACGGCAATCCTCCAGTACCAAGCTCAGCGTTGAGGGCGGAGGGGTCTCCGCAATGCAATCGCCAAGGAGGCTGAAAGAGTTGTAGATATGCAGCTTCCAGCCATCGTCCGTACCTATCGTGGCCATGCCATCTTCCACATCCAGTGTCACATTTTTCCCAATCATTGGCTGGAGGGCTTTCGCCTGGTGGTCGATCATGTTCAGGCCTATCTGACTGGGAAGTGAGACTTCGAATTAGGTAGCGTTTTCCCGGAGAGCGGATCTACGCCTTGCTTTCCAGCATTCTCGTACTTGATGTAGCCAGCTGGATATCCAGGACTGTTTCCCCTGGGAGGGGTTGGGTCCATCATCCGCATGGTGGCTACTTGCCCATTGCTGCCTCCGGCACCCCCAGTAAATGCGACGCCGGTCTGTTTTCCTGCAGGGTTGATGACTGGAGTTGGTCCGCTCGCTCCTGTGGGTACCGGAAATGCTGTTCCGTTCGATGAGATGACATAGCTCGGGCCAGAGGGTGTCGCGGGAGCAGCGGCAGGAGTTTGCGCAGAGGGCGCTGCCGGTGCTGGCAGGGCCAGTGGTTGCGCCGAATTAATTGAGCCAGACATTGCCGATGCAACAGCAGGCCCAACAACTGGCGTCGCCCGCACAATCGCTGTTGTTACCGCAAGTGCTGCAGGGCCGAACGTATCATATGCCGAGGGTGAGCTCGCCACCGAGTCGGCATGTCTCTCCGCCGCCCGTTCCTGGCGACCATCAGGATCAACGAATCTGTAGGGATTGCCCGCAGCGTATCGATAGCGGTTGAAGGCGGAGCCTGGTTTGTTGTTTGGTGAAACGGGATCAACAGAGAGAAAGAGCCCTAGTTGGGGATCGTAGTAGCGCTGCTGCATGTAGCTTAGCCCCGTGGCAGCATCGCTTACGTGCCCAGTGTAGCCAGGCCCATCCATAACCGGTCCGTCCACGACACCCCCGTAGGGCTCGTAGTCGTACCGTTTGATCACCTTGCCAGCTTCATCGGTTTCGGCAACGACCGAGCCAAGTGCATCGGTATGGATGTAAGTGACCGCCTGGGCGCTTGCAGTTGGCGTCAGCATCAAGCCAACCAGCAGAACGCAGCAGAGCCAAGCACCCAAGACGCTCGTCTTGCTGAAACGCGTTCTCATGACCCTTGCGCGGACAGGGGGTACGCACGCAGCTCTCTCAAGCCGTCTCATCCTTCCAATCCCTGAAAGAGCCTTCCAGCAAGGCATTGCCTTCATATCACAGTCTCCATCGGCGTGACGACCGAAGGTGGTGCAGAAAGAGCACCCTATGAAGTGCGCAGGCGTGGCGGGGAGACGAGTGCGCACGCCGGGGTAAGCATGGCGCCGGGCCCCTGCGCCCCCATCTGCTCCACTGCCTCTCAACCGCTTCTACTGGCCGCTAACGCGCAGCAGTTCCTGGGTTGGGGCTTGCCTGGGCGCCGATGCTGCTACGCACGCTCATGGCCCTGCGCACGCGCCGCCTCATTTCGTAACGGCTGTCAGAGGCGGTGGTGTGGGAGCGGCGTGCTTCCCGATGCGCACAGGCTCGCTATCTGAAACTGCTTGCGTGCACCATCACGTCTCCAGGTGCTGCCCTATTGCAACTGCCGTGAGCGGCACTCATACGCGCTGGTCGAGCTGCTGATAGGCCAGCAATCAACGGATTGACGAAGTATGGGTCCACATACGAACCCAAGAAAAAAGCCCCTGAAATCAGGGGCCTAGTTCGCATTCTGGCGGAGAGAGTGGGATCGGATCACCACGGATCTAACCAATTCTCTCCGTTGCAGAAAGCCTGTTTGACAGGTTTCCTTTGGATGTTTCCTCGATCATAGCCAGTCTTGGGTACGGTTGGTACTGCTTCCCCGGATGACCAGGCCTCCCAGCGATGGAGGAGCGGTCGGCTAGCAATCCAGCCAACCAAGGCGGCCCGATGGCCGCAGGGGCGGAGATACATCTAAGGATGAGATCTATGGTCGAATTGGATGTTCAGATATGTGAAATTTCTCTCATTTCTCATTTGGCGACTATGGGCATGGGTGCTTGGATAGGCTTTCTACCAACGAAAGGAAGGCTCTATGCACCACGACACACAGCTCCACATCGCCAGCCAATTGCTCAGCGCCCTCATGGTCAGCACCCCGAGTCGGGACATTGACGATCGCGACGTAGATGTTCGGCATGCTTTGGATGTCGCCGCCGAACTGATTAGGCAGTGGGGACCGACTACGCCCCCTGGGGGCTTTACTCCCCCGCCCGCAGCCGGCACATCGCTGAGAATGCCCGTTGACCGCTCACTCCCACCACCGGAAATGCCGGAATCAATGGAGCAATGGCGGAGCAGCAGGATCAACACGCCGATGCCCGGTCCGAAGCCAAAACTGGGCAGACGACCTGGTCTGCACTGAGTAAGAAGAGGCCCCGCAACTGCGGGGCCTCTCGCTTTATGGACTCGGCGCCGACGGACGCGATGTCGGACCAGGCCGAGGCACCAGCGGGCCCTTGCGCACCGACGGCGACACGAATGGGGGGAACTCGCCGCAAGACTGAGCCAACTCCGACGCTTGTTGAAGGATGTCTCTTTCGGCGGCGTCCAGCGCCGGCTGAGTCGCCATCTCTTGGGCCTTAGCCAACTCGATTGACCGCATCTCGAGCACAGCCAGACGCCTCTCTCGGCGTTTGGCCCATTCCTTGGGCGACCACTGGCTCCCTTCTCGTGGGTGGTCCGCGTTGAAGCTCTCCCACTGCTGCTGCGCCATGTGGTGAAGACGGTCTGCTCGCCGGACCGCGCTCTCCCTCCGCCCCCTTCTCAGAAACGCCTGCTTGAGCGAGCGGATCTTGACCGCAACAGGTGCGACCAACGGGTGTGCCTGGGCGGTGTCACCAAAGCGGACCACGTGACGGCGCACACCTGCAAGCCACTCCCTAACAACGCCCAAAGCCAAATCAGCGCGGGCCTGGGTAATCTCCCACAGGTCTCTCAGTGCAACATCAATCCACTCGAGGCAGTTCCACTGCCTCGGGGGGCGCTCTGGCCTCAAGACACCGTTCTCAATGGGAGGTAGGCGAATGCCCATCACTCCCTCAATCCTGAGATCGCCGACCGCGAGGAAGGGCGCGGCAGACTTCTGCTTGGCTCGCTCAGCGAGGGCAGCCCGGTGATCGTGCGTGGGAGGAAGTCCAATGGCACGCCCCTCAGCCACAGCGTCTTGGATCAGCGATTCGAACTCTTGGTCGTTTTCCTGCTGAATCGACAGGTTGGTCTCTTCAACCTGGGTGGCCTGACCTCTCCTGGCAAGCGCCGTCGCGACCTTTCCTTGATGACGGGTAGGCTCCCTAGAGAGCAGCGTTGCCCGAATCGGATCACCGTTCAACAATGCTGTCTGGGACTGCTCCTCCAAGCTACGATGGTCCACGCGGGAACGGATGCCAGCCGCCTCCAGATACGAGTTGATCGTGGACGCCACGGCCTCGCGAACCCACTCCACCTCGATACGCCCCGTCGGACCACCATCCAGCTCTGTGGTCTTGTCACCAAACCTCTCTCCGGTGATCCGTCGTGTGCTTGCCAGGATGTGGACGTGGTGGTTCACACCGTCAGTGGTTGGCGGCGAATGGATGCTTGCTTGGACGACGAACCCATAGCGGGCTACCAACACGTCAGCAATCGCCCAAGCAAGTTCACTGCGCTGTTCGGTATCGAGCTCGTGTGGCAGCGACACTTCGAACTCGCGTGCAATCGTTGCGTCTTTGCGACGCTCGGCCGCTTCGACCGCGGGCCAGAGTTCGCCTGGAATTAGGGCCCATGGCGGCGCTCCTGGAGGGCCCAAGCAGCTGCTTGCGACGACGCCACCGCGGCGCCGATAGTCGTGCACTTGTCCTGTCTGAAAGTCTTTAAGGCGCAGGCCGCCGCGATAGGCGGCCGCTGCGACGGCGGACTGGCCTCGCGCACGGCTGAAGGTTTTGACGCTGGTGTGGTAGATAGCCATTGAGATCTCCGTGATTGGTCGGAGTCTTTATGCTTTTGTTTTTTCTCTTCGCAAGCGGGAATCCGCTTGGGGTCCAAGGGGCGAAGCCCTTTGCGCACGTGTAACGGAGTTACACCTAAGTGCGCTCTTGCATTGTTCTTTTAAGCATGTTTTTTTGAGCCCTCATTGAGCGTTGCATGTTCGTACATTTTCGGATGCGAGCGATCTTGACGGCACCAACTTCTTTGGTTGACTGGTTTCAACCTCATGAAGGAATTCACCATGACCGCCACCAATCACTACCATGAGCGCATCCAGAGGGCCACCGAGCGGCTCGCCCAGCTTCAGGCGCGCGAGCTGTTGGCATCACAACGTCAAGCGAGCAAAGCCAGGCAAGCCCAGCGTCAGGAAGAAGCGCGCCGCCGACGGCGTGTCGCAGCGCTGGTTTACTTGGCTGCAGCGGAAACACTGGATGACGCAGAACTGTTGGGCGCGCTTTTGATCCACCAGCAGAGCCGCAGCGATGATGAGATCCGAAAGGATGCTCGCGTCGTCGGCAAGGCGAAGCTGCAGGACTCCGTTGCTCCACCTTGAAGCGTTCGATCTGATCCAGGTGCTGGCCGCCCACGATGGACGGCCAGCCTGATGGTTATTTCTTCTTGCCCTTGTCCGGGGCCTGACTGAGAGCCGAGCCAGCGGCGGTTTTGGAGTTCTTGCCTGTGCTGCCGCTCTTCAAGACCTTGCTGGCTGCGGTCGCTGCCTTCGGACTGGTTTTCTCGTTATTGGCCATATTCCTCTCTCCAGGTCAGTCACCGGCTGGTGACAGCCATAAGCTGCGCTCGAACTCGCAGCGAAGCAAGCGGCCCAAACGACCTCCCACCAACGGCGGCACACTGCCTTTCCCCACTCGCCTATCGAACCACCGCTGCCTCACCCGCGCCTCGGCGCGTATTCAGTTCCCCGTCCCACGATGTGCGCTTGTCAAATATCCACCCCCGGTGCAGAGTTACGCGATCCACAGGGGGATGGGCAATGGAACGCTCGGAGTTTGTTATTGATCGCAGTTTGTATAGCGACGAGGTGGTCACCAGGGCCGCCCACCGCCATACCGAAAGCTGTGCCGTAGAGATTTTTGTCCGAGGCAATGACTTCGTGGTTGCTCTGCAGCCGCGGCAAAGTCCGGTGTCGGCGGAAGAACTGCATGCACAATTCTTCAACGACCTTCTGGACGAGCGCCTGCGCGCCCTGGTGCGTGTTGAGACTCAAGGCCTTCAGCAAGAGCTGGTTCGCGCCGCACTGACCCAAGCGATGCCGTCCGGCGCGGTGGTGCCGTGAGATTCAGGCCAAGGGAGGCTTTCAGCCCTTCACCAGGCTATCAACTGCTGCCGATGCGTTTCAGGCGGCTGCCTTGGGACCCCGAGAAGGCGTTCGTCTCCTCAATGGCGGGCGATTGGCTGCTCATGGGTATGGAAGACCTGCAGCGCTTCGTTTCCCACGAACTTCCGGCCCACTCGCCGTTGCTCGCCGACTTGCAGGCCCGGCACCTTGCCGTTGCGGAGACGAGCCGAAGCTCACTCGCCCCGCTGCTCAGCCAATACCGAAGCCGAAAGTCCTACTTGGTGGGCGGGCCTGCCCTGCACATCTTTGTCGTGTCCCTACGCTGCCACCACACCTGCAGTTATTGCCAGGTGTCCCGCCAGCAGACGACCGCCACCGAGTTCGATATGGCGGGAACCCATGCTCGCCAGGCGGTCGAAAGACTGTTCGAGTGGCCAAGCCAAGAACTGACGATTGAGTTCCAAGGGGGCGAGCCTCTACTCAACTTTGAGCAGGTAAAGGCCATTACGACGCTCATAGTTGAGCGCAATCGGTTTGAGAACCGGAGCCTGCGTTTCGTTCTGGCGTCCACGCTCCACGACTTGACCGAAGCCCAGCTGGATTTCTTAGAGGAGCACCGATTCAAGCTCTCTACGTCATTGGATGGCCCGGAGTGGCTCCACAACGCCAACAGGCCCAGACCAGGCCGCGACAGCTACGCGAGGACCATCCAAGGGATCGATCTGGGTCGGCGTCGGCTGGGCGAGGACGCGGTGTCGGCCCTGACGACCCTGACCAAGCGAAGCTTGGAGGTTCCCGAAGCCATCATCGATGAGTATCGGAAGCTCGGCCTGCACTCCATCTCGCTCAGGCCTCTGAGCCCCTATGGCTTTGCGACTAAAAGTGCCCCGAGAACCGGCTACACAACCGAGGACTATTTGGTCTTCTATAAGCGGGCATTCGAGCACCTGATGGCAGTCAACCGAGGGGGCTACCCCATGGACGAGACCTATGCCTCGCTGCTTCTCTCACAATTGCTCTCTCCGTTCGGCCATGGCTACGTGGACCTGAGGTCGCCGTCGGGCGCCGGCCTGGGTGCCATCATCTACGACTACGACGGCCGCGTTTATCCGTCGGACGAGGCCCGGATGCTTGCGGCCATGGGCGATCGCTCGTTCTGCCTTGGCGACGTATCCCAACCCGTCAGCACCTGGCTGTCCTCTCCAGCAATGACGACCCTGCTCGATGCCAGCGTCGCCGAGGCACTGCCAACGTGCTCCGACTGTGCTTACGTCCCCCTATGCGGCGCCGATCCGATCGAGCATTACGCCCGTCAAGGCGATCCGATGGGTCACCGACCCAGCAGCGATTTCTGCAAGAGGAACATGGGTCTGCTCGACTTCCTTCTGGAGCGTTACGAGAAGGCAGATCGGGAAACGAAACGACTGATGGAAAGCTGGGCAATTCCCAAGACCGAGCCAGAGGAGGCGCAGGATGCTGCCGCTTGATACGAAAGCGCGGGTTCCAGTCACTCCCGGGTCCCCGCTACTGAAGGTTGTGGACTTAAGCGATTTTTCAACTTCAGGTCTGCCGGTCTCAAGGATGGCACTCGATCTGCGGGCGACATCTGAGTTGGCGATCGCCACGGAGCTGCTTGA
Organism: Stenotrophomonas maltophilia; assembly: GCF_004684085.1. Classification (GTDB taxonomy): domain Bacteria; phylum Pseudomonadota; class Gammaproteobacteria; order Xanthomonadales; family Xanthomonadaceae; genus Stenotrophomonas; species Stenotrophomonas maltophilia_AS. The sequence goes on from NZ_SRHZ01000051.1 coordinate 65,158, forward strand.
CCTCCCTTGGGGTGCCCTGCTCCCGCCGGATGGCCACAAGTGGCCGGCCACGGTTCCCTGGGTGAGTCTCGAGGGCGACTCGCGCATTACCAAAAGTGGTGACGTCATAGAGCTGGACCCGATTCGGCAACGGGTCGCTGTCCGATATCGCCGCGGCGACAATGGCAACGTCCTCTTTGCCACCGAGCGGTGCAACAGCTACTGCCTGATGTGCTCGCAGCCGCCCCGAGACGTGGAGGACGGCTGGCGAGTCAGGCAATTGCTTGACCTTATTGAGCTGGTGGACCCTGACGAACCGTCGCTGGCCATCAGCGGGGGCGAGCCCACCCTCCTTGGAGATGGCTTGGTGGACGTCGTTAAGCGGTGCTCCGAGACCCTGCCGGATACCCACGTCCACATCCTCTCAAACGGGCGCCTTCGCGACCCTTCGCTCCACGCCAAGTTCGATGGGCTGCATCCAAACCTCAGCTGGGGGATCCCGCTGTACGGTGACCACTACGGACTGCACGATTACGTGGTCCAAAGCGAGGGGGCGTTTGCAGAGACGTTGAGGGGCCTCTACGCCCTCCAAGCCGCCCGGCAACGCGTGGAGATACGCGTGGTGCTGGTTCGGCCTACGTTTGAGCGTCTGGCCCAGCTGGCTCGCTTCATTTGGCGGAACCTGCCTTTCGTGGAGCACGTGGCCCTCATGGGGATTGAGCCAGTGGGGTTCGCGAAAGCACACCAGCGCGATCTATGGGCCGACCCTGCGGACTACTCCGAAATACTGAGGGACGCCGTCGACATCCTGGACATGGCCGGCATTCCGGTGTCCCTCTACAACCTGCCCCTCTGCACCATCGAACGAAGCCTCTGGGGCCACGCCGCGAAGAGCATTTCGACCTGGAAGAACGACTACCTGCCCGCCTGCATCACTTGCAGCGTGAAAGATCGCTGCGGCGGGTTCTTCTCTTGGGTCACGCCGGCTTGGACCAGCCGCGCTGTAGCCCCCATCTTGGATGCCTGACCGATGTCGAACGCATTAATGATCGTAGGAGCCACCACCCTCGGCGCGCTTGCAACGGAGCCGCCCAAAGGCACGTCAGACCTGTCCACTTTGGCGCACATGGACAGCAAGTATGCGACCGTGCTCAGCACCTCGCTCAACGCGGGCCGGCACAACCTGTATGCCGGTCATCGCAGCCACAGTTCGCATCGATCCCATAGCTCCCATCGGTCGCATTCCTCAGGCTCTGGAAGCTCGTATAGGTCTTACACGCCGCCGGCGACCTATACCCCACCACCACCCAGCTACACTCCGCCGCCCTCGACTTACACAGCTCCAGCGCCTCGGACTCAGTCGGGCGCGTCGTCGAGTGGCTCCCCGGTTACGCACCAACGCCTGCAGTCGACACCGTCCGCGACCAGCGACGGCATGCACAAGGCGCAGACGCTTCAGCCGAGCACCCTGGCCGCGCCCGACAGCGAGCGACGAGATGCAGATCAGCTGAAACTGCTCATCATGAGAGTCCAAGCCGCGCTGTATTCGAAGGGCTACGACCCTGGTGCGATTGATGGAACCCTATCGGCCCAGACCCAGTCCGCGCTTCGCATGTTCCAGCTGACCTACGGCATCAAGGTCACGGGGACCATGACCACGCCAACTCTCGATGCCTTGGGCGTGAGGCTCTAGCTGTCGCTACAAGATGGGCTGCTGCAGAGGGGGAAGCTCCGTCCGGGGACCACGAGGTAACCCGGCGGCAGTGTGAGGGCACCTTGATTTGTCCCGACTGGCCGCCAGCGGCTTAGAGACAGCCAGCCGGGCTTCGGGTGGCAGGCCTTTTGGTATCGCGGGCCTCCGAACCACCCATATTCCGAACCAAGCCGGCTCCCTACGTAGCCGCCCCTTCCTCAGCGCTCTGCGGAGGCAGACGACATTACGGGCCGCACTAGGGACAACCCCCTCAGCCCGTCAAGAGGCCTTGAAGTCTCAAACGCTGCCCGGGCGGTCTAGATTGAACAAGAACAGAAAAAACGCCGGGCTCAACTTGCTGCCCGACGTTTGTTATCAATCTGTGAATTTTTAATGCGCAGAAACTACTTAGCACTAACGAGTTTACGAAAATCGCGTCAAACTCGAACAAATCCAGAAAGTTAATTTTTGATGATGTCTCTCATGTCCTGTCCTCCTAGTACGGGTCAATACTCCGGCAGCTCCCAACATCTGTCAAGTACCCAGGAGATCAAGCAGAGGCCGGGGGCACTGCCTGCTCGATCTCATCCGCTTCGACTCGCGAGTCTTCACCGGAAAGGGCCTCATTTCCTGACGTCAAGTCGGCCTGCGACGCCTCCACCGCCGCCTCAGTTGAGAGGCGAGGCACCATCACCTTCGGCATCCAGTCAATAAGAAACCCCTGACCAGGAAATAATGCGCCATCGAGCTCCCACAAATGAACACCGCTGCTTTTGTCAGGCATTCGATCAATTTCGGGCCGCGGGTGGAGAGACATCGCTCTGATCGAAAAGTGCCCAGTTTTATCTATAACCTGAACCGACATTCTCTCAGTTGGCATCAAAGTGCAAATCGCCTCTTTACCCACCATTGGACTAAGCCGGACATACTCGAGCATACACTCAACCGGAAGTTCCGGTGGAATTGGGCGATCCATCTTAACCTCCCACCAGTCATGCATTTCCGTTTTAGCCAATGGTATGGGCACTAGCGCCTGCGCAGAAAGGCTTTCCGTCCCGATGCTCAGAGACAAAACCTTATAATGCCCACTCATTGCCTTTATAACATCAAAACCAACACGCAAGGCGTAGTTGGAAGTGGCCGCACCAATGTTAACCACCTTATACCTATGCCGAAGTCTAATCTTCGCATACATTTTATCAAATGGCTCAATAATGAGCAGGTACTCACTATCTACACGAAGAAAATTTGACCGCAACAACTGCTCTTCAATCTCCTTAAACAACTTGTTCGGAATATTCCTCTCGTAGACAGTTTGAAATATCTGCTGATTTATGGCCTTTATCTGCGCCTCGCGCTGACTTGAGTGCGCCAAATCAATGGCGTGAATTAGCTCATCTTTTTCCTGCTGGTGGCGCTTTCTGTTAAACGCCTCAATTGAAAAATTAATGATAACCGCCACCATTGCAGCCAAGCCGACCTCTTTAAAGAAAACCCCAACAATCTTTAAAAGACCCGGCGACACACTGAGAAAACTGCCAATACTCAGCGGCGACGATATACTCGAAAGCACCGCATAGAAACCCAAAAATACTGCACCAAGCACCGCAATTATCGCGTTTGTGACCTTTGGATTTTTGATCGCAAGATCCAGCAGGCTCTGCTTTTTCGCCTCCATCATCCCCATCCCTTCCTTGTTATTCAACTCAAAAGACACCCCACCACGGAGGTCGGACACGCGCAGGTTGCGAGATCACCGCCACTCCCCGTATCGGCCAAACGCCTGAAATCTAGAGCCAGTTTCATGCCAGCCTTCCAACTATGGCAAGCTTAAGCAATGAACGCCACCACCCCCTCCAACATCGGCGACCGACCGGTCTGCGCCGATTGCATTGGCGAATCTTACCTTTCAATTGACATCGACCGGACGGGGACACCGGGGGAATGCCACTACTGTGGCGCCGAGGGTCAGACGGTGACCATCGAGATGATCGCCAACCAGGTCGAGCGTGCGATGAAGGAGCACTTCGAGCGCACACCGCGGGATCCTGAAGGTTACGAATACTACATCCAGCGGGAGACTGGAGATTGGGACCGATCCGGCGAGCCGGTCGAAGATGTGATCGCGCAACTCCTTGACGCTGACGTGGCTATCGCAGAGGACGTCCGCGAGACGTTGGACGACTGGACCTCGGACCTTGATGGAATCGCCGCAGGCGAAGAGCAGCCCTTTGATTCTGAGGCGCACTACCAAGAGACCACCTCGGTCGACCACTCGACGATAAGCGCTGAGTACATTAGGTTTGAATCAGCGATCGTGGATCAAGCGCGCTTCTTTTCACCTGAGTCCCGGCGATTCCTTGCCTCGCTGTTCGAAGGGCTTGCCGACTTGAAAGCCCACAACGGACGCCCCGTACTGGTCGATGCCGGCCCTGGAAAAACCACCAGCAGCTTCTTCAGGGCGCGAGTGTTCCAGGACGACGAACGCCTCAAGGGGGCTCTGCTCGCGCCGGCATCTGAGCTATCCCCTCCTCCCAGACGCACCGGCCGGGCAGGCCGACTCAATGCAGCGGGAGTATCCATCTTCTATGGCGCCGACACTGAAGAGGTCGCGATAGCCGAAGTGAGGCCGCCCGTTGGCAGTCGGGTGGCGATGGCGCAGTTTGAGCTGCTGCGCCCAGTCCGCCTGCTGGACATTGATGCCCTCAAGTCTCTCCTGGTCGAAGGCAGCTACTTCGATCCTGCTCATGCGGCCCGCCTGCAGCATGCTGCTTTTCTGAGAAGCTTCAGTTGGCGATTCACCCAACCAGTTATGCCAGACCACGAGGCCTATGAGTACATCCCCACCCAGGCAGTGGCGGACTTCTTGGCCAATGAGGTGGAACCAAGGCTCGATGGCATCCTTTACTCATCCCCGCAGTCTGCTTCTGACGCAAGAAACGTAGCACTCTTCCATCGGTCGAGTCGCGTGGAACAACCTGCAGATCCGGAAGCCACTCGAAGGGACGTGTGGCTGGGTTACCACGATGACGAAGGCGATGTCGTTGACTACACGGTCATGGAGCAGATGCCGGCAGGGACTCCCTCCCCGCCGCCTCAACCGCCCCCTCTGGACGATGGCTTCGGATTCGACCCCCATCTCGATCCAGACTCTCGCCCGTTTACCCTTCGGATCAAACCGGACAGCCTCCGGGTGCTCCACGTCAATACAGTAATCGTGAGCTACGAGTCATTCCCGGTGCGGACATCCCGCGTGCATATTAGGCAAGAGGACTTTTAGTCTGAATCAAAACCAGGACGCGCCATAGCTTGAGCCACAGAGCACACGAAGTCAGCGTGTAGGCCGGCTCAGCTGCTGACTCAGCATCGGATGGAGCTTTTCGACCTCGCCAAACGGCCACTTAGTGAGCCGTTGAGAACCAAGACAAGGCACTTGTCAGCGCAGCGACCAAGGAAGCCTACAAGCGTGTGAACCTGATCCTGGACGCTTGTTTCGAAGATTTCAGCCCAGCGCAACAACGCAAGATCCGCGAAGCGATCGGAGCGAACGCGAGTTCGAAGCCGCCTAAACGAGCCAAGTCCGTCAGGGCTCCAAAGGAAGACCTGACGCCGCGGTTCTGGCTGCCCTTCAGCGGTGAGACGTGGCCTGGCCGAGGACGCCCGCCAAAAGCATTCCTTGCTTGGGAGGGAACCTTCGCCCACACCGAGTGGAAGAAGCGACACCCCGACGTGCGATTCCCCGCTTACCCGGGCTGACTTCATTGCGCAGGGACCTCAGCCGCACTGTTTGGCTACGCCAGGCAGTAGCTGAGCTGCTTCGACCTCCTAGTTCATCGACAGCCGCGCTGTCGACACATCTTAGGCAGACCCGCAAGGCGCCGCCCTGCCCCTCCTGCCATCAAAAGGCTTCAGAGACCTGGAGGTGGTCCGCCTGGGCGTCGAGCCACATTGGACTTGGCCAGTTGCGCGAGCTCCGTTCACACCCAACCCCACATCTAAACGCCATTACTAACTAACAAACACGCCAAAATGCAACCAAGCATTTAACTGCGGTACAGCTTAATTTACTAACAAATATGATCGATTTCGTTAGGAAAACCAATATCGTTCATTATAGTCGATCTCTGGAACATGGCTAGCACGCAACTGAAGAAGCCCTTTAAATATAGGGATGCCGGCTGCCTTTACGAACACGAAAATGCACACGCCCTTGCCCATCGGAGCGTCCTTCACACCAATCCTAAAGGTGTTATTCCGCCCATTTGACGCCAGGCGACCGCGCATTGACTTGACAAATTGCTCCCGTATCAAGATTGCAGACACCAACGGAAGCAGCCAAAGTGGAAAGTGCAAAGACCACACCGAACTCATCTCAGCTCGACGCCACCGACAGCGCCATTAAGATCGACTTCGTGAAAGTCGGAAGAGTTAAGTTCTGCGGCGTCGAAATAAGCAATGCAAAATCCAGAACAAATTTTGAAGAACTTCTTCGCTTCGCTCTAGACAAAACCGCGCGCCCCGGGGCACGTAAAAATGGCACGATCTACCCGCCCACGCTTCCACTAGCAACGCCAGCCGGATTGTTGTCAGAAGAGATTGCGGACTACCTCCTGCATATGAAACGCAGGAACATTCGATCCTGCTCTATCGAGGCATCCGCTCGATCCCTCTCAAACCTTCAGAAGGTTTGTGGAGACATCCGTGTCACAAACATCGAAAGGCATCACATCTACATGCTCTGCGACCTCTTGAGGTGGCAACCACGATCGCGCGCCCATTCGGATAGGGAGCTGAAGCTTCTACCCGCCAAGGAGCTGATAGAACTCGGCAAAAATATGAAGGTGCCTCCCCCTGCCGCTTCTAGTTTTGCGCTTCAGCGAGCACTCTTGAGCGCCTTCTTCAACGCGCTACTCAGTGCAAAAGCCATTACTGCCTCACCGATGGATGCGTTCGTCAAGATCCGAAAGGATCTTGTCGGCGTGCAGCCGAAGCGCAATCGCTCACTTGGCAACGCGGAGCTCCAACGCATCTTCGAACAGTCCAATTTTGAACCCTGGGCAAGGAAATGGCCCCACCGATGGTGGGGGCCGATCCTCGGGCTCTACACCGGCGCTCGTATTGGCGAGATTGCTCAGCTCAAGGTAGCGGATATCGCCATAGAGGAAGATACATGGTTTATCTACCTCCGCGTCACCGCCGACGAGGATCTTGCGGGGTCGGAAGGCGCGAAGAGCAGACAGAGCCTGAAGAACACCTCTTCCATACGAAAAATTCCAATAGCGCAGCGCGTGTTGGATGCCGGTTTCCTAGAATTCTTGGAGGACATCAAGGAGTGCAAGCATCCACGCCTTTTCCCACACCTCTCTGCGGGCATCAACCCAAGAACGGGGGAAACAAACGCACGCTACAGCAGTGCATTAGTGTCGCAGTTCGGCACCTACATGAAGAAACTCGGCTTCTCGAAAGGCACTTCTTTTCACTCGTTCCGCCATACGTTGATAAACAACCTGATCAGCAAAGGTTACACAACGTCGCAGATCGCAGTAATCACCGGCCACTCAACCACAGGGCAAGTAAAGGAGGAAAAAGCCCCCGTTATTAGAGAGGCTTACGAGGGCATGCTGCCGGAACAATCTCGGCCGCTGGCCGTGAGGATGCTGGAAGACTTCACGCCTCCCGTCGTTCTACCAAAGTATGTTCGAGGGCAGTTCAAGGAACGGCTGCGGGACAAGAAGGGTTTCTATCCGTGAGTGAGCCGCGATACCCGTGAGTCGGCGGCGAGGGATACCACTCCAGGCTTCGCGTTCCACCGATGAAACGGGTTCACCCCCGTTTTCACGGACACTTACAAGAAGGCCGATTTAGGCCATGAGGGGTGTTCATGTCGAAGCGAAGGAAGTTCAGCGCCGAGTTCAAGCGTGGTGCGATTGAGCAGGCAAGCCAGTCGGGTGTGAGCTGTGCCCAAGTAGCCCGGGAGCTGGGAATCCGGGATACGTTACTGACACGCTGGATGCGTCAGGCGCAGGATCAGGGGCGAGTCGTCTTTGCTGGTGCCGAGACGCCCCGGGACGAGGAACTTGCGCAGTTGAAGCGCGAACTAGCCCGGGTGAAGAAGGAGCGGGATTTTTTGCGAGAAGCGGCGACGTTCTTTGCCAAGGGATCATCCTGAGGTATCAGGTGATCGAACGTTGCCGCGACGAGTTTCCGGTTCGACTGATGTGCCGCTGTCTGAAGGTGTCGGCCAGCGGCTATTACGATTGGAGCAAGCGCCTGCCCAGTGCTGGTCAGCTCGAAAATCAGCGTTTGCTCGACCAGATCTGCGCGTTGCATGAGGACAGTCGGGGCACACTTGGCGCAGGCCGGAAGCAGGAAGATTTGGCCGATGCCGGCCATAGCCTGAGTCTGAACCGGGTGGCGCGCCTGATGGCTTGCAGGGCTGGCCACGACCGAAGCGCCGAGGCCAGCAAGGCAAGCCTGCGTTGACCCCGCCAGGCGTGCGTAACCGGCTGAAGCGGGACTTCAGCGCATTGGAGCCGGAGACCAAGTGGGTCACGGATATCACCGAGATCAAAACCCAGCAGAGCAAGCTATATCTATGCATCGTTCTGGATCTGTTTGATCAGCGAGTGGTGGGCTGGTCGATGCACCACCGCCAGGACCGTCAGATAGTGATTCGTGCGGTGCAGATGGCGGTCTGGCAGCGTCAAGAGAGTTATGAGGTGATCTTGCATTCGGATCGCGGCACCCAGTTCCGCAGCGGCGACTATCAGCGTTATCTAGCGGCCAACAGCCTGGTCTGCTCGATGAGCGCGGTGGGGCGCTGCGGGGACAACGCTGCGTGCGAAGGCTTCTTTGGCCTGCTCAAACGCGAGCGGATCTATCGAACGAGCTACCCCACACTGGATGCAGCACGAGCGGATGTGTTTGACTACATCGAGCGACGCCACAATCCAAGGATGCGGCGAAAGGTCGCCAGGCAGGATCAGAAGGTTGCAGCTCTTTTAGAACCGTCCGTGATTTCTGGGTAGAACCCAACGTAGGGGCATCCCGCCAGCGCGCTTCAGTAGCTGGGAGAAGCTCTACATGGCTGCGTTGTCATGGCAGTTCCCTCACCGACTCATGCTGCACACGAACTCGTGCACGCGCAGGAAGCTCTACCGGTCTTCGCTGGTGAACTGGGTTCCCTGGTCGGAGTGAAGCAGCAGCCCAGGGCTGGGCTTGCGCCGCCACACTGCAGCCAACAGCGCCTGCAGAACCAAGTCCGTATGCTGAGTTAGCCGGGTTGCCCATCCAACGACCTGACGCGAAAACAGATCAAGCACCACCGCCAAGTACAAGAAGCCGTCGTACGTGTGGATGTAGGTGATGTCAGTGACCCAACCGCGATTTGGCTCACTGCCCTTGAGGCCGCGAGCCAGAACGTTCTTGGCGACTGATCCAACAGGACCGCTCAATGGGCGTGTTCGCCGACCGCAGCCGACCATAGTCCGCCCCCCCCTCGCTCCTCATCAAGCGTGCCACGCGATGCCGACTACACGTCTCGCCAAGCTCGCGCAGGTCTGTAGTCACTTTTGCGGTGGCCATGCACCGCGCCGCTTTCCAGCCAGCTGTGCCTGATCAGCGCAAGCAATCGCTGATCGTCCTTGTCGCGATCGCTTGCCGGCTCTCTCAGCCAGGCGTGGTAGCCGCGGCGATGGATGCCAAGCATCCGACACATCACCGCAAGGCCGAGATCGTCTGCGTGTTGCTTCATGAAGGCGTACTTTGCTCTTTCCCCTTTACAAAATAAGCGGCGGCTTTTTTTAGGATGTCTCGCTCTTCAGTGACGCGGCGTAGCTCAGCCTTAAGGCGGCGCACTTTCGCGTTCTGGTCCTGCTCTACGCCCCGGCTAACCTCGCCTTTGCCTTGCTGCCGCTTCCAGCCGTAAAGACTGTAGATCGACGCGCCCAGTCGCTCTGCAACCGCCGCTACCGGACGGCAGCACTCAACGATCTGCCTGAGCGCCTCGATCTTGAGCTCATCGGTGTACCGCTTCGTGCTCATAACCACCTCCGCCTAAGCCAGAGTTTATGGCTGCGAGGTGTCTACGGCACCCTGAGCGATTCAATGACCGATTCAGACGCCGTCACAGTCACTACCGGCCTTGGCTAGCCCGACCACGTCACGCAAGGAACTCTGGATGTCCGCGACTGAGCTACAGATGTTCTCAGGCGCCACGTCGAATTTGGCCCCGCCCGCCCGACGCTTGAACGCAGCAAGTTCGGACATGCATTGCGCTGCCAACTTCTTGGCATCCAGCTTCGACGCAGCCTGAATCATTGAATTGTCTGGCGCGGCGAGGTAGCACTTGTAGTCCTCGGAGAGCGCTCCGTCCATACGGAAGCGCGCCAGTTCAACCAAGCGCCGAGGGGCGGCCGGACTCCTACTGCCCCCTATCAAGGCAAGACCAAGCTCAGCACCATCAGCCCCTACACAAGCATATGGCGTCTGAGAGCACAGTGACTTGCTCTCGGAACTCTTGTGCACTACCAGCGAGGCAAGAATAGAGTGTTCGGCCATCTCCATGTCTGCCGCGAGTCTTTCTGCCAGCGGCCGGGCGGACACGGAGGACCCAAATAGAACACAAAGGACGAAGCACGAAATCAGTGCGGTGGTTTTCATCGGTTCACCAGAATCGTGGGGGAAGACGCGTAAACTGATCCATCACCTGCAGAGTACTCCCTGGCTCATCGTCGATTAGCTCATTGAGCTTTTTCAGGTCCGCTGCAGTACCTGTCACGCACCCCTCGGAACAGAAGTGCGGGCCCAGCGACGGACCAAAGGCGTTTGCACAGCTGTGTGACCTTATCAGGGATCGGCCAAAGGTATTGGTTTCTGGAGCAGGCTCCAAAGCTCGGCCATTGGGCTTGCTTGTCCAGGTACTTGTCCAGTTCCACTTACCTGTCGGAATCGGGCCACGTCCTTGGAGGCTTGTACAAGCCGGGTTGTTCTTACAGTGCATTCCGCCCCCATTGTTTCCGGAGGCAACCCTGATCGAAAGGTACTGCTTGCCTTCTGTCGACGGGAAGCACTCCATTCGCTCATCCCGGATCGAGTAATAGCAGCTAGCGAGACCAAATCTGTCACTAAGCTGGATGGGCGAATTCTCGGCGTATCCGTAGGTTCCAATGCCACCCGCAATTCCGATGGGATCGCTCTGCACATAGCGTCCAGCAGACGGATCGTAGTCACGGTAATAGTTCTGGTTGAGTCCAGAGACACCATCATAGAGCTGCCCAGGGAAGCGCATCGCGAACTCAAGCAGGGTACCGTCCTGGTCCGGATCCTCGTTTGGTGCCGTAGCACCGAACGCCTCCCCCCTCAGATCCCAACTCCAAATTGCGACGTCACGGGCTGGGTCAATGACGACGCGAGGGGTGCCCACATGATCCGGCTGAACGTAGTAGAGGGCGCTGCCCTTCAGCAATCCGACGGGAAGGTTGTCCAACCAGATCACCTGCTGACGCGCGACGCCTCCCTGATCGTATTCCCCTAGCCACTGCCCACGCTCGTCATAGAGACTCAGGGCCAAAATCCCCCCGGTCTTCCGGATGATTTGCTGGCCAAGATCGTTGTAATGGTATTCCGCAGCAACCGCGCCGTTTCGCTTCACCGTACTCAAGCGCCCCATTGCGTTGTAAGCAAACTCACGCTCCACGCCTTGGATCGAAAGCGTGTTGCCAGCCGCATCGTAGGAACGCGACACGCCCGCGATGCTTTGCAAGCGGTGACTGTCTGACAGATAGGCGTAGGTCTGGTCAGCTCCATTGACCTTCACAGACGTGCGATTGCCGGTGGCGTCGTAGGAGTAGCTGTCGATGATCGAGCCAGTCGCCGCATCCTTGAAAGCAGTCAATCGGCTCAAGGCGTCGTAGGTCAGCGATACAGACGTTGCCCCAGTCCCGCCGGCGGTGAGGCCGGTCAACTCGCCCACGGCACTGAACGAGAAGGCTGCATTCAGTGCTCCCGAGCCACTGCCGTTCAACGCCGTCGGACGGTAGTCCTGGTCGACGTCTCGCGACAGCGTACGCCCGTTGCCGTAGACCCAGCCCGCAGAGGGGCCGAAGGGATGGCGCTTTGCACTGGAAAGCAACACGACACGAGCAGCACCCGGTCGAGTCACGCCGATCTCGGTGACCGTGCCGGCTGCATCCCGCTTGTAGTCCGCAACCGCTCCGTCAGGATAGATGACAGAACGAAGTCGGCCAGCATTGGTATAGGCATAGCTGACGCCTACACTCTGCCCTGATGACGTCTGCACCTTGCGCGTCACATTGCCGGAGCGATCGTAGCAATACTGGGTTTTAGCACCGTCATCCTGCATGGATGAGAGCTGCCCGATTGCAAACGACTCACCTGGTGAGCAGATGTTCTCGACTTGGTCATAGACGTATGACGCAACAATCGCTTGGTCCCCATAAACCTTGCGCACCACGCGCCCCAGGGCATCGTATGTGTAGCTGCTAGCCGTGCCATTGGCGTCAACCTGCTTCACCGGCTGCCCTGCACTGTTATAGCTGGCAGTGGTTGCGCCCGTGTCGGGGCTCTGGCGGCTCAACAAGTCGCCCAGCCCTGAATAGCCGTAGATGGTCGCCAGACCTTTTGGATCGACAACCTTGGTGGTCCGGCCTTCGGCGTCGTATTCGTATCGCGACTCAACCGCCAACCCGGAAACATCCTGAAGCACCCTGCTGGGCCTTCCATAGGGATCGTAGTCAAACTGCGTCTTGCGCTTCAGGGCATCCGTGATGAGCTGGACGTTGTTCGCCAGGTCATATGTAAAGTCGGTTGAATTCCCCGCTGCCGTCTTCTGAGACACCAGCTGCCCCAGCTTGTTGTAACCGCGAGAAAGCGAACGCTTCAGTCCACTATCTGCGTCGAACACCTCCTCTTTGGTGCGATTGCCTGCCACATCGAGGGTATAGCGGATGTTGTTCCCTGCCCCGTCATTGATCTGAATGAGACGGTGTGCATCATCGTAGGTGTAGCTGAGGGACACCCCATCGGGGTCAACAATCGAGGCGACATTGCCTGTCGCATCATAGGACAACGAGGTCACTCGATCGTTGCTAGACGCAGCCCCGTCCACGCTATTCCGCTCGGTTATCGAGGTGAGCTTGCCTCGAGTGGAGTAGCCGAAATCATGAATCGCGCCCGTCGCGTCTCGAAGGCGCCTTACACGTCCGTTTCGGTCGTAGGCCAGCCGTGTCGTCACTTGACCGAGGGCATTGGTCTCGGACTGAAGGTCACCAGCACGGTGGCAGGAGCCCCCGAGAACACTGCAACCCGACTCATCTGCGGTCAGGTAGTAGCTGTACCTGGTAACGTCCTGAACATCGGACCGCGGCCCGCCTTCGACAAGGACAAGACCGACTTGCGGGCATTGGGTGGCATCCACCGCCGAGCAGTAGGCGGTGGTCCATTGACGAACCCCAGCTGGTGCATTGGTGGCAGCTCCGCACGCATACCCGACTGTAGCCGGAATGGCAGGATCCACCTCGCACCGCGCGACCTCCAGGCCCAACGCGTTGTACTTCCATGAACTGCTGGAAACGGCGATGCCCGCAGAGTTTTTTACCACCCGGCTGAGGGGCAAACGCAGTGCGCTATCCCACGTGGTCGTCGTGGTGCGCTGCTGCGGGGTGTCGGCGGCGTCAACCTGTTCGGCCAGCAGCCCGTCTGCGGTGTACGTGGTCCTTGTGGTGATTCCCTTGAAGTCCGTGACCGACGCCGGGTAGCCGTTCGCGTCATAAGTCATGGCCTTGTATGGTTGGTTGCATTGGTCACCACAGGCGACCGAGCCGCCCGCGGGCATCAGACGCCCCTTTCCTGTATCCACGAAGCCCAACTTGGAGGTTGCTCCGAGCGGCCCCTTGACGGTTACTGGCAGCGTTCCCTTCCAGGTGGAAGCGGCGTAGTCCAAGGTTGTGGTATCAACTCCGCCAGCGAACTCCGCGTGATAAGCGCGATGGTTGTAGTCGAATTTAATGGTCTCGTAGCGAACGCCTTTCTCATCCACAATCCCTGTGAGGAAGGACGTGCCAGCGACAGTGGGGCTATTTGCTGTTTCGTTGTAGATGTAGCCCTTGCTTGTGGCGTCCGGATAGGTCACCGTTGCAAGCTGTCCTGCGGGGTTGTAGCCAAACATTTGCGATGCACCGTCTGGCAATATCATCGTGGTCAACCGCGATGAGGCATCATACTTAAAGCTCAAGGTGCGCCCGCTGACGTCCCCAACAGTCAACAGGAGTCCCGCGACTGGCGCCACATCTGCCGGCGTGGTTGCGTCCGAATACTGCAAGGTCAGAAGCTTCTTGCCTGCCGGGTCGTAGACTTCCTTCAACAAGCCCGTTGCATCGTAGACTTCGGTTTGGCGGTTGGCCGCCAACTGTAATGCATAGCCGCTGCCCACCTCTCGATCGACGAGCACGTCTGCGACATCGGTATCGACGGTCCAGCCATTCGAGGTTCGAGTGAACAGCTCTGAACTGCCATCCGGCCGAATGGAACGAATGAACGTGCGGTCTCCGGCCGCTCCAGTAGTGGGAGCAAGCACTTCGAGTCGCCGATCAAACAGATGGCGCCACTGAAGACCCAAAGAAGAACCAGGAGCACGGGCAGAACTGTTGTAAAACCGCCGAAACATCAGGCCTGACGGAGACTCGAAGTCGGTTTCCTGCCGGTAGAAGTTGCCGGTGGAGGTATTGATCGGGTCACCCTCAAACGGACTCCCTGGATCACGGGCATTGGCCTTTGAAGCACTGTCAGCAGCACCTCGAGCCCCAGTCCCATCGGTGGCAGAGCCAAGCCCTGCGGAACAACGTCTCTGACAACCTCCGAAGTTTTTCTGCGGCTGTCCGATCAGGATTTCGGAAGCAAAGACATTGTCGCTTACTTTCCCATTGACATAGATCGTCGCGGCCCAGCCATCGGTGCCGTATCGCACTGTGACAACGGGCGGCTTGGTGCACTTGGGGTCCTGTTGGCAAGGGGCTTGAATCTTCCCAACCAGGAAGTTGACCGCAGCACCTACGCTCTCAAACGAGCCAACCCCGCGGAACGACTGAACCTTGTAGGGAGGGCCGTAGTAAGTGGCTGCGCTAGCAGTCGATACACCGCCCAATGCCAAGCAGAAAGAAAGGATTGCGGCAGCCTTGTGGCCGCGCAGGGACATGGCTGACGCCATTAGTGCACACTCCATGTGAACAGCGGTTGGCAAATCCGGCCAAGGGGCTGTGTCCGACATCAATCCCTAATGCGCGGAACGAACATCCTTCCCCGTTCCTCGCGGGGATCGTCGCATCCTAGAACAAGCTGATGACGTTTTTTGTGCAACAGAACACATTCTTCACGAAACTGCGATCAGTTGTCCCGTCGCTCTGCCACTGCGCGAGTTCAGGTAGGAAAGAACCACGCCTAGCTAACGATTGGCGGCATGCCACCGAGACCTTCCCAATCTTGATCGTCGAACGCAACGAAACTTCAGTCATGAGCACCGATGCGTTGATAGCTACGGCCAAAATGGGTCTGCAGGACGCCTGCAAGAACTACCGCAGCACTCTGGTCGAGCGACGAGGGGCATAGGTCCGCCATCGCCAGCCGGGGGCTCTCGCGAACTGCTGTCAGTGGTCCACGGCTCCCTTTCACCCGATCATAAGCGCCCAGTTCTTCCTACAGACTAGTAATACGGCGAGCGCGCCTGATCAGCCCGACCTCGACTATCCCTGGGGCAGCCTCACCCCATTGATTAGAGACCACCTAAGTCTTTGACGACGGCTTGCCCTCACTTCAGAAACGCCAATAGCAGCTGTCCGCCCGCAACCTTTCGTCCATTCTTCTCGTTGAGCCAATGGGCCTGGCGCCGACCCGCCTCAAACAGGGCCGGCGTTGCCATTGAGGGCGGCCAATCCTGCAAGGGCTCACCAGGCGACGAGAGCTGCCCCGTGATCGGCTGGACCACTGCGGGCACCGCCGCGTCGTATTTGGCACGCGTCGTGTTTGGCATAGGCGGTGGCCATCATGCGTCCGTTCATTGGGGGACCATCCGCCCAGCACCAGCTCGGTGGTGCAGTATTCTGCCGGCAAACCCACTTCAGCCACGGCTTTGGCGTAGTTCGGCCAAAGCTGGTCAATGACCCGCCCCAACTCCGCCGTCAGCTGCTGCAGGGTGAAGTCCGCTCGAAAACTGGCTTCCAAGGAAAACTGATAGATACGCAGGAAGAACTGCGCTGAACCCCGGGTTGCCAGCAAGATCTGGTGCTGAGGAATGAGCAGCACCTTTGCCCCTGCCGAAGCTTGGCCGCTTAGGGCGTCCTCCGCCCAGGTGTCCACCCTCACGACCAACTGGTCAGCGCTCAGCAAAACGTTGAGGATGCTCATGGGTAAAGTCTGGCGGCCTGTCCCCCACTATCCAACCTTCCCCCCGCACCTGTCGAGCCCTCTTATGAACCCCTCCCTGGAACAGCTGGCTGCGCGCCTTGAGGCATGCGAGGTCGACTTGGAAGGCCACCGCGGCTATATCAAAGCGTTGGAATATGGGCTGCGAACAATCATCGCCAGCCATCCGAACCCGCAGGTGCTTTCACTGGCATGGGGGATGACGCTGGCCGGAGCATCAGACGCCCACGCAGGAGAAGACGGGTTTGTCTTTACCAAGGCTTTGCAGCAGGCAATGCGCGATTTGACCAGTGAAGTGGTAATTGATGGTTTGAGCTTAGCTAGAGAGTAGGCATCGCCATCGGCGACGAGCACGGTGTGTAGCGCGCACTAAACTCAATCCGGGTTCTGCCTCGGCTGTTCTTGTTCGGGTCAACGCGACGTCTGCCCCTTGATCTGATCGTAGGGCGCTCGGGGACCATTGTGGCCGGGGACGCGATCACGGTGTGGCGCCGCAGCTGCTGCATCACTCCGGTGCCGCACAGTTGCTGGAAATGATGAGGCCATTGCGCTGTGAGCGTGACCGGCGAAAAAGCTTACCCTTCGCCGGTCATCCCAAATGCGGCTGCACGACCGCACTGAGGTAGTCCATGGCCGCCCTTGGACTACCATCACGGCCGGCACGACTGACAAAGCCTCGCCAGTCGGCACAGGCGGCTTGGCTGAGTTCCCGGGACTCCGCACGCAGTAACCGCATCGACCAGTAAGGGAACATCCGCCGGCCAACCCGCCCGCGCGCCAGCTCGACGATCTCGCGGTGGCTGTTGGCTGCCAATATGCGTGCATACGCCACGCCAAGGGCATCTTCCGGCCCCTCGATATACTGCAGAAAGCGTTGGCCATCGAACAGCAGCACTCCAGTGAGCCCGGCATCGCGGTTAAATCGGGCTGCATCCTCGACCATCGCGGTCAGGCGCAGCGGATCAAGTGCGGGGAGTGCCTCGCTGGCGTAGGCAATTGCACGGTTCGCCATGGTCGTTGTGGATGGGTTTGCCTGTGAAAGAATGTACGAATCCCGTGTCAACGCGGGGTCTTCATGTGGCTCTTTCTACTCTTTCTCCGTGAACCGGCGGGAGTCCCAGCGGAGGGGACACCTAGACTGGCGTCCTGCCCGTAACAGGCCTGGCAGGTGGGGCAGAAGAAGGTACGTCGGTGCGTGGTTCCCATGTGCTGTTTGCTGATTGGCCCGCGGCAGCTGGGGCAGGTGCGCTTGGCATGTACCTTCCAGTGCTTTTTGAGTTCGAAGGCGAGCTTCCATCGCAAGAAATCAAAGCTGTATTCCCTTGCTTGGCTGATGAGCGAGGTGAGTACGCGCGGCGGCAGGTCTCCCACACGGCTGGCTGGATGGATGCCGGTTCGGAATAGCACCTCGTTCTTGATGATGTTGCCTACACCCGCAAAGACGTTCTGATCCAGCAGCGCATCGCAAACCAGCACGTCGGGCATTGCCTTCAACTTGCGCCGCGCCAACCGCGCATCCCAGGTATCGCTCATTACGTCGGCACGCCAATCGTAGACGTCATCCAGTGCCTGCTCGATCAGCTTGACCGAGCAGGCATAGAGGTTCAGCTCCCCTTTGTCGAATTGCAGGCACACACGCGGGATTGCTTCCTTGCGGGCGTCAATGCGGTAGCTGCCGAACATCATCAGATGAATGCGCAGACTGATGCGACTGAATTCCAGCAGGAAATGCTTACCCCAGCTGCGCACCGCCTTCACCCGGCGACCGACTAAAGGCGTCAAATCAACGGACGTGGATCCGCTGGCGTGCCGGACAGTTTTGCCCTTGAAGCGCGCTGCCTCCTGGCGCAGCAGCACGATGGAAGGACCTTCAGGCATCTGTCTTCTCCGCCAGCAACGCCTGTAACCGCAGCGCATTGGGTACCGCGTAGCCGTGTGCCGTGTTATCCAGGATGACCCAGGCTGGCCCCAGTTTGGACTCCTGGGTGGCATGCTCAGCAAGTTCGTGCAGATCGTGCTCTGCGTAGCTGCTGTAGTACGTGCGCGGGCGTCCATGCCATCGCCAGTAGCTCCAGTGCCGTGCGCCACCGGGAGCGGCGGCCTGTGGGCTGCGTGCAGGATCAGCCGCGACACGGGCAACGTCATAGCGCGCCATCATCGCGTCGGGGGCGGCGCTGAACCAGCTGTCATGCCGCGGCTCGCAGGCCACCGCCACCGATGTGCGGCGGCGCAGCGCCCGAAAGAATGCCGAAGCTGTGCGCCCGTCGTAGGTCAGGCGGGGCGGCAGCTGCAGCAGCAGTGCGCCCAAGCGGTCGCCCAGTTCTTCAACACTTTGCAGAAAGGGCGCGAGCAAGGGAACCGCACCTCGCAGACCGTACTCGTGGCTGATGGCCTGCGGCATCTTTACCGAAAAGCGGAAGCCCTCCGGCACACTCCGCGCCCAGCGCGCGTAGGTTTCCGGTTTATGCGGGCGGTAGAACGAGGAGTTGATCTCCACCAGACTGAAGCGGGTGGCATAACGATGAAGAGCACTGGCCCCCTCACCGAACGCTGCGGCATCACGCGAAGGCAACGACCAGCCTGCGCAACCGACGCGGAAGGTCGGGACCGGATCAGAGGACGCGGGACGTTTCATGCAGACAAGTTCGCGCCCCGGCCGTGGCAGGACAGTGAACGCAGGGCGCTTTGCCTGTGAACGCCGAAGCACTGCTGAAGCCTCAGAGCAACGCGCCTAAAGTGCTGGGCAGTGGTGCGTCAGGTGGGCTAGCGTGTGCGTTGGGGTGCATTCGGCTGCCGGCCACTGACAAAGCTCGGTCGATCCGATGCGTGGTGCCGTGGTTGCCCTGCTCCACGCCGATGATGTAAGCGAAACGGCCAACGCAGCGCAATCGCGCCCTTTTAGACCTTCAGCTCCAGCCAGCACCGCTTGAGTGCTTTTGCCCGCACCGGCCTGGCGCGCTGGCTAGCTCGACCACCACGACCCATTTACCGCAATCGAGCGGCATGGTTTCCATCCGGACGACCTTGGGCAACGCAGCATGTTCGTGGACACTCATGGCCAAAGTTCTTGAAGGTGGCCATTCACACGCAACGCCGAGACGCTGTCAATGAAAAAGCATCCTCGTGTGGATCAAAAACCTTCGCGCGGTGCATACAACAGCAAGCCAGCATGTTGATGAAGGCGCGAGCAGAGTATGCGTGCCCCTCTGCGCCAAACGAGGCTCCGCATGAGCAAGCTTCCCTTAAATCCCACCGGCGATACCGGAGACCAAGAAAATGCCCACACACCGGACAAGGTACGCACCGACCAAAGCTGGAAAAAGGAAAAAGACATGCCTGAACAGGAGGAGACTGCACACCCGGATGACTACGAGCGTCCGCCAGCGGACCGCGCCTCGGGGAATCGCACTCGATGATGCCGTACACCCACCACTGCGCAGGGTTCAGAGCGAATCGAACCAGGCAGCGTACGGCGTGTTCTTGACGAGATACCGGTTGTAGTCCTTGCCGCCGTCCGACCACCAGCCCGGCCCGCGCTCGCCCAGCCCGTGTTTGGCAGCATCCACCGCAAGCCGCGCAATATGCAGCGCATCCGCATCGCCGCCCATCAGTGCGGCCTGCACTGCCCGGCGCGCCTCCATCAGGCGGGCAACCCAAGTTGCCCGCTCATCTGCCGACAGGTGGGGATTGGTCGCCCGCCACAAACGCCCGCGCACGGCGATGTAGCGGCGGTCGGGCGTCAGTGGCGGTGACGTACTCACGGGGTCAGTACGATCTTCCGGCAATCGTCATCCTTAGCGTCGAACATCGCGTATCCCTGCGCTGCCTCGGCCAGCGTCATCCGGTGCGAAATGATGTTGCCCGGGTCCAGCTTGCCTTCCAGGATGGCCGTCAGCAGTTCCGGCATCAGGCCCTGTACATGGGTCTGGCCCATCTTGAAGGTCAGGCCCTTGTCGAACGCATCGCCCAGCAGGAACCCGTGGATGAAACCTGCATAGACGCCCGGGATGCTGACCACGCCGCCGCGCCGTGCAGCCGCAATGCACTGGCGGATCGCCACGCCGCTGCTGCCCTCCAGCTTCACCGCAGTCAATGCGCTCTCCAACGCGCTGCCTTCCGCTTCAAAACCTACCGCCTCGATGCAGGCGTCCACACCGCGCCCGCTGGTCTGGCTGACGATGTAATCCGCCGGGTCATCCACCCTGCTGAAATCGATGGGGGTCACCCCGTAGGTGCGCTCCGCAAACGCCAGCCGGTAGGGCAGATGGTCCACCATAAAAATGGTCTCGGCGCCCAGCAGGCGGCAGCAGGCGGCACTCATCAGGCCCACTGGGCCGGCACCGAAGATTGCGACGGTCGAGCCCGGCTTGACCCCGGCATTCAGGGCCGCCTGGTAACCGGTCGGCAGGATGTCGGACAGGAACAGCACCTGCTCGTCCGCCACCCCCTCGGGGATGCGGAGCGGCCCCACGTTGGCCTTGGGCACGCGCACAAATTCGGCTTGGCCGCCTGCCACGCCCCCATACAGGTGGCTGTAGCCGAACAGCGCAGCCGGAGGCATCATCCCCTTGCCGTTCAGCGCCGCGCCCTTGCCCGGGTTCGTGGTCTCGCAGGCGGCATACTCGGCCAACTGGCAGTGGAAACATTCGCCGCAGGCAATCACGAACGGTATGACCACACGATCCCCCGGACGCACCTGGGTGACACCCTTGCCGACCTCTTCTACAACGCCCATGAATTCGTGGCCGAGCACATCGCCGATATGCAGGTCGGGAATCTTGCCGCGGTAGAGATGCAGGTCGGAGCCACAGATAGCAGTGGCAGTGACGCGCAGGATGAGATCGTCGTCGGCAGCCAGCACCGGGTCGGGAACGGTTTCAACGCGCACGTCCTTACGGCCATGGTAGGTCAGTGCCTGCATCGTTGCTCTCCTTCCAGTAAGGAATCACAGCGTGGCACGCGTCCGCGGCACGGCAGGTGACCCCCAGGTATGCACCGTGTGGAGTGCGTTGCATGCATCTGTTAAAACTGCCCTCAATGCGCACGCGAATTGGTGACGATTTCCGAGTGTTTCCAGCAGCGCCAGGACAATGGCATGGTGACCTCCGCGGGGGTGCCATCATCAGTTGTACGTCGTGGATGGTGGAGGCGTACGGTCCGCTGGGCGAGCGGGACCAAGCCGAGTTGGTGTTCCGCATACTGCTGCCGCAGGTACGTGATCGAGACGGCTTGATGCCGGAGATGTGGGACCCGTTCGGCGAACAGGGCGGCCCGGGCAACACTCCGCGAGGTTTGCACCATCTGGGTTGGTCCACGCCGCATTCGCAGTGGACGACGACTGAACCTCGCTACCGCCTCAGCTGGCCAAGGCCAGCTGGGGCTGCACCTCGGACGCTGGTGCTGCCAGCCTCGCCAAGTGGTCGGCAAAGCCACCGCTGGCGCGGCCGCTCAACCGGGCACTGGTGATCACCATCGGTTCGCCGGCCCAGTAGATGGAGGCCTCCTGCGCTTGAAGGCGGCGCACCAAATCCACGTCTTCAGAGCAACGTTGCGCCGCGAATCCGCCGGCAGCTTCATAGGCCCGCGTCGAGACGCCCAGATTGGCCCCGTGCACGCGACCGTGGCCATCGCCCCAGCGTTCTCCTCGATGGAAGCACGCGCGGAGCCATGCCTGCTGGGGAGTCAGCTCGCCAAGGTCCACCACTCCACAAAATACGTCGGTTCCCGCATCGAGTTGGGCAACCAGCCATTGCGCGGGCACCTGACTGTCGGCATCGGTACAGGCCAGCCAGCGCGCGCCCTTGGCGATCAACTCGCCAGCAGCAGCTGCACGGGCTGCGCCGACGCAGCGCGCCTCCAGCTCTACGGAAACCACGCCGTGCCTGCGGCAGATAGCGGCACTGGCGTCGTCGCAGGCGTCCAGTGCAACCACGATGACAACAGGCTCACCCTGCAGCAACGGGTGGGACGCAGCGACGGACAGCGAGCGCAGGCAAGCGTGCAGGTGCTTGGCCTCGTTGTGCGCTGGCACCAATACCCCGATCATCTCAGGCCCTCTTTGCTGGCCAGCGACAACGGCGTACGCGTCCATCCTTGCAGCACGAAGTCGCTATCGCGGTAGCAGAACGCTTCCTGCAGGCCCCGACCCAGGCGTTCATGCACCAGCTCGCTGCGGCTGGCCCGGCCGGGGAAGGAAGGCAGCCAATGGCAGGCTACCAGCAGGCCATCGTCCTTCAATGCGGCGTGCACACCGTGACGCAGCTCGACCAGAGCGTCCGGGCCCAAGTAGTAGCCCATCTCGCTGCAAACGATTAGATCGAAACGGCCCGCCGGCCACTGCTGCGGATGCTGCGCGCAGTGAACCTGCACATGCGGAAGATGCGCCAGCGTGCGGCGCGCTTGGAAGACGGCACGGGGGCTGATATCGGTCGCCAGCAGGCGCTCACAGCGGCTGGCCAGCGCCTCGGTCAGCACGCCATTGGAGCAGCCCAGTTCCCAGCCCCGCTGGAAACTGGCGCGTGTCAGGCTGGCCATCAGCAGCGCGCGCTTGCGCTCTTCATACCAGCGGCTGCGGTAGCCGAATGGATCGTCGGAAGCATGCACTTCGTCAAAGTATGGCTGGGCGCTCATGCAAAGTAGACCTCATGGGTACGGTGGAAACGGGTCAGCACGTGGGCCGGCAGGATGGGCTCGGCCTGAAGCCACGCGACGTCGCCGATCTGTGTGCGGAACTGCGCGATAGCCTGGCGCTTGCGCCCAGCCACGTCGGAAATATCAAGAAGGTGTGGCGCTTCCCACGCCATTTGCGCGTAGTGTGGATCGAGCCAGTGCCAGCCCCACACCGGGTATTCCAGGCGCCTGCAGCCCACCGCGTGAGCCGCCCGCCACGCGGCGCGTCCGGCAGCTTCATGGTCCGGGTGACCGTCGAAGCGCCATGGCGCCAACACCAGATCGTTTTCCCGCAGGGTCTGCCACAGCCAGTCTTCGAGACCGGCTTCGTGGTCGCTCACACCACCATCGGCAATGCCAAGGTGGACAACGGCGCTGGCTTCGATGGCCAGTTCAGCCAGTGCGTCTCGCAACTCCTCGCGGCGCGCCTGGCGCAGCCGCTGTGGTGTCCACCAGGGCTCACCGGGGTAACAGGCCTCGCCATCGGTCACCGCCACCACCGTGACCTCCAGTCCGAGGTTAGCGGCCGCACACATTAGGCCTCCGCATGCCAGAACCTCGTCATCGGGGTGTGGCGCCACTACTACAATGCGTCCCGCCCCCGCACATAATTCCGCCAGCTTCGATACCGGCTGCTGCCACAGCCAGTCGCATTGTTCCCATGCGCGCTCGTCCGAACCATGGCCGTGGATGGTGGCTACAGCGCCCATGGCATCACCTGCGTGGCGCACTGCTCACCCAGCCAGGCCCAATCCTTGTCGCCGTGACTCTGTCGCATGAACACCGCCAAGTCGGCCCAGCGTCGCGCATGCGCCTCTTCCATGCACATCGGCGCGGGCCCCAGCGCACGGCCGGCCAAGTCCAAAACCTGCGTCGCCGCGCGCTCGACAACGCTACGAACACGTACTACCTGCACTCGATGGCTCAATTGCGGGGCCAAATCGATGGAACGGGCTAGGTCACGCAGCAGTGCGGCTGCCGGTGCCAGCGCCAGGTCGACCTTGCCCAGCAGCCGCGCGCGTAGACCTTCGCTGCAGTCATGCTGCATGCGCTCAGCCACGGCCGTGGCCGCACCAAACCACACAGCCGCAACGCCCGCACCGCCGTGCCAGAAGCCCGGCCGATCGAGATAGGCGCTCAGTGGCCCGATGGCTTCGGCTCGCGCATCATCAAAGCGGACAGTAGTGGAGGGAACCCGGCCCATGCCAGTGGCCGGCCAGGGATCTTCATCCAAAGCGTGCCACTGCGCTGCATCTACCCGGTACAGCTGCACGCCTTCGCTGGTGCGCACGGTCACCAGTGCGGCATCCACTAGGTCGCTTCCCGAGCACCACGGCTTGTCGCCGCGCAACCGTCCGGTCCCATCGGCGCGCAGCGTGCAGGCCGGACCTTCGGCTGCCCATACCGCCAGCAACTGGTCTTCGCCCAAGGGCGCACCTAGCTCTTGCAGGATCGCCGTGGCGTCATAGTGGGCTTCCAGCACCTTGGCCAAGCACAGATCCTCGTGGCCCATCGCGGCCAGGATGCGCCAGCGTTCCAGTGTGTGCCCGTGGCCGGGCAAGGGAAGATCCTGCATCTGCAGCAGTCGCTGTCGGACCAGATTGGAAAGCGGAGGAGGCAGGACCGGAGCAAGCATGTCGAGTAAACACGTCGAATAAGGGAATACGAAATGCGAACGTATGCCTGTTGGGGTCACACTGCTGTCTTCCCGATGTCGCGAGCGGATGAATGCAGGAGACCTCACACTGGCACCGTAGGACGTGGCGGCTCGCAGGACACGCAGCCTGTACCATTCATGCTCACTCTGTGAGGGCATGCTCGACAGGTCTTCGCATGCGGCGTTGCGATCTTGCCGCGTCTTGTCTCCGTTCCCCTGCCTGGTATACCAACCACTGTCCTTTTCGGGTCGGCAGTCCCTGTCACAGGAAATCTTCGACCGGTGCGCAGGTTTCAAGGGCTGGCTGCCATCATCCGCACCTTGCCGGGCGGCGGGTCGAGTTTCGGGTCAACCAATTCCGCGGGGGAACGGCTGCCATGGCGCGTCCATCGAGGCGTCGGCGCTATCGACCCTCCAATTGTTAACGGCCGTTGCCTGAAGGCTTGACGCCACGTTGCCTCGACCTTGATGGAACCGATCACGGCGCAGTTCATATGCTGGGCATGCGACCTGAGCAGGGGCGCTCAACCTGGAGACACACCATGCAACGTGATCAGAAAGACCTTCCTCACCCGGATTCAGACGCACAGGGCACTGATCCGGTCAGTCCTCTGCGTGCAAAGCTGCACAACCACCGAAATCATGACGAAGCACTACAGGAAACGTTCCCCGCCAGTGATCCGATCTCTCCGTTCGTCGCCGCGCCGACGCCGGAAGAGCAGGACAAGCGTCTTGGAGAGCGCATCAAGCTGCCCGACCGCCGAACGGATGAGGAGGCCGCAGGAGGTGACCAGTGATCCGGCGCAGGTTCGCGCGGGTCGCGGCCGCGACGGCACGATTGTCCGGCAGCCTGGGGGCGTTCGTCGCGGCGCTGGGGGTGATCACTGCTTGGGCCGCTAGCGGGCCGGCATTCCACTTCAATGACACGTGGCAGCTGGTAGTGAACACCGGAACCACCATCGTCACCTTTCTGATGGTGTTCCTGATCCAGCATACGCAGAACGCCGATACCGCTGCTCTGCACATCAAACTGGATGAACTGATTCGGGTCAGCAAAGACGCTAACCAAGAGCTGTTGAACTTGGAGTCGATGGAGCCGGCCCACCTTGAGGAGATACGCCAGCGCTACGAGGCACTGGCGAAGACGGCTGCCGACATCAAGTCGAAGAAAGAGCGCTGCATGCCCTTTGAAGGGAAAGTGGCCACCGAGGCCTAAACAGCGCTACGGCGACGCTCTGCACATGCTTAGAGCTGTTCTGGAGTGAGGCCCTGCTTGGCAGGGCCTTCCGGCAGTCTGCCTGTGCCTGAGAAAAGCGAACGCAGTGGCAGGGGCAGTACGAGTGCGCTCGCGTCCGTTCCATAGAGAGCATATGAGATGCAGGCATCCTCGACGCGGTCAGCCCCGCCACGGCCGTCTCCGGACATGCTCCACCCGTGACCACGACGTCACTAAGACAGACAAGTCCCAGCATTCAGGGACGCTCGAAGATGGAAAAATGGCAATCTCCAGAACCGCGCCCATTGAACGACCTTTCCAGAGTCGGAACGCCCCTTCCGTCAATTCTACGCATTCAAGGCCACTCTCGCGGGCGAAGGCCTCGACCTGAGCCTCGGTCTGGAGCCCGTCCAGAGCGTTGCACAACGCATCCAGAAGACCATCCTCTTTCCCCCGATGCATCGTCCCTTGCCGACCTTTTCTCTCCAGCCCTTAGGCTACGCCCTGTCGGGCCTTTCACGAAAGCGTGCGGCCTTAATCGGTCAGCATGCAACGGAACCATCACGCAAGTTCACACTGCCTCGGCGGAGCGTTGACGCTTCTTTTGATGGTCCTAGGGCCATCGTTGCATCTCCCTTACCAACACCCGGAAGGAGCGACACATGGCCATCAAGACCGCGGAAGAACTATTCGTCCACGAACTCTCGGACATCTACAGTGCCGAGAAGCAGCTGACCAAGGCCCTCCCCCGCCTTGCCCGGGCTGCAGCCAACCCGGACCTCGCAGCCGCTTTTGAAACGCATTTGGAAGAGACGCAAGGCCAGATCGAACGCATCGATCAGGTGGTGGAAGTCCTGGGCATTCGACTGAAGCGAATCAAGTGCGCGGCCATGGAAGGGCTGGTCGAAGAAGGAAAGGAAGTCATCGATTCCATTGAAAAGGGACCCGTCCGGGACGCTGCGCTGATCGGCGGCGCGCAGAAGGTCGAGCATTACGAAATCGCGTCCTATGGCACCATCGCAGCCTTGGCCAAGCAGCTCGGCTACAAGGATGCTTTGCCGTATCTGCTGGAGACCTTGGAAGAAGAAAAAGCCACTGACGAGAAGCTGACCCTTCTCGCCGAGCAGGGTGGCAATCAAGATGCCGCGAAGGCCGCTTAAGGAACATCCGTTACCAGGGCGGGCCTCCGGGCCCGCTTTCTAGGAGTGGAACAATGTGGCGTCGAAACGGCTTGTCCTTGGTGCTACTGGCATTGATGGCCGTCTTTCTGGTGGCCCAAGCGCTGACCGGATGGCAGGTGCACAACGAAGAGCTGTCCCAGCACGGCGCGCATACCCTCGGCTTTTTTTCCTACTTGGCCACCGGCCACTTCAGCAGTGCCACCTTTGAGAACTGGGAAAGCGAGTTTTTGCAGATGGGGATGTATGTGCTGTTGACGGTACGTCTGCGGCAGCGGGGTTCGGCGGAGTCACGTCCCTTGAACCCCTCCCAAGAACAGCCTCGGGTGGAAAAGGGCCGAACTCCTTGGCCGGTGCAACGGGGCGGCGTGTGGAAACGCCTCTATGAGCATTCGCTTGCGATCGCGTTCTTCTCCCTGTTTGCGATGTCTTTTGGTCTGCACGCGTTAGGGAGTTGGCGTGCGAGATGCGACGAGGAGCGGCTGCAGGGGACGCTGGCTCCTTCCTTCCTGGACCATTTCTTCAGCAGCGACTTCTGGTTTGAATCGATGCAGAACTGGCAAAGCGAGTTCCTGGCCGTGCTCGCGCTGGTCGTGCTTACGATTTTCCTGAGGCAGAAGGACTCGCCCCAATCCAAGCCTGTAGAAGCTTCGCACGCCCAGACCGGGGACTAACATGCCCAACCCAGCCCTCCTGATTATTGACCGGTTCAGCCGCTTCGACTTTCCAGACGGAGAGCGCTTGGCCCCTTGCCGTTGAGGCGGCGCACGCTCTCCATCCCATCCGCGACGCTTTCGACGAAAGGGACTGGCCTGTCATCTACGCCAATGACAACTTTGGGAACTGGAAGTGTGGCTCCCGCGAGCTGGCCGACGAATGCTTGCGGACGCCAGGGGCGCCCCACGACATTGCCCACGAGCTGAGCCCCAAGCCGGATCACTACTCGATACTGAAGCCCAAGCTCTCGGCATTCCTATCCACGCCGCTCCAAACTCTGCTGCAAAAATTAGACGCGGGACCGCGGTTGCTGACGGGAATGGCGCTGGACTAGTGTGTGCTTGCCACGGCCATCCTCCCCAAGGTTCGGCCACCAAGCGTGAGTAACCTGCTTGAGCGCGATTCTGTCCCGCTGGAGCCGGAAACCAAGTGGGTCACGGACTTCACCGAGATTAGGACCCAATAGGGCAAGCTGTATCTGTGCATCGTGGCCCTGCACGGAACCGCCCCGTCACTGCATCTGTGCACCAGGCGCTGCGCCGCTACGACCAAGCGTCCCATGACGGCTTCAGCTATCCGAGCAGTATCTACCTCGGCGCTAAGTAGGAAAACCATCCGACCGGCCCGCAAGTGGACTATGTGCTGTCCGATGGCAAGAAACGCGTTGCGCGCTACTTGCTGCGCTTTGCGGATCCGGGGAATCCATACCACTTTGAGGCAACGCACAGCGAATGACAGCAATGCCAGTCACCACATCACTGCGGTGCCGCTAACCGCGGCAGGGAATCGGGCTTCGCCTCGCGCCTCACTTGGCATCATGAAAGATGATGCCGAGCGAATGTCTCTGCCCCCCGTGCAGGCGGCTGACGCCATGGCGCAGAATCGATCGGTAGTAGCCGCGTGCTGATCGCACAGGGCGATGGTTGACCGCGAGCACCACGGCATCCCCTTGCCGCAGAGGTACCACGTCTGCTCGGCCGGGCCGCTTCGGGTTGCTCTCCGTGAGCAGCAGTTCACCTCCCTCGAAGTCGCGTCCGGGCTCATTGAGCAGGAAGATGACCTGGAATGGAAAGACGTGATTGCCGTATAGGTCTTGGTGTAGACAGCAGTAGTCGTTGGCTCGGTATCGCAGCAACAGAGGCGTTGGCCGGTGCTGGCCGGCAGCTTGGCACACTACCCGGAAAGCGTCATGGGTCGAGGGGAACCGTTCCTCGATCCGCATGGCGGCATGCCAGCCGTTGGCGATGGGAGCCAAATGCGGATAGATCGATTGACGCAGGCGCTCGACCATGTCAGGCAGAGGATAGCTGAAGTATTTGTACTCTCCTCGACCGAAAGCGTAGCGTTCCATGACGATTCGGCTGCGGAAGCGCTCCTCATCGGGGAACAGGTCCGCAAGCGCTTTGCACTGGCCCGGCGCCAGCAATGAGGGAAGCACGGCGAAGCCGTCGCGCTCCAGCGCTGCGGCGGCAAGCGCCCAGTCCGTGGCGGCGATCCGGTCCTCAGGATGATCATGACGGTTCGTTTCCGGCGTACGGGTCAGGCGTGCGTTCATGAGCGGATCGTCTTTTGGAGGCCAAGGGTAGCCCTAGAGGGCCGGTGCTTCT
The DNA here is from genome assembly GCF_004684085.1 of Stenotrophomonas maltophilia. Taxonomy (GTDB): domain Bacteria; phylum Pseudomonadota; class Gammaproteobacteria; order Xanthomonadales; family Xanthomonadaceae; genus Stenotrophomonas; species Stenotrophomonas maltophilia_AS. The sequence goes on from NZ_SRHZ01000051.1 coordinate 94,310, forward strand.
TCCAGGCGGCATATTCCTGAGGCATGCAAACGGAGCACGGCCGGTAACCGGCGTCGATGGCCGCGGCTTGATCGGCGAAGAACACGCGATGCTTTACATAGCCGCCGCGTGCGATCGCCTGCAGCGCGGCGCGGCAATCCAGTCGCCCGTACAGCTTGCCGGCGCGATGGCCGCCCAAGGTGCCTGGCTTGGCGCTGGAGTACGGCCGTCCATCCGCTCCGAGCAGCGTATAGCTCTTGTCCGGCATTGACATGGCGCGCCCCCCGATCACGGTGCGTCGTGGAAGAGAAGTTCCAGGCCGATGCGTTCGCCTGCGCGTACGCGGCTGATCGCATGCTTGAGATTGACCCGGTAGTAGCCCTTGGCTCCCTTGAAGGGACGCTCGGCTGTGGCGATGATGGCGATATCACCGAGTTTGAGTGGCAAAACGCTTGGTCGCGACTGCATGCGTGGCCTCTGCTCCGTAGTTACAAATTCGCCGCCATGGAAATCCACATCTGGCTCGGACAGCACCGCCACGACCTGCAGCGGGAATACCTGCTCGCCCTCGCTGCGCTGATGCAATGCGACGTGCCCTTCAACCTCAAGGCGGCTCAAGTGGGATTGTGATCGCGTTTGGCCTGCGCTCCGGTTGTGCTGTCGGAATGCGGAGAACGCTGCCGGATAACGGCCATCGACGCCCAGCACCTCATTCCAGCGGTTGGCGATGGCCACAAGGTGGCGATAAAGCGCCGGACGCAATGGCCCCAAGGGCGGGGGCAGATCGGTGCCGAAGTAGCGCAGATCACCGCGTCCAAGGTCAATGGATTCCAATGTCGCCTTGCGTAGATCGGAGTCGTTGACGGTTTGCGCTAGGTGGCGCGCAGCATCTGTACCGAGCAGACCGGGTAGTACGGCATAACCGTCCGCATCTAGTTGCTGGCCGATACGGGCCCAATCCAAATTTTCGAGTGCTACATCGAGCGCGGCCACGGCCCTCTCCATTACGCCTTCACCTCACGGCGCAGCAGCTCGCGCTTGCGTTCCACGCCCCAGCGGTAGCCCGCCAGATCGCCATTGCGCCGCACGACACGATGGCAGGGAATAGCCACGGCAATATGGTTCGTGGCGCAGGCCTGTGCCACCGCACGTACCGCCTTCGGCGAGCCGATGAGGGCGGCAATGTCGGAATAGCTGACAGTTACCCCCGGCGGGATCTCGCGCAGGGCCCGCCACACGCGTTCCTGGAACGCCGTTCCCTGCACGTCCAGCGGCAGTTGCAAACCGATCGAGGGGGCCTCGATGAAGCCCACCACTTGAGCGATCAGCTGTTCGAACTCGTCATCGCAACCGATGATCTCGGCCTTGGGAAATTGGTCCTGCAGGTCACGCACGAGGCGGTCGGGATCGTCCCCGAGCAGGATGGCGCAGATGCCGCGCTGGCTCTGCGCCACCAAGATGGCGCCCAGCGAGCACTGACCGACGGCGAAGCGGATGATCGCGCCGGCGCCGCCGGCCCGATAGTCGCGTGCGCGCATGCCTAGCAGCTGCTCGGACGCCTCGTAGAAGCGGCTGTTGGAATTGAAACCGCTGTCGTAGATGGCGTTGGTGATGGACGCATCCGGGCTGCTCAGTTCCTCGCGCAGCTTGCGGGCGCGGTAGGCCGAACTGTAGGCCTTGGGGGTCAAGCCGGTCTCAGCCTTGAAGAGGCGATGGAAGTGGAACGGACTCATGCCCACCCCGGCCGCCAGGTCCTCGAGCGCCGGTGGAGTCTCCGAGACCTCAATCAGCCGGCAGGCGCGCGCCACCAGTGCGGCCCGGTCTGCGGCCGCGCTACCGGCATCGCCGCGGGCGCGGCGGCTGGGGCGGTACCCTGCCCCCTCGGCGGCTTCGGCCGAGGCAAAGAAGGTCACGTTCTCGCGCTTGGGCTGCCGCGCCGTTGAGCTGGGCTGGCAATACACACCGGTGGTGCGCACAGCGTAGACGAAGTGGCCGTCGGCACGGACATCGCGCGCCTGCACCGCGGTCCAGCGTTGGTCGTCGGTTTCATAGGGCATGGTCGTGGTCGTATTCATGTTCATGGTAAAGGTCCGCTTTCCTCGACTGCGAGGTCACGATACGCACCCCGCAAATCGCAAGCACTCCGATTCTTGCGCTCGATATTCATCGGGAAGGCAAGCGCCACAGGTACCAGGCGGCCGCGGTCCGATACGGAGTCCAAGCCGCACCGATCTCCCGCATCTGGCTTGGCGTTGGCGCCTTCGCCAGGCCTTTGAGGCGTCCATAGCCTTCCCTGACGCCAAAATCCCCCACTGGCAGGATGTCTGAACGCTCCAGCGAATAGATCAGGAACATCTCAACGGTCCAGCGCCCGACGCCACGCAGGGACGTCAGACGTTCGATCAATTCCGGATCGGGCAGGCGTCTGGCCTCTTCGAGATCGGGGACCACGCCCTCGACAGTGGCATGAGCGATGCCGCGGATGGTCGCCAGCTTGGCTGCGGAGAAGCCGCAGGCGCGCTGCTGCTCGGGATTGCTGGCCAGCAGCTGTTCAGGGGACGGGAAAGAGCTCTCCGGATAGAGGGCCAGGAGCCGAGCGAGTATCGCATCCCCGGCTTTGGCGTGTAGCTGCTGATAAGCAATGGCCCGTACCAGGGCTTCGTAGGGCTCGCGCGCGGGCTTGGCCGCGTGTAGGCAAGGGCCGATCCGGGCGATGTGGCGAGCCCAGTCCTCATCCAGTCCGGAGAGAAAGCGCGATGCCCGTCGGTAGGCAGCCGGTGACAGGTCGGCTGCGATATTCCCTGCAATCGTTCGGCTCAAGATCAGAACCCCGGCAGCATGGCGGTCTGCGGTGCATCGTTCCGGGCCGGCATCGCCTCCTCGTGCTCCAGCAGCCAGCGCTTGCGATGCAGGCCCCAGGCGTAACCTCTGAGCTCGCCGTTGCTGGCGATGACCCGATGGCACGGCACGATGATGGCGATCGGATTGGCACCATTTGCCGCCCCCACATCGATCGCTGCACGCGGGTCCGAGAACCCCAGCCCTCTGGCCAGCGCTCCGTAGGTCGTAGTCGTTCCCGCCGGTATGCGGCGCAGCGCTGCCCAGACCTGACCCTGCAACTCCGTGCCCGCGTTCTCCGTGCGCAGGGCCTCGAGCGCTTTCACTTCGCCCTCGAAGTAGCGGTCCAGCGCTCCGGCGATTTCAACCGGTGCCGCAACCTCGATGAGCTCCACCTCGTCATACTGCTCGCGCAGGCCACGATGCAGCCGGGTAGTGTGATCGACAAAATCGAGCGCACGCACTGCCTGCTGCGCATCGGTCACCAGCAGCAGGGCGCCGAGTGGCGAATCCAGCTGGCTCAGGAACATTCTCATGGCGAACTCCTTTCCTCATTGGGTGCATGGGACGCTGGCGAAGCGGCGCCCATTCATTTCAACCGGGTTACGCCGAACTCGCCCAGCAGATGGACCGCGCCGTCCACCAGATGCAGTTCGGTGCGGCCCTGCTCGTTGATGCACCATTGCGCGCTCCCGGCATCGACCAGCGTCTGGCAATACGCTTCGACCTGGCGGCGGGTATCGGCCACCTCGTCCGTCAGGTCGACGGATATCGTGTTCATGCGAAACCTCGGTTGCTGCACATACGGTACGGGTGTCATCCCCGCGGGAAACTCCGTCTCTTGCGATTGAATTCCGGCTTCAGCCGGCCCTGCGGAAGGTGAAGTTGATGCGCTGGCTGCCCAGCTGCGGATGAGGGACATCCTTCAGCGGCATCACCCCGTGAAAACGCAGGCGGTCTGCGCCTCCCCACACCACCACGTCGCCATGCTCCAGAGGCACCTTCGCGGTCGGATCTGATCGCGCCTGACCGCCGAACAGGAACACCGCCGACATGCCCAGCGAGACCGAGACGATAGGAGCGCCATAGTCAAGTTCGTTCTTGTCCTGGTGCAGCGAAAGCCGCGCGCCCGGCCCGTAGCGGTTGACCAGGCAGGCATCGGGATCGAAGTGGTCGAACCCCGCCGCCGCTGCCGCTTCGGTGGCCAGGCGCGCGAACACCTCCGGCATAGCCGGCCAGGGCTGGCCGGTGTCAGGATCGGTCGTGGTGTAGCGATAACCCCGGCGATCGCTGGTCCAACCCAGCGCGCCACAGTTGGTCAACGCTACGGACATGGTGAAGCCGCCAGGCGTCACCATGTGCCGGAACGGCGACATGGCTTCGATGCGTGCAATGGCGGGCATCAGCGCCTCCGCATACGGGAGGGCGAATCCGCGCAGCACCACCGTTGCAGGTCCGAGGTACTGACGCAGGTCCGGTTTATCTGCCGCGAAAAGCTCGAGCGAGGACATGCTCACCTCGCGTCGTGGAAAATCAGGCCCACGGTATGACGGCTGCCACTGCGCAGCCGACTGACACCGTGCCGCATGGCGACCTTGCGTATGCCGCGCCGGCCAGCGGCGGGCCGTTGATTGACCGTGAATACCACTGCATCGCCCTTGCGCAGCGTGACGACTTCGGCGCGTTGACCCTTGGACGAAAGCTCAGTCATCACGAACTCACCACCTTCAAAATCCTCGCCTGGCGCGGACAGCAGGATGGCGACCTGTAGCGGAAAAACGTGCTCGCCATAGAGATCCTGGTGAAGGCAGTTGTAGTCCCCTTCGCCATACCGAAGGATCAACGGCGTCGGACGGATCTGGCCCGCTCGGTGGCACTGTTGCAGGAACTCATCGAGCCCATCCGGGTACCGCACGTCGATATCCAGCATCCGGTTCCAGCGATTGGCGATCGGAGCGACCCGTGGATAGAGCAACTGGCGCAACTGCTCCAGCAGCGGCGGCAGTGGGTAGGCGAAGTACTTGTACTCGCCGCGTCCGAACCCGTGACGGGCCATGACAATCCGCGTGCGAAAGCCGGTTTCCCGTAGGTACAGCGCGGCCAATTCGTCGCACTCCCCCGTGCTCAGCAGGCTGGGAATGACGGCGTTGCCGTGGGCATCGAGCGACCGCTCGATGCCCACCCAGTCACGGACCGCAATAGCCGTGGCGCGACCGTAGTTCTGCGCCGCTGTCATGCGGCGGGCCCCATCATCGCTGCGCCAGCCTCTTCGGCCAGAAGCGCGCGCCTGCGTTCGACGCCCCAACGATAGCCGGAGATCGAACCGTCGCTGCGCACCACCCGATGGCAGGGGACCGCCACGGCCAGCACGTTGGCGGCGCAGGCGCCGGCCACCGCGCGGACCGCTTCCGGCACGCCGATATCGCGCGCCACTTCGCTGTAGCTGCGGGTTCTGCCCGCCGGAATTCCGCACAGTGCCTGCCAGACTTTCTGCTCGAACTCCGTTCCGCCAATATCGAGATTGATCACGCCTTCGGAGGCATCCTTGTCGATGAAGCCGATGACCTGGCCCAGCTCGCGCTGCAGCCCGACCTGATCGGCCTGCAATTCGACAGGCGCGAAGGCCGCGGCAAGCTGATCGCGCAATGACGGCGCATCCTCGCCAAGGAAAATGGCGCAGACGCCGAGCTGGCTCCGACCGATGAGCACTCTGCCCAGCATCGCCTGGCCAATAGCGAAGCGGATTGGACCTTCCACCCGGCTACCCGGCGCGCGGAAGTGATATTTGAATGTGAGATTGGAGTGGATGGTCATGGCAATTACTCACTTGGAGAGTGAGGCCAGTGTGGATATCCAGGCAACCTCAAAAAACTCCGATCCTTGCGATTGAATTCCTCTTTTCTCACCAGCCGGGATAGCGGGCGATCAACTGCAGCCACAGGTCCAGGCAACCGGCATCACGCAGGTAATGCAAGGCCTCCGAGGCCTTCCACGTGCAGGGGACGCGACGCAGCCAGATCGAATCCGGACCGCCCCGGTACATCCAGATCAAGGTCGCTGCAATCATCTGCCTTTCCGGCGCCATATCGCGAAAATCCGCCCGCCAGCGCGCCATTTCAACTGGATGGTGCTCGCCGGTGCGTGCATCATAGGCCGTCGGACAAACGCTCCGATGGAAGTCGCCATCGTAGGTCCTGGCAAACAGCCGGGAGAGCCGCAATCGCCCGACGGCCTCCTGCATGGCCTCGTCGAATCGTTCCGGCGATCGCGCGAAATCAGTAGCGGGGGCCGCCAAGGTGGCCAGCTGTGCCGCCCCCTCGTGAGCCAAATCAAGAAGACTCAGTACCAGATCTTCGAGCCGCATCTGACTAAGGTGCGAGAACGCGACCTCTTGAGAAGAAGGGTCGCTTGTCGTCGTTGCGAGCCAATCGCTCAGCGATTGAACCACAGATTCCACGTCTGCAGATGAGATCATTGGGGTCTGCCCAGGATAGGGAAGTGACGCAGTGAGGAGCGATCGAGAGGTCCCCGTTCCGGCCAGTCTTCTTTACGGCAAAGCAATCGAAGCGGCCGATCAGAGCGAGTCCCAAGAGAAGAAAACCCGCATTGTCTGCAGGCCTCCTTCGTTCCAGCAGATGTGTCATTGCCCAAGGGGCCAGACACGATGTTCCCTTCAGCCGCCACCGTTGAGCGTGGTCGCTTTGATCAGGCCAAGCTGGGTCAGGGCAGTCACACCATCATCCAGGCCGATCTCCTCCACGATCTTGCCGTCGACCACCTTCAGCACCGTAGTGCCGGTGAAGTGCATGCGACGACCCGTCGCCGCCGGCAGCCCACCGATCAGGAGATCGTCATGTGCCGGCCCGGTATGCGTACCGCCGCCTTCCCACTGGCCGACCACGTAATCACCTTCTGCGATCAGGTCCGCCGTGCCCCAGAAATTGAGATCGGGGAACGCTTTACGGAAGTCGGTCATGAAGGCCCGGATATCGCCATGACCACGGCGCGGAGCGTGCAGCGAGTACTGCAGCAGCATATCGGGCGCTGCGATCTCTTCGATAACCGCCAGATTCGGGTTCTTGCCCCAGAACTCGGTGAACCAGCGGCCGACGACAGCTTTGTTTTGCTCTTCTTTACTCATTGGAAAATCCTCGGAATGGTTCGGAGCGATCATCGGCACGTATCGATGACCTCAAGGAAAGCGTAGAGGCCAGGTCCCATTTCCAAACTCCGATTCTTGCTGTCCATTTCATCACTCCCGCCATGGACGATCACCGGAGACCGCATGAACGAGGACCGCCAAGGCGTCCAGCGCTTGGTCCTGGCACCCGATGTTGGTCAGCGCATCGCAAGTTCGGTACAGGTAGTCCCGACAACTTCCCAGAGCGCCAGCCGCCGTAGCCAACCTGTGCACAACGCTGTCCACGTCAAGATCTCCGGCATATTGCGGGAGATCCCTATCGATGGTGAAAGCGATCGCGGAACCCAGGACCCCTCCACTTTCATCGCTCAGCTCGACCCAACGAGGAACATAAGCGCCACACGCCATCTCCCTTCTCCACAGCAATTTGAGCTCTTGCTCGATATCGGTCTCCTCCAATCGATAGGCAACGCCTTTGCAGCGACCACCACGTTCAAGTCCCAGCATCAGTCCAGGCTGATCGGCGGTGGCGCGCAGTGACGTGATGGAAAAGCAGAACGACCTATGCCAACCGTCCACCTGAGCGATCCGTCTTTCCGCTGCGCGAAGCATTGGATTCCATACCAGCGAGCCATAGGCGAAGACCCATACCTCGCCGGGTGGTCTGCGTGCCAGCACACTGCGCAATGAGACTTGCCGATCGGCCTCGCTAAGGACACGCGAGCCACACGAGTCTTGGGCCACTAGCGCGTCAAGATTCCCCTGTTCAAGCAGTTGCCGCGTCAGCACAGGGGAGGAGACAGAGTACGCGCCAAGCGATACGGCAGATGAAAGTTCGGTATCGAACATGATTTCCTCGTGGGTGCCTGCGGCCAAACAGGATGGCCAGAGATGCGGGCACGCACTTTGCCGGCGAGCGCTTCTTTATTAACTCCGATTCTTGCGATAAGAGATGTTTGCTCGACGACCTTGGAATTCTGCAGTCAGGGCGCAGCCACGCGTCCATCCGTCAATCGCAGTTCCTGGATCAATGCAATCAATGCCCGCAGCCGTGCCGGACGACAGCGCCCCCGTGTAGCAAAGGCGAAGTCCGGCAAAAGGTTGACACCAGGGCAGCACCTCACGATTATTGGTAGCTCATTGTGAACTCAATGACCGCGTTCGCAGTGCCAGGAGTGACAGTAGTTTGGGCTTGGTAGTACGCCGCATCGAACACGATCTCCAGTCCTCCTCCCCTTGCTGGGTCATAGCTGGATAGGACGTAGCCGTCCCCGTCAAAACGCATAGGATTTCCATCGGATGCCCGGGACAGCTTCAGACCAATGCCTCTGGCAGTGGAATCGCTGCTGAGCTGGATCACTCCCTGTGCGGCGTCAACGTAACGCTTGTTGGGTTCGGCAAACCGGATCGTTACGGTCCTCAAGGCTGCCGGGCAATTATTGATTGCCACTCTTAACCTTACCGGATTGGTTGTTGAGCCAACACCTTTGAAGGCTGATTTGGGGTGGTCACCCATGGGGACCCTAATATCAGGCGTCGAACAAGACAGCACGTTGACTTGGATCGAGCTCATTCCTACAAATCCATGCTGAGCCTCGGGATATTTTGCAATGTAATCCAACCCCGAGTTGCTGATATCTCTCTGCGCCAAAGCAAGCTCCATCACTGTCTTACCAGCGACTACTCCGGGCTGCACGGTGAGCGATGTCTTTACAAGCCCGATCGCCCACTGGCCGCCTGCATTCGCCATTTGACCGGCCGCATCTCCGTTACATCCCGATGAGGGCCATCCCTCAACAGGTCCGCGCTTTGAGCCATCTGTATCCACGTCGTGCCAAAAATCCGGTGCGCAACCTGTGTCGAGATTCCTGAACGCGATGACCATGCCGACCCCGGGCAGTCCAGTGTTGTAGACCGGGGAGTTGTTTATGTTGGTGCCACCGAGCGAATAGTTGACCGTAACCCCAGATCGAGTGAGATTTAGCGACCGCCGGGCCACACCTGCGGAATTATTTCGCGTCGAGTTCGAGCACTGATATAGCGCTGGGAACTCCGCGCCCACGACCGGAGCAAGTAGCATAGTGCCGACCGGCGCATCTCGGGGAACAGTGATCGCAGCAGGCAGAGTTAAGGTGTAGGTGTTGCCTCCGCCTTTGCAGAGACGGGGAGCTGTGGAGTTCGCCTGCGCCCACGCCTGCTCGGTTTGCCAAAGTAGCAACGCTGCTACGGTCCAAGCACCGATTCGCGCTCTCCTTCCAATCGCCAATTCAGAACGGATAGTCATCGTTGCACCTGTTCATTGGCGATGATGCATCGGGCTCTCAGCATTGCCCATGCTTGCCCCCTGTCCAACTTGACCGGTTCAGCAATAGTTACTGGCAGCGTGCATTGATTGGATGCATCGTCGCCCCACGACAGAATATATTCGTGCTTGCCCGGATCTGCGCCGCGCAACAATAGTTGGCCGGCCTGTGCAACCACGCCGATGGTCCGCCCCGCTGCGTCCAGCGCACGCGCCCCAAAGGGAACCGGAGCGCCATCAGCCGTTGTTGCGCGCACGAGCAAGACCCCGCCTCCACCGGCCGTCTCAAAGCCCAGGCGCACCACCGCGCCAGCCGTAGGTGCAATGTGTTGCACAGTTGTTCTTAGTTCAATGCTTAGTGGCAGACCTTTGGGGTCAAGCTCGATCTCATTGCGGGCAAAAGGTGTCAGATTGGGTGCCAGCGCATAGCCGCGGCGATTCAAACGCACGCCGCTCGCGTTGGCAAGCCTTGCACCGGAGGCTTGGTTTGCTTCGATGATTGCTGTTGTTTCACCCAGGGTCGGCGCAAAAACAATACCGCCAGCAAAAGCAACGATGCCACCCGATAGCCCTGCGCCCATCTGGGAAGATCCTCGTCCCGAAGAGACATTGGCTTGCAAGCTGCCTATTGGAGAAGCGTAGGCTACATTGCCACCGGCGCTGTGTGTGGCGCCGTCGCCCCCCCCAGATGCGCGCATGGTGTTCACGCCGTACGAAACGGCACCATCTCTGCCGGCAGACCCAGAGAGCGTACCCTGCATGCTGCTACGCCCATTGAAGTCATGCTGAATGCTTGTTGATGAGTAAAGGCGCTGATTGCCAATGTCCAAGGGGATTCCTAGATTCAGCATAGCGATATTGTCCCATCGACCTCGGGTGGCATCATACTGCCGCGCTACCGATACACCTGTGCTGACGCGACCGATACGGGTGCTGTAGCCTGCCTGTAGCTGGGTTTGGCGCTGGTCTCCATTCCAGTATTCCTGGCTAGAGCCGCTGACATATATGGAGCCTACGTTCCCTGGTAACTGCTGATTGATGGCTACCTGTAGACGACCGCGCAGCGAACCGCTCTGTAGAAAGCTGTGCTGAACATTGTCGGTTTGCATAGCCCTGCGAAGAGCAGGTGGGCGGAATGTGTCCTCTCCGTGCCGCCATGTCATGGCATCTCGCATGCTCAAGTACCCACTACTCGAGTAGCGATAAGCTGCCACGGTGATATTGGTGCCAGTGGGCGCAACCAGCTTGCTGTAGGACAGACGTACGCTCTGCCCCTCTCTTCTTCCAAGCAAGCCTGCGCTCGCTCGTGATCCCGTTGCATCCAGCCCAACAGCGCCCCAGCTAGTGTTGAGCGCAACGCCTGCAAGGCCCGCGGCGTACCCTTCAGCTACAATAATTCCACCGTAGCCCGTCAACAGGTTCGTGACGCCGCGCTGCAATGTCGCCTGCATCACCATTGGCTCCGAATGGATCTGCGAGTCATGGAAGCGTCCAATGGCCAATTCGTAGCGTGAAATGCCTTGACGCAGCGAGTTCGCAGCCGCAGCGTAAGGGACACGGGAGAGATGGACACTGCCATCCGCTTCGATGACTTCGACATCAAGGTCTCCGCCATAGCCAGTCGGATAGAGATCGTCAACAACGAATGCACCTGGCGCGACATTGACCTCATGGATAGTGCTGCCATTCTGTCGAATACGGATCAACGCATTGCTACGTGCAATACCAGTCACTCGAGGCGCGTATCCCCGTTGAGATTGAGGCAGCATCCTGTCGTCGCTTGATAAGCGAATGCCTTGGATTCCGAAGCTGTCAAACAAGCTGCCGTCGGTAAAGGCACTCCCCACTATGAGCTGGCTGCGAAGCGATGGCAATGAACGCTGCAAATGGGTCTGCGCGCCTTGATAGTGCGCGCCGATGCCGTTACCAGTGGAAAGGCTGCCGTTATGCCGCAAACGCCAAGGGCCGACGTTGAAGCCGCCGGAGAGCCCTGCATAGCCTTGACTGAATGATTGCCCTTGCGACGTGGATTGATAATAGTTGACGCCGTACTGAAGCAGCGTAGCGGGCACCCCATCATCCCAGTAGCGTGGATCGACGTATCCTTGCGGATGCCGACTGAGCGAGGCTTGGGGTACGCTGATGTCCACACGCTGCTCGCCATGGTTAAACACTGCAGTCGCATCTGCCAACAGCCGCGCCAGCTCCGGACACCCATCGGGGTCGCGTAACAATTCAGTTGCCTCAACTGACAGTCTCATCATATCCACGCCGGCGCGTTGCAATAGATCACGCTCAATGCAAAGCAGGACGCTGTCCGGCGTGTTTCCCATCTGCCGCAGGACCACTTGCGAGCGACCGAGCCAGCGTTCATTGACATACAGGTCTGCACGATAGGTGCCTGCAACCGCGGTCGCGCCGCGGTTGTAGATGCTCAGATCGACGGTCTTACCGGCATCGCCTTGCAGGAAGCCATCATTGAATTGTACCTCCGCTACTCCGCCCTGGCCGGGACTTCCATTGGCATGGGCACCCACTTGAATAGCAGCCAACAGCACCAGTGGATAGCTAGCTCGCCACTGCGGGTATCCCATCATCGCTCGCTTCGCTGGACGTTCTTTGTAAGTTTTCATGGCAGACATCGGGAATTTGAGATGAGCACCCCCCCCTGCGATCTCGCAGCTATGGGAAAGAGGAGAGAATTGAGCCGAGTCTGCGGGATCCTCGGCGATTGGCTATTTCTCGACCTGCAGCGAGGTTTCGCCCGGGACGACGCCACCGAAGTCGTTGATTGCCTCGTATCGAACGGTGCCTTCCTCTCCCCTGCTTTGGAGAGGCAGCAATCGGATCTCGCCGGGTGCAATCATCACACCGACATCAGTTACAGCGCTTTTGCCGAGATGGATAGCTGAAAAGGTCACGTGATACGGCGATGGATTGCGCGCCTCTAGATTTGGCTTCCCGCCACTGTCTAGAATTCGCCAGATCACCTGCGAGGGTGCGTCAAATGGCTGCCCCTGCAACTTCGCCGGACGATAAAACAGTTTGATGCGCGACCGAAAAGCAAACTGCAATGCGTTCGCGTCATCGGCTTCTATGTTTTGCTTTGGCGGGATATCCAGTACATTCAGCCAGAACACTGATTCACGATGCTGTGGCAACTCGCCTCCGGTATAAGAGATGCGCAATGTCTGGCTCTTTCGCGGGTCGACGCGTGCGATTGGCGGCATCACCAAAAAGGGGCCGCCCTCCTCAGTTGGGGTCATGGCAGGATCACCCTTGTCAGTCCAGACTTGAACTAGAGCCGGGGAACTTCCTTCGTTAGATAGCTTGAGAGTCACTTCAGACTCGCTGGCTGGGTAGACCACCCGAGTACCTGCGATGACGATCGACGCCTGTGCCTGCTCCACTCCCAGCAATGCTGCAGCTAAGGTGAAGGTCCGCGCCAGGGTGATGGTCGTGAAGTATGCATTCATGTTTTACCCAGCAAATAGAATTGATAGAGGCCGGTGCAGTAGCACCGGCCCTTCGAGCTTTACTGATAGTTCAGGGAATAGACCACGCGAGTATTTGCCGCGCCGGGAGTCACGACATCCCCCGTAATGCGCGCATACTGGGCGAAATAGCTCAGGACGGCACCAGCGTTTGAGATCTCTACCGGCACAACGTCCTGGCCAACAATGCCCTGCCCCAGCTTGATGGGAGTTACGCCGTCAGCCTTGAGCAAGCCGATCTGGACATTGCCCGCACCACCAGCATCCAGCTTCAGCTTGCCGGTTGCGACGTCCACCATGCCTCCGTCTTCAAAGTATGTGGAGACCTTTGTGGCGGCTCCTTGGCAATCGGACAAGGTAATCTTAAAGCCGGTTGTGGCCGCGGTTGAGCCTGCGCTCGGCAAGGCGGTGGCTTGAATTGACGGCAAGGTGACGGTGAAATCGCCTGCAGTTCCGCCATTGACCTTGCAAGTAGTGTCGGTTACAGAGCCATTGAAAGTAATCGTTCCATCGGACGCAGAGGCGGCATAGCTGGTCAGGAAGGTAGACGCGACGAGTGCGAACGAAAATAGTGTGTGCTTCATATTAGTGACAGGCCTAAATTGCGGAGTTAGTTGGTACATGCTTGTGGAGTGCGCATGACGCAGCCGGCGTTGGACGCCAGCTCGATAGCCGGGCCTTGCCTTGTTCAACTGCTGCCATATGCACAGTTAGGATGAAACGGGGGAAATGTCGGAATCCTCTACCCCCGCCTCAATTCCATCTAATTCTTTTGCGCCTTTGCTAGCGCCGAATCTTGCAGTTCAACGTTCGATCCCAAGCGGCTCGCCTTCAGTTCGTGCGAGAGCAGCTATACCTAAGGGAGAAATTGAAACCAACATGCCAGCATAGCGTCGACCGTCGAGATCCCTGGCGCGAACTGAATGCAGCAGCTTCTTCCGACGAAGCATTCGGTAGGCGCTCCGTACATCTGTGGCGGAGTAGCCATGGATCATCACCCGTCCTATATGCACGCCCGGAACGGTGACGGCAAAGTACCTGAGAAGCTGGATGCATAGATGACGACTTACCTGAGGAGATCTGTAGTCAGCCACGGCGCTCCTCCTCGTGGCTGCCGTACTTGCGCAGGAAGAGGTCTCCGCGGACGGCGGGGCCGTATAGAAATCCTTGGACCACGTCGCAACCCAGAGCACGCAAGCGGTCTGTTTGCAGCTCATTCTCGACCCCCTCTGCTACAACCTGGAGATCAAGCCTGTGTGCGAGCTCGACCATTGCCGCCACAATCGCGTAGTCGGTCGCGCTGGTTGCCAGATCATCGATGAACTCACGCGCCATCTTAATCTCGTGCACCGGGAGATTTTTTAGCCGCGCCAGACTGGAGCTCCCGGTTCCGAAATCATCCAGCGATATCTGAACGCCAAGTGCCATCAAGTTGAAAAGTTGCACCTGACAAGTCTGCAAGTCCTCCATCAGGCCTGTCTCGGTTACTTCAAGAACGAGTTGGCCTGCCGAAACTCCGTGCCTGCTCAATGCATGGCATGTCGTGGCGTAGAAATCCTTTCGCTGCAATTGCACCGGAGAAACATTGACCGCCACACTCCATTCTGGCGCTCCTGCCTCACGCCAGCGCTCTAACTGTAAGCAGGCCTGATTGAGCACCCAAGTGCCAAGCGGATGAATCAGGCCACTTCTTTCGGCCAATGGAATAAAGCTTGCTGGCCCAATCAGACCGTGGTCCGGGTGCATCCAACGCACCAGCGCTTCCGCGCCAATCACTTGCTGAGTATGTAGGTCGAGCTTCGATTGGTATAGTAAAACCAACTCGTCCCTGGCGATGGCCAACTGCAGATCATGTAGCCCGACGCTGCGCAGGCAGTGGCTGTTCGTGTTCGGAAGCATTGAATGGGCGGCACTCTGAAGGAGGTCGAATCCTACGGGCCGCCTCCTGCCCGCAACTTCTGGCTGCTCCTCAATTTCTTCTCAACTCGCATCTCCACCCCGAGCTGGCAGATCAGCGCATGGCTTCCCCCGAGCACGAATCGTTGGCCCACAGTGAACTTCCGGATGCGTCGTTGAGGGCTGGGAAGGCAGCGCCTGCCGGCAGCCAGCTACCATTGCGCCTCACCATGGTGGTCGGAGTGCGTTGCGGCAGAAGCTCGCAGTTAGAGAATTTGCTGTTCCGCTCCCGCAGCCCAGGACGGAAAAGTGATTGTCTGAAAATCGGTGGCCGGGAGACTATTGGGATGACCGATGATTCATCGCCTGCGCGACGGCGCAAGGCCGTATCGAATCGATGGTTGGGATACGGCCCCATCGTCGCTCCGTAAACCAGTGCACTACCAGTGTTCAGACCCATCCTGCTCCGCAGATCCGCCGAATCCCATTGATCGAAAGTCACCGGTCCTAGTTGGACTAGCAGCGGGGCGAGGATCAGGGATACGAATGAAGGCACGCCAACCTCCTCTGTTCAAGCATGTCAGGTGGCTGACCAGCATCGGTCAACTTGAAGGCGTCGACCTCTCCCGTGCGATCATTTTTTCCTCTTCTGATGTCAATTCGGAGCGCGGAGAGCCCCCTGCTCATTTCTGCCGGGGGGCAACTGGTTGCGCGGCCTCGCCCGCGACATTCCTGGAAAGTCTTTCTTCATCTGCTGCAGTTGCGCCAGTTCCTCCTGATTGAGCCCAAGCGCTGTGGCGTCTACTTGGGTCAATGCAAGAAGCTGAATGCGAGCTTCCTCCCGTGCACCGGCACTCCTGTACAGTCTGCGGGCTAGAGTCAGCGCCTCACCGTCCGTTCCTTTAGCACGGGCTGCTGCAATATCGAGGAGATCCAGGCGATCAAGCATTCCCAGTGCGCCAGGGGGAAGTTTGGAGCGCGCATGGGCAGCATATCGTGCAGCTACGAGCCATTGCCGTCTTGATGCAGCAGCTTCTGCATAGCCGATGTCCAACGAGGCAGTCAGCATTGGGTTTAGCGAGACATCCGAACCTAGAGCATTTTTCGCCCTGGAGAACCACTCAGTCGCGGCGCCTGACTCGCCGAGCTGGACGGACTGCTCACCAAGTCGAAGTTGACGATAGGCAGCTGCTATTGGCGGCTCGGCTCTGACTTTCGCCGAATTCTGCAGGCTTGCGGCTGATCTGACAGCCTTCTGGTGCTCCAAACGCGCAGCCTCCAATTCGCCCTTGGCCAGCAGTATGGAGGTGTCCGCGACGCTCGCCCAGAAGCGGCCCTGAGGATCGGTTGGGGTCCTGCACATAGCGGCAGCGGAAGCTAAATGCGTGGCATCCGCCAAGCGCAACCAGATTCCGCTTTGCATGCAAGCAAGTTCGACTCGCTTCGGATTGGAAGAACCTGCATCGGCGGGTAGTGTTCGGACCGCAGCATCTAGCGCCTCGGCGGCACGGCGGGGCTTACCTTCCACCGAGTAGACCATAGCTAACGCGAGGCCAACGTTGGCGCCAGATAGGCCCTCAAGCTCGAGCGCCTGCATTCGCGCGGCCCGCTCGTGGGCGTCGCTCAGGCGCAGCTGAGCCACATCCTCCATCGCTAATGCCGCTTCAATATCGCCCTGCCCGGAAAGGTTTCCTGATTGACGCTGCACGTCTAGCGCTTGTTTCAGAAACTGGTTCCTCTCCGCTTCACTCGATGCATAGTTGGCGAGCGTGATCAGAAGGTTAGCCTCCAGCCAGGGGGCTCCCGCCTCGCGCGCTTTCTCTAATGCTGCCTTCAGTGGAAGGAGGTCGTTTGTGCCGATGGCCGAGCTAATCTGCGCCATGGTGCTGGCATAGAGGCTACGAGTCGTGTTGCCAGCGATCTGCAGACGATCAGCGGCTTGCCGGTAGAACAAGGCTGCCTCTAAGGGTGCGGAGTCAGCCTTCAGGTATCCGAGCAGCAAGAGTGCATCACCCTGTTTTGCTGCAATGCCCTTGCCTTTGCTGGCCAAGGAAAGCGCCTGCTTGGCATGATACTCGGAGAGTGCGGCCTCATTCATCGCGTACGCAGCATCTGCTAGCTGCAGATGCTGCTGTAGCTCAGCCAGTGGAGACTGCTCATAGGAAAGCGGCGTATTCAACAAAGCCACGGCATCTTTGAAACGTCCGCTGCGCAGCAACAATTCGATGTAGCGTTGGCGATATGGCACGTAGCTCGGGTAGCTCTTGCGCAGGTCGGAAAGCGCCTCTTCTGCCTCTTGGGTCTTGCGTGGGTCTAGCTCCAATCGCATCGCCTGCAGCGACGCCTCTGTCTCTCCAGGCACGGGCTTAAGCAGGCGAATCGCCAGCTCCATGTGGTGCATCGCATCGGTCGTCAGATCCAGTCTTGCTTGCGCTTCTGTCATCTGCAGGTGCATCAGCCCGAATCGCGGTGATTCTGCAAGAACTTCTCTGCCCTGCGAGATCACCTTCATCCAATCTTCGCTGCGATATGCTTGGGCCACTGCTTGGTAGCGTTTTGCGGCCACAGAATTCACTTCCAGGGCCGGCCATGTGCCTCCGCCATCTCGTAGAAGGTGCTGCATCACTTCATTGGAGATTCGATCAACAAGTGCTGGAAGTTCCGTGCGGCTGCCTCGCGCTTCGAAGCGCTGCTCGTGCTTACCATTCTGTATCCGTGCACGGATCAACGTGTGCTTGCCGTCGTTGGTCGGCGAGACCGAGAACAGAATCATCTGCGGTGAACGAATCTTGTCACCGGACAGTTCGGTAGAGTCGATCAAACGGACCTGCGGCAGACTCCCCAGCTTCCAAGCCAGCCATTCCCGCAGAAGCGTCGCGGCCCATTCGTCATCGTATCCCTCGCCAGAGACATCCAGGAGCGCCACAGAAA
This sequence comes from Stenotrophomonas maltophilia, assembly GCF_004684085.1. GTDB lineage: Bacteria > Pseudomonadota > Gammaproteobacteria > Xanthomonadales > Xanthomonadaceae > Stenotrophomonas > Stenotrophomonas maltophilia_AS. Next base: position 111,891 of record NZ_SRHZ01000051.1, read on the forward strand.
CAACGCTCGGAGCCTGACCCCGTTCCATCCATAGTGAGACTGCGGTGACAACTAGTGCTAATGACGCCATGGCAATCAGCAGCCCCATCCAAAGCTTGAACTTCGGGGATCGAATGCTATTCAATTGACGATTGATGGATTTGTCAGCACTAACAACCGGTGCTATGGCCTTAACTTCCTCCGGGCCATGATCTGGATCCGTCGCAGTCAGCGGCGTCGGCATCGCTTGAAGCAAAACCGATGAGTCTGAGGGGATGGACGAGCCTGAGTGGTTGATGGACGGGGATACTGTGTTAACGGTCTGGAGATGCCAGATGACGGGCGCTGGCGGACTGAACACGTAACCTCGCTTTGCGACCGTTCGTATCCACTCGCGGCGATTCTCGCCAAGAGCGCGCCGCAGGAGCCAGACGCTCTGGGAGAGATTGGCGTCGTCAACTACCAGGCCAGCCCACAACCGGTCAAAAAGTTCATTTCGGGTAAACAGCTTGTCTGGTTCGGACATTAGCAAGAGCAGCAGCTCGAAGACGCGCTGCTGTAGCTCAACGCTTCCGTCACTGCTGATCAGCCGACGATATCGCAGATCCACGGCCAGATCACCAATCTGCAGCACCCTGGTTTCGGGGGGCCAAGGAAGCGTCATACCCTCCTCCTGGTGAATGAGGAGAAGTTCCACTTCGCAAACGTTGCGACCAAGCCCCCGTCCCCCGTTGTCATCGACATCCGATTAGCACAATAGTGATCCCTGCCGCCCCGGCGCCCTTCGCCTTCCTCCACTGATGGTCGGCGGGAATCGGACTGCTGCTTCCCGCAATATACGCCGCTACCCGATGTCGTAGCCGCTGACTGAGCAGCCAAGTTGGTCCGAGGGTTTCCACCCAATTCCAGACTCTTTGCCAATCAACTCTGGACCAAAGTGTAGATGGACGCCGCATCTGTGCCTCCCAAAGCGCCGCTGCTGCCAACTGGCTTTGTCCCAGCTAACGGGACAATACCGCAGCGTCTAAGCCCGCGGTCTGTATCGACTTGACCGGGAGTAGGCGTCGGGGGGTCTACAGGCGTGCCCCTTTGGGCACGAGGGCACCAGTTGTAGAGGGCGGGAACGCGACAGGCAGCACTATGTGGCTTCGGCCACATATGTTGCCTAACGTACTCCTCATTTTACTCTCAATTCACATATTTCACTTATACATCAATGGCATATGGGGCTGGCAGCAGAGTCAATTGAGGGAGACTGTTGCTGATGCGTTTTCGTCGGAATCCCAACGGCAGCCGGGTACACCCCTTCTAGCTCTGTCCGACCTGTCAGAACTTGCACACGGCTCCCTGCTTTACAACCTTGGATGAGAAGTTCCCCGCCGACCTGCTGCAAACTTAGGCCGGGGGCGTCCCGCTCGAGGGAGCACGAGCGGGCTGCGCAGACGTATCGTGAAGCGGTCTAAAATGAATGCGTTCATCAAAGCTGCGCCGTATACGTTGGTAAAGCTGGCGAAGCAGCACGTAGTCCCCGGCTGTGCAGAGCTTCTCCGGCCCCTGCATAGCACGCTCCATCAGTCGATGGCTGGCAATTACGCGCTGCCCCTCCTGCCTCCAGGTAGCGGTGTAAGAGCCCGCCTCATTCTCGAAATTGACATCCTCTGGAATCTGTACAATAGAGACCTCCCAAGGAAAATCTAGCTGGTAGACCTCTTTTCGATCTGTCTCCGAGCAGTCATAAGGTGTGAGATTTGCTTGGGTCGGAGTGCCCCTAACCCGGTCTCGCATTGACTCGGCTGCCACCAATGCCTGCAAAGCTGTAGAGCCTGGCCTAGTAAAATTCAGCATGCTTTGTGCCTGAATTTCGAAACGCACCTCGAATGGCTTATCCAGGTCGTCAGGGGGGGCACTGGAAGTTAGGGTGCCTACTCCTTGCAGTCCAGCCTCGCTAATTGCAGCCGCCACAACCTTGGGGCGCGCCGACGCACCAAGACCCGCAATCGAATTACGCATATCGATCTCCGACAGCTCCCCTCCGGTGAAGCGCTGCGTTATCAACGCATTGCCATCTGCATCGTATCGATAGGTTGATACAGCCTCGGAGCGATTGGACGCGTAGTCTGCCGCCGGGGTTCGCGCCAGCCTCCCGTCAGCCGTATGCAGGACTGGTCGGCCTCTATCTTGGCTGGGCAGTGTGCCGAATCGCGCTCTTTCCGAAGTTGGGTCAACGTAGATCTCTTGATCTGGCAGGTATAGGATCGCATGGTCGAACTGGCCAACTACAGGCACTGGCGCCAACGTCGGACCATTTTGGGTGCCTATCAGTACAGGGGTACTTTCAATGCCTTTGGCAGCGAGCAACGCTTGGAGCAGCGCAACCTTGTCTTTGCAATCCCCATACTTGTTGTCCAACACCAGCTGTGCTGGGTTTGGAACAAGCCCTCCGTTTCCAAGGTAGACAGCAACGTATCGGATATTGCGCAGTACCCATCGATGCAACACCGCGGCTTGCTCATGCGAATCGCCAAGTCCGGCTGTCAGCTTGTCCGCGAGCTCCTGAATTCTGGGGGTCACACGCGCAGATTGTGCCGCTTTCAAGTGATAAGCCGAGGCAAGCTCCCGCCAATCGCTGTAGCTGCTAACCATCACAAAGTCTGCATACTCTGAGATGGGGCCTGATCGCGCTTGCATTGAAATGGGGTTGAGGTTGCGTAGAGACCATTCCCATTTCGATTTTCCATTTGCCGACTTGCGCTCACCACCCATAAAGCCCCGGGCAGCAACCTACATCGACGTCGAATCGGGAATAATGACGGTGATGCGGACATCTTCCATGGGGTGGTGCGGCCCATACATTGTTGCAAACCCAAAATAGCCGGGCAGCGCAGGTTCCCGTTGTGTCTTTCTAGTGCGAATTACAATGCGCGCGCCTTGAGCCAAGCTCGGATATACCACCACGCGAACCTTGCCATCGGCATGAGTCGCTGAAGATGCGCCCGCCTCGGTCAATTGCGTATAGATGCGGTCATGTGGAACGTTGTGCCGGGCGCCGTCAACGTCAATCACGTATGCCTCAAGAACTTCAAGGGTCTCCCTGCCCTCAACGTACTCGAATTTTTCTTGGCTGAACTGCTCGACGGCACGCTGCGTTTGAAGCCGTATCTCTCTGTCCTCGGTCGTGATTTGGCGGCCATCGGGCAATAGCTCAAAAGTGGTATGAAGCCGCACGATCACGAAATCAGCTGCTGCAGCAGAGTCCAACGTGGCATGGGCGGTGAGGGGTTCATACATCCGATCATCAGGCCGAGCTCCAGCACTCGGAGCAATCGCTAGCAGCAGCGCAGCGGCTGACAGATACAGGCACGCGACGTAAGTGGAAGGAAGGTGAAGCCTGGTGTTGAAAGCGTCTGAATGCATATGGTTGGTTTAATCTGGACTTACACCTGACGCTATCAGGAATGCGCTCGGAGTCCTCTAGCTTCATCTTTGGCAGATCAATGAGATCTCAAATCTTCTCATCCCTTCTCACTCAGGCGCTCTAGGGCGCGCAACAGAAGCTCCTGATGCTGAATGAATGAAAGCGGGCTAGACGCCATCGTCCCCCGGTTCTAAGTAGCTCGGCGCTTTGGAGTTCAATCCCCAACGAGACGGAGATTGGACATGAAGAAGCGTTTTTCCGAAGTACAGATCATCGGCTTCCTGCGTGAGGCAGAGGCCGGCATGACGGTGAAAGACTTGTGCCGCCGCCACGGGTTCAGTGAGGGGTCCTACTACCTGTGGCGCAGCAAGTTTGGCGGCATGAGTGCGCCGGAAGCCAAGCGGCTCAGGAAGCTGGAGTCGGAGAATGCGCGGCTGAAGCAGCTGCTGTCCGAGCAGTTGCTGGAGAACGACGTCATCAAGGGCGCCCTGCGAAAAAAGATGGTGAGCGCACCGGCGCACCGGCGCGCAGGACGCTGGTGCGGTATTTGCAGGAGCGCGGGCTCGGTGAGCGGCGGGCACTGGCCGTGGTACGGATGAGCGCCAGCGCACTGCGCTATGTCCCCCGTCCTGATCGCAATGTCGAACTGCTCGAGCGGATCCCCGCGCTGGCACAGCGACACAAGCGCTACGGCGTGGGGATGACCATCGTCGACGATGCCACGCATGAGGCGGTGGCGATTGAGGTGGAACGGGCGATCTCCGACCACGGCGTGGCACGGGTGCTGGACCGGCTGGCACTGACCCGAGGCTTACCGCAGGTGATTCGGACCGAAAACGGCAAGGAGATCTGCGGCAAGACGATGGTGGCGCGGGCCTACGGGCGAGGCGTGTAATTGCGCTTGATCCAGCCAGGCAAACCAGAACCAATCTGGCGGCGACTTGTCCAAGACTCGCCTTCTGCACGCGCGCTCAGCGCGCAAGCATCGGCTTTGCCGCAAGCGCTACTGTTCGAGCCACCTCATAGGCGTGGCCGGACTCACTGCGCTCGCCCGACAACGTGATGAGGTGAATAGACGGGTCAGGTTTGGCTCGCTGGACCGTCAAAGCTCCAAGCAAGCGCGCAATCGCGCTTGTTCGCGCAGATGCCTTCGTCGCGCTAGTCACATTCCGAGGCGCCGCGGCTCAAGAGGAAGGCTGCAAAAAGATCGTCTCCCGCTTCTCTTGCGTAGTTGAGCGCCCCACCCTCATTGATGTCTGCGCCCCGGTCCAGCAGCAGGGTGGCCGCCCTGATCTTGTCATCCGTCCCCATAACCTCATCCTGAGCCAGCCAAACCAGCGCGGGTTCGTCGTCCTCGTCCTCTGTGCAGGGATACGTATCCGCTGCAATCCCAGCGTCCAACAGCGCACAGATCAGGTCCATATCCACCAACAGGCAAGCGCTATGCAGTTGAGGAAACTCAAGTTCCCTCCCGCGCTCGGCAAGAAACGACGGCAGTCCGTCTATTGCTGCTTGCATGGCATCGAAGGTCATCCTGAACTCAGCACTGGCGGAGTAGTGCCGCCCCCAACCTTGTTGCTCGGCGCGTTGTCGCATATCCATGCAACCCTCCATTAGTTGAGGCTTACGGCAGCATTCATGCCCAATCAACGAACTCGAGGATGTTACCCATCCTGGTGATGGTAACGTCTTTCCCGAACTGCCTGTTCCAAAACGCCTGCCTATCTTCCGATGTTCCAGCCCCTTCCCATTCGACCACCCGGATCTTGTCCGGGGCCCGTCGCTCAAGCAACTCGTTGAGATGAACGTCCAATCCGGAGTAGCCAAAGAGAAGAACCTCACACGATTCAGCCAAGGCTTTCTCGAGGTGCTCCCAGTAGCTCTGCAGCAGCGAGGAAGCGGCAATCACTGTGGGCTTGTGCTTCACGTGCGTCAGAACGATGTGCGACCCAACCACATCTTCGTCGCTGCCCAAAGCCCCTTGGGTGAGTTTGACTACCACGCCATCCTGATCGACGAACAACGGGGAACCGTGCAAATGCATGTAGTAGCCGAAGGTCCGGCCCCACTTTCGTTCCAGGTTTTCGGCGGAGAAGCCTGAGGAAAGCAGTCCGTCAACCAGTGCGCCGCCGTAGCCGTCAAGGACTCGCGCCTCGATCATCCGCTGATACAGCAAGTTGTCGTAGTTGAGTGTTGCCACATGTGAACGCGATTCATGCAGGAACGCTGCAAGTGGAACCGCGAACTCCATGGGAAGCGCCAAGTCGCGCTGATGCAGCTCGAGTGCCGTGTGATAGAGGAACTTGCGCACGGCTGCTGGGAAGCGCTGGCCGTGCTCGCTGAGCCAGTGGGCGCCGCCTCTGCCCATGTGGGCCAAGAAGTCGCAGGACGATACGACCAGCTGGAGGCTATCGAGATCCTCCTCTGCGTGGGGCCGCTCGGTGTCCCCGTCGTCGACCAGGCAACACCTGACCAGCGCTCGTGTCTCCTCGTTGAAGACACCCTCGCCCTCCCAAGCCCTTCCGATCGCATTGTCCAGCGAGAAGAACTCTGGATCCAAGGCCATGCCAAGGCCGTTTCCAAATATCAGCGTCTTCCTCAAGCCTGTTCCTCCATGGACGTTGGCAGTAGCCCCCTACCGAGGGCCTACTCGCCTATCGGCGCCAAGAGAAGAATCTTGAGGTAGACCGCCTGCAACCTACCGGTGGCGACAGGGCCATTGCGTATCACCTGGCCGACGGACGCCTGACTCGCTTGTTTTCCGGTGGGGGCAACGCGTCGAGATTCAGGACTTGCTCTTCCCGGCGAAATCCTTGAGCTTCTCAAGGGCTTCTCGCTGCTTGGCCGCAGGCAGCTTGCTGACCAGCAAGATGATCTCCGCCAGCGTGTCCGACGTGGCATGGAAATACGCGACCGGCAGGCCCAGCGCTTTGGCCAGCGCCTCAGACGTAGCTGGGTCCGGGTCGTGCTGCCCGGTCTCGTAGCGGCTCACCCGGGTCGCCCCAGAGACTGAGTCCACCATCCCGATGCGCTCGGCCAGTTGTGCCTGCGTCCAACCTCGGGCGATCCGCGCACTGCGCAGGCGTTTGCCGTAGATCGTCGAGGGCGTCTTGGGTTGCGGCATCCGAAAACTTGCACCACAGCTGAATTCCCTCTCAGTTTGACGGTTGGAACTCGGTTGCACATCTGCGATTATCGTAAATGCCGCCGGGTTGGCGGTCTACAGGGGCTGCATATGAAGCACTCACGACACGGAGCGGTCGCCTCGCTCCTTGCACTGTCTTTCTCCCTCCCCGTCCTTGCCCAGGAAGAGGTCACGGCGGCTCCGAACAGGCCTGGCTTCTTCCGCCAGCTTGGGGCCAGCCTCAAGGACGCCGGGCAGCAGGCCATCGGCATCAAGTCCTCCCCCACGAACCGGGCGGCGCCTGGACGCTCGAACGGCTTGGGAGCCGCCTACACGCCTCTCAGTGGGGCCGGGAAGCTGCCGGGCCTCTTCAAGGGCGACAACCACCAGCAAGCCCAGCTCGGAAAGTTGGAGTGGCCGCGCGTCGCGCTGACCTTCCAGGAATGGGGCACCTCTATGCCGTGTTGGACGGTCGAAGCCCGCATCTGGACTAGCTCTTCCGCCTCAACCACCGAGACCTTCCGGACCTGCTCCAGGGCGGCAGTGACCGAGACGGATGACCTGGGCGACACAGCGGAGCTCAACACGTCGGCGCTCTGGAAGGGGCGGGACACGCTGACGGGCATTCGAGTGCCTGCGGGCAAGCCCAACACCGGGGCCAGCCGCTCGACCGGTCCCAACCCGCCGGCGCAGCCTTTCGTCGTCAACGTAAGCCGCCCCGGTGTGTCCGATCGAGCCGTTGATGTGGCCTTTCGGGTGGCGTGGGTGTCCGGTTTCATCCAAACCTCCGACCTTCATCCGGGGCCGAGTGGCCTGCTGACCCCGTTCAAGGACGCCAGGATGTGGATCGCAGGGTTTAACGCCGACGGCAACCGCGATCGCTGAACACCGGGACCTGAGCGCCCACCAATAGGATGAGAAACGACATGAAAGCATGGACTCTGGCCGCCGCCGCGGCCCTTTGCCTCACCGGCTGCAGCAGCAAGCCGTCCCAAGGAGAAGCCAAGCAAGCCCTTGCCGACCTGATGGCACAAAGCGCCTCGGCCCCCGTCGTCACGATCGATGGTTTCACCCTGACCGCGTGCACGCGGGCGGAGGACGCGGACGGCTATCGATGCGATACGCGAGGCACAGTGGTGATGGACATGATGGGCAATCGAGTCCCGCTTCCGGTCGACAAAAACTTGCGGTATGCCAAGACCGATGGAACCTGGAAGGCCTACGCCCAATGAAGAGCCAGCCCCCTTCCCTGCGTTTTGCCCACCCAGATCGTGTAACCGCGCCTTCTAGCCGGAACATCAAAAGTGTGAGGACTCCCCGGGAGCGATTCTTCTGGTGGTATTCGCTGTCCCTGCTCTTCCTCGGCCCTTTCGGGTTCATTGTCGGGCCGCTCATGGCCCGGCGGGGAACGCGGAAGGTAGAACAGAATCACCCCGCGGCGGCCTGGGAGGCTCGGCAGCGCGATCACGGGTTCACTTGGTGGCAGTGGTGGATCATGACGCCGCTGACTCTCATGGGCGCCCTGTGGGTGTTCGGGCTGTTGAGTGGGTTGCCCATGATGATCCTGGTGCTTTGGACACAACTTACCCAGACGTAGGAACGATCCCGCTTCAGCAAGAAGGCCCCCAAGTTGGGGCCTCGCGTTCTGAAGTTCGCGCACGCAACCGATCAACAAATCTTGCGCTGCCATGCTCCAAAACTTGGCGTTCCCATCGCCCTCCGGGATGATCGAGGCGGTGGGTGGCGGGCTGGGTCTTCTTAGCAACGCTTTTTCTCCGTTGGGCTTAAGCGGATTGCTCGCGAACCGATTCGGGGAGTCGAAAGGCCGTGCAGCACCTCGTCAGCAACTGACCGGCAGCGCAGGCGCCCCATAGGCCGAAACGAAGAGAAGGAGTGAGAAGCAGTTGCGCACGGACGCGTGGCCCCAAGGCTTCGCACCCGTCAGCCGCGCCCACCGGAGAAGTGGCAAGGTTTCAGAACGCCCTCCCCTCGTGATCTGGTGGAGAGCTTGGCGGCTAGCGCAACTGGGTAGGCGCCCGATCCGCTCTCCTCGGGCAATCTCAGTCATTGCCAGCCATTGACTGGGCTTTTGCTCTTCCCAAGCCCGGCGCCAGAACGAATAAGGGGCCCGAAGGCCCCCTCCTCATCCGAATGGGTGATGCGACCCGAACACGGTCCACCCTCGGTCCATCAGGTTGCATCGATGCAGCCAGCGTTCTCTCTCAGTCATCCTCAAAGGGTGCTCCACGGAGACCTCAACCGGTTCCAACGAACCAAGGACTGGCGGCAGCGTCGGATGGTCATCCTGGAACAGGACGTGGAGGTGCTCGCCAGTGTGGTCGGCGGTCATTCGATACAGCGTTAGGGTTGGTTTGCTCATGGAAATTCTCCTATTGGGTAGCGTCGAAGCCGAGCTGGCTTGACCCCCTTACTTATCCTCACGCACCCAAAAACTCGAACAGCTCCTGTGCCACAAGGGTTTCCATTTGAAAGAAGCGCTGGAAGATCTGAGTTCCACTATGCTTTGGCGAACAGGGGAACAGATCACCATGAGCCAACGAATCATTGGGCTGGCCTTCATGGCCATGCTCGCTGGATGCAACGCACCCACTTCACCGCCCACTGCGGCTCCCGAACCGATAGCGCTTCCTGCACCTGTCGCGGAACCCGAACCAGCCACCGTTCCGGATGAAACACCCGCTCCTGCAGCCGATGAACCGAAGGCACACGCCGATGATCCGGCGGTGGTCGCGCGGCTGAGAAAGCTGATCGAAGAAAGGGAGGCATTGGGCACGAAGGTGTTCCAGGCTGGTTGATCTGGCTCCCCGTCAGCGGACGCCAAGAAGCGATACTTTGATCGCACTTGGAGGTTCCTCATGTCTCATATCACCCGCCGCAGTTACACCGATGAGTTCAAGCATCAGGCTGTAGAACTGGCCGAGTCACTAGGCCCAGCCGCAGCCGCTCGCCAACTGGAGATGTCGGTCAAAACCCTGGCTAACTGGGTTGACGCTGTTCGGGCCGGCCGGTCGTTGACTTCGGAGGCCCGTAGACCCGCCACCGATCTGGAAAGCGAGATCAGCCGCCTTCGGGCCGAAAATGCCAACCTGCGGATGGAGCGGGAAATCCTAAAAAAAGCGGCGGCGTTCTTTGCCAAAGAGTCCAAGTGAGGTACGCCTTCGTCGCCAGCCACAGGACTCGCTACCCGACCAGGGTGCTTTGCCGTGTTCTCGGGGTATCTGTCTCGGGCTTTCATGACTACCTGCGCCGACAGTCTGCCCACACGCACGATGCCGATGCGGTGCTCCGCGCGGAGCTTCGGGCCATTCATGCGGCCAGTAAGTGCAGCTATGGACGGCATCGGCTGGTCAGGGCGTTGCGAGCCCGGAATCATCCAATCGGGCACAAGCGCGTGGCGCGGCTGATGGCCGAGGAGCGCATCCGAGGCAATATCAAAGGGCGGTTCCGCCCGAAGGCCTCCCCTGGCAGCTCGAGCCAGCTCGCCCCGAATCTGCTGGATCGGCAGTTCGCTGCGGGTACCGGGCCGACGGCGTGGGTTGGAGACATCACCTATGTCGCTACCCGGCAGGGATGGCTGCATCTGGCCGTGGTCATCAGTGTCCAGACCCGGCAGGTGCTTGGATACAGCGTCTCCGAACGTATGACCGAGGACCTGGTGGTCAAGGCCTTTGCCAATGCCTGGGCCCTGCATCGGCAACGACCTGGCCTGATCTTCCATTCGGATCGGGGTGGGCAGTACTGGGGCAACGAGTTCCGCCAGCTCCTGCAGTCACATGGGGTGGTCCAAAGCATGAGCCGGCGTGGAAATTGCTGGGACAACGCCGTGGCCGAGAGCTTTTTTGCCACGCTCAAGACCGAAGAAGCCGCCCAGCCGTACTCCAGCCGCGAACAGGCCAGCCAATCCATCGCGGCCTATATCCACGGCTTCTACAATCCAGCCCGGCTACACTCGGCGCTGGGCTACCAATCGCCCAATACCTATGCCCGGCAGCTCAAAGCTGCCGCCTGAAACGGCTTCATGGCGTCCGTTTTCAGGGAGCCAGATCAGGTGTGTCCATTGATGGGGCAAGTTCGGCCGGCACGGCGTTCAACGAAATCCACATCCCTGAGCACACGTGTTTTGTGCTCGGCCAGTTGCTGGACAAGGCGGACTTGGTCGCCCCACTGGCCATCGAATACAAGCCGGACTACGAGACCCAAACCACCGAAAATGCTTCAGATCTCCGCATCATGGGCAATTCCCTGGGCAACTTCGCCAGCGCTGCTCAGCGCATGTTGGACATGCCGCACGATGAACGTGTGATCACCTGGAACCTGGACTGCGCCGGCCAGCTAGGCCTGCCCAAGGCCTACATCAAGCAGGAGGGACAATCCTCGTTCTATGTGGTGACGAACGAGGGTCGCGCCCTGAAGGTGTTGGGTGACATCGAGGCCGGATTTGCACAGAAGATCGGAGACGCCATCGAGGCAAACCCCACAGTAGAAGTGGTCATGTTGGGAAGCGGCGGGGGCTACATCGATGAAGCCATGAAGGCCGGTGCCTACATTCGACGCAAGGGACTGGATACCACCCTTTACAACAACTGCTACTCCGCATGCCCCCTGGTGTTCATGGCTGGGGTTGAACGGCTGAACTGGTCGCCTTACCCCAAGCTGGGATTCCATCAGATCTACACACCCGATGGCCAGGCCGTCCCGTTTGATAGCCAACCCTACCGCCTGGTGTTTGGCTACCTGACCCGCATGGGTATTGAACCGCGTTACGTGCTGCAAAAGATGTGGTCGGCGCCGCCGTCAGGCATGACCAGCGTGGACGGTCAAGACGACGATCTCTGCCAAGCCAACATCACCACGTGGATTCAGCGTGGCTGTTCCAACCGAGACTACGACCACATGTGAGTGTCACCCTCTTGCTCTGGCCCATGGCACGTCGTATAAAGCCGCTGCCGATCGCTAAAGCGTCGGCGTTGTGCCCGCATAGCCAATAGGCTCCGGGTGCCCGAGGTCCACCCAATGGGGCGCGGGAATCCTTTTCGATTCCGGAGCCCACCATTGAGCACGAAGACCCTCAAAACCCTGCGCACCCGTTCTTTCCACGCCCAGCAAGGCCGTTGCTACTACTGCGGCGGTCCGATGTGGCTGCGCTCGCCCGACGAGTTGGGCCTGCGCCCCCGTTCGCCCCCCCCCTTTCCGATGCACAGCAGAACACCTCCTGGCCCGACAGGACGGTGGCAAGGACGTGGTGGGCAACGTCGTGGCCGCGTGCCACCTGTGCAACCAGCGGCGCCACAAAGGCCCTACCCCCGCTCTCTCGCCCGACGCTTATCGCGTCCGCGTCCAGCAACGCATGGCCAAGGGGACTTGGCGCCCTGCGCTGGCCAAGGCGGCCGCCCACCAAGGCATTCACGCCTTATCATGACGCGATCGGCTTCTCACTTTAGCGTTGGATGATCGCGGGGCATGGACAGCAAAAGGATTGCGAAGGGATGGGCCCCGTCGTGGCTAGGCCAGCACTTAACGGGATCATCGGATTGGCGCCTGCGCCTGGAGGGCTTGGAGCTCGCCTTGGCGCTGGAGGGGCGCACCCACCGCGTCAACGTCGAAGACGAGGCCACTTACTGCGTCAACGCCGGTACCTTCTGGACTGACATCACGCTCCATCCTGGGCATAGCCGGGAAGTGAAGGCTGATGGGCTACCTAACGCCCAAGGAGCCGCTTTGGTTCACGCGTTGAACGTGGCGTTGACAGAGAAGCGGCTGCGCGAGGACGTGGCCTCTCTCAAAGGCGAGCAGCGCACGATCGACGCTTGGCTGGACGACAAGGCAGAGCAAGAGCGGGTCTACTTCGAGCAGCGCCGCTGGTTCACCCACGAGCAGCAGGAGGACGTCTTGGCGTCCCGCCCCGCGGTTGACCCGACCGCCCTTCGAGCGCGCCTGAAGAAGCCGGGCGTGGCGGCCCGGCTGGGACCAGCGGCCCAGGCGATCGTGCGCTCGTTGGCGGCGTGGGAAGCTGATCACCGCCCAGCCTGGGCCGCGCTCAACGCCGCCCACGTGGAACGTGAACTAGTGGCGTGCAAGGACTTGCTGGACCGGGTGGAGAGCAAACCGCTAACCCCGGAACAGGCAAGGGCCGTGGTGTGCTTCGACAACCGAGTGCAGGTTGTGGCCTCGGCGGGCTCGGGCAAGACTTCGACCATGGTGGCCAAAGCGGCCTACGCCATCAACCGGGGGTTCGTGGCCCCGAAGCGAATCGTCCTGCTGGCGTTCAACAAGCAGGCCGCCGAAGAGCTCAAGGCGCGCGCGGCGCTGGCATTTGAGCGCTTGGGCATGGCGGAGGTGACCGTGGAGGCGTCTACCTTCCACGCTCTGGGCTTGCGCCTCATCGGCAAGGCAACCGGGGAAAAGCCCGACATTCCCGATTGGGCCACGGATGCAGCCGGTGGGGTGCGAAAGCTCACCGACATCGTGGACCAGCTCAAAGACCGGTCTCCTGCGTTCCGCCGCCAGTGGGACCTGTTCCGCTTCGTCTTTGGGAAGGACCTCCCGGCGTTTGGTGCACGGGAGCCGTCGGACGTGTGGGACGCTCAGGGCAAGGGCTTGCTAGTCACCAACCGCGGGGAGCGGGTGAAGAGCATGGAAGAGGTGATGATCGCCAATCTGCTCTTCTTGAACGGGGTCGATTATCTCTATGAGGGGCCATACCCTCACCGCACCGCCGACGAAATGCACCGGCAATACAAGCCCGATTTCTACTATCCCGATTTGGACTTGTTCCACGAACACTTCGCGCTCGACGCGGACGGTGTGCCACCGGCGCACTTCGACGGTTACTTGGAGGGGGTAATCTGGAAGCGGCAACTCCACGCGGAGAAAAGCACCGCGCTGTTTGAGACCACCAGCCACGGGTTGCGCCACGGCGACGATCTGGACCGCCTGGAGCGCGAACTGACCGCCCGTGGGCTGGTGCTCGATCCCAACCCGGACCGGGAGATTCCCAAGGACGGCCAGAAGCCCATGGAGCCGGTCGAGCTCATTGGGCTGGTGCGCACGTTCATGAGCCACGCAAAGAGCAATGGCTTGAGCGCCTCGGATCTGCAGCAGCGGTTGGACGTGATGCCCGCCGACACTTTCAAGCTGCGCCACCAGATGTTCCTGGACATCGCCGTTCCAGTGATGGCGGCGTGGGACCAAGCCTTGGCGGCCGAGGATGGAATCGACTTTGAGGACATGCTCAACCTCGCCGCCTGCCACTTAGAAAGCGGTCGCGTGGAATCGCCTTACGACTTGGTGATGGCCGACGAGTTCCAAGACGCCTCACGGGCCCGAGCACGGTTGTGCCGAGCACTGGTCCAAGACAAGGGTCGCTTCTTCTTCGCCGTGGGCGACGACTGGCAGTCGATCAACCGCTTTGCCGGCGCGGACGTATCGGTCATGACCGGCTTTCGCCATTGGTTTGGCCACGGCCAGATGCTCAAGCTAGAGCAAACGTTCCGCTGCCCCCAGGCGCTGTGTGACGTCTCCAGTGCGTTTGTCTCCAAGAACCCGGGGCAGATCGCCAAGCGCGTGCATTCGAACACCCCTGCCCAAGGACCAGTGCTCCAAGCGTTCCAGGTGGACAGCAAGGACCAGTTGGCCGATGCAATCGACCGCTTCCTAATGAACCTGGCGGAGGGCGTGCGCGACGGCACGATCCCACCGGGGCGCGACGGCAAGGTGTCGGTTTACGTGTTGGGCCGCTACAACGCCGATCGGCAGTATGTACCGATGAGGCAAAGCCGATTCAACCGCTGGGTGGACGTGTCGTTCTTGACCATCCACCGCTCAAAAGGCGGCGAAGCGGACTACGTCATCCTTCCGGAAATGATCAGCGCCCCACGTCGGCGAAGCTTCCCCAACACCCGCACCGACGATCCGGTGTTGGCCCTGGCGATGCCCGAGGGAGAGACGTTCCCGCTGGGCGAAGAGCGCCGGCTCTTCTACGTAGCGCTGACCCGAGCCCGGCGCACCGTGGCGATGTTCACCGCCCGGGGCCAACGCTCAATATTCCTTCGGGAACTGGAAGAAGACGGGTGCGTGGAGATCACTGACACCGATGGTGAAGCGATCAACGAAGAAGCGTGTCCGGCTTGCAAACAAGGCGTGCTGGTGCTGCGAACCGGCCCCTACGGGGCGTTTCACTCCTGCTCCAACTACCCGGTATGCAGCTTCAAACCTAAGCGGCGCGGGATGGGTTCACTTCCTGTGGGCCCGCTTGGAATCGGCATCCAACCCAAGCAACCGGGCAGCCCAAGCTCTACCGGATTTCCAACTTCACTGACTGCTACACCCCGCAGTGCGGCCCCGCTATCCGATTCGTACAAAGCCCCGAGGTCGTTCTTTGACACGCTCAACCAGGCGTTGGAAGACATCACGCACAACATCAGCCGGGCGAGCGCATTGCAGTCAGCAACGGCAGACCTTTCGCGACACATCTACGCGGAAAGAATAGTAATAGAAGCGGCGCTTCAGTCCGCTCTGCAATCAGTGTACCTAGAGAAGGATTTGGAAGCCAGGGGCCCGGCGTTTCGCGCGATATTTGAAGAATCCAAGGCCGACCTTCTCAAGCTGCTTGGCGAGCAACCAGCCCCCCAGGAAACAAGGATGGAGCGTCACGCTCTGCCCTGCTTCAAGCACGTGGGCTCCCATGACCGCCCTGACATTCAACAGGCGATCGACTTGAAGGTGGCTGGGATACGTGATGATCGCGAGGCCTTTCTCTCTTTGACTCACGCGCAACTGATGAGTAACCCAGCCCTGCTCCCTGACTTTGAAAGGGCTCTCCAACGCCTCAACGGCGAGCATTACTGGGAGACACTGGATCCTGATCGCGCGTTGAGACAGAGAAGCTAGCCCATGGCCCAACCACGCACCAAGCGCAATGGGGTGAAGTATTGGCGGGCGGCCGAGGCCATCGCCGAACTGGGCAGTGCAACCCTGGCTGAAGTGGAAGCATGGGACCGCGAGCGGTTTCCCAACGATCCATTGGGCAATGCCCGGGCCGATGTAGAGTTGTTCACGGTGAACAGTGCCAGCCGGGTTCACTACAACTATGCCCGCGAGAGCTGGCGAAGCGACCAAGGCCACCCCCACAACTTGTTGTTCAAGCTGGTGGACGCTGGCCCACCGCGGCGCACCCGCTACGTGCTGTTCAACCCGGCCCAGCACGGGCATTGGGATCTGCTGCCGATTGGCGAGCGAAAATGGCAAGCGTCCCCCTTGGCGATGGACGAGCAAGCTAGGGCTGAGGCTGAGGCGCAAGCCGATGCGTTCAACTCCCCTGTGGACAGCACCCACGATGCCCGGGTATGGGCGATGCGTGCGGTGGCCCAGCGCCGAGGCCAACCGTTGTTCCGCGCCAAGCTGCTGGACGCCTACGGTGCGCGTTGCGCCATCACCGGGTGCTCGGCGGTGGAAGTATTGGAAGCGGCGCATGTGCTGCCCCACAAGGGCGACCACACCAACCGGTTGGACAACGGCCTGTTGTTGCGGGCTGATCTCCATACGCTCTTCGATTGCGGGTTGCTCTGGGTATCGCCCGAGAATACCGTGGCCGTGGCCCCGTCGTTGCTCGCCACCGACTACGCCGCGTTTCAGCGTAAGCATTTGGACCTGCCCGCATCTGCGCCGCATCGCCCCAATCCGGCGCACCTGGCCGAGCACGCCAAGGCGTGTAGGGTTCGTCACTTCCGAGGATAGAAACCATGCGGCTGTTTGACCTGCTCCGGGCATGGGAGCCCACCTTCGATGCAAAGAAGGCCAAGGTCCACTTGGCACGCTACAACGGCAACGAGCGCCCGTTGGACGTGTTTTTGGAGGGCCGTTTCGACGAATGGCAGCGCTGGCAAACCAAACGCAACTTTCAGCGTGAGTTTGTCGTTTCGTTAGTCAATACTGGAGCGCCTACGCGTTGGCTTTACGCAGGATTGTTCCGCTCCCTCGATCACGTCGAGGAAGCCGATCCCAAGCCGCACTTCTACTACACGCTGGAACGGGTGTCCTCGTGCGAGGCATGGGTTGGACGCCTTTACCTCCAAAGCCTCTACACTGAGCGCCACTCGTATCCACGCGGCGAGACGCTGGCCGAGGACTTGGCGATGATGGAGCTGTTGGCTGAGCGGCTGTCCATCTCAGACTTTCCAGGCTTCAAGGCGGTAAGCCTGACCAAGGCGCAATTGGACACTGTGGTGCGTCAGCAGACAGCGGCATGGCGTGCGGCATTGTCCTCGGTCAAAGGGATCTACGTCATTACCGACACGGCCACCGGTTGCCTCTACGTGGGCAAAGCGTCCGGGGCGGACGGTATCTGGGGGCGCTGGTGCGCCTACGCGGCCAATAGTCACGGAGGCAACGTTGCCCTGCGCAAGGAATTTGGTCTTCAGGCCACGGATGAGCGCCGCCATGCGTTGCGCTTTGCCATTCTGGAGATCGCCGACTTGTCGGCCACTGAAGATGACATTTGCCAGCGGGAAAGCCACTGGAAGGCCGTGCTGCTTTCCCGCGAGCACGGCTACAACCGCAATTGAGAGGTGGTGGCGTCTCGGATTGAGCCTACAAACCCATCTCGTAGGCGGTGTCAGATCCCGCCCAGCGTCGACGACGAATCACGCTCACCCTAGTGCATCTGATCTCTCAGCAGACCACTGCTCCAACGTCTTGCCCTTCAGTTGATGTGCAAAATCGCTGGCGCACAGCATCCTCCCGTCTTGCCGCATGTTTGCGACAGCATGGGCGGACAAGATAGAGGCTGCCTGCAGGTGCTGCTTGGTGCGGCCGCGCTCAGACCAATCGTTCGGCAACGCCTTCAGCGCACCCAAGGCTTCCTTCCCGGAGAGGTACTGGAGGCAGGTCAGCATTGACCATTGAAGCCCCACTTCTTCTCGCAACCAGCGCCCGGCTGCCTTTTCGTCAAGACGGCCCTCCATCGTGTCCAGGAGCGCGTGCGCAGCCACGACGGCCTTGCCTTGGGATGAGAGCCGGCTCTTCTTCTTTGGGAACAGGCCGGGCACGATCAGGCCTTCTTAGTCGCCGTCTTCGCGGCAGACTTGTTCGCTGGCTTTTTGACGGCTTTTCGGGCGACCTTCTTTGCCACCTTGCCCGCCTTTTTGACAGCCTTGGCGGGTGCCTTCTTCACCGTGCCATTGGCTGGCGGGAACTTCGCGCCGGGGTTGGCCTGAGCCCACGCCTTTCCCTCCGCAGATTTGGCCCATGCAGTGAAGATCTTTGGAGTCAAACCCCGACCCGCCCAACTTTCCCCACTTGGAAGACGATACTTCGGAGCCACCTTGCCAAGCTTGCGGCCCTCACGGGTTCCCGTGACAGCCTTCGCACGCGTGGCCTTGGCATCGATCGCTTCCCCAATGAGTCTGGCCACCTGCCGCCGCTGGGCAGGGCTTAAGACCTTTGCATACTTCCGGAGGATCGCCAGCGCCTTGGGCACTTCGCCGTCGCGCTTCTCCACCAGCTTTTTCTGGGCTTCGAGTTGTTTGATTTCGGCGTTGATCGATTGCAGAGTTGTCAGGCCCACATGCACTCCTTGGTTAGCAATTCAAGTACTTATAACACCTCAGCTCCAATGCACCTAAGGAAGCCCGATGACCAACCCGCTGGAAGAACTACGCTGGATCAAGATGGATTATGCGGTCCATGCAACCAATCAGATATTTGCGCTGGAGATGTATCGAAACGAGGTGGTGCGACCGTCCCTGCAAGCTCTGGAAGATCGTCTGGATCAACTTCAGCGAAGCACGGCCACCGAAGATGAGTTCGCTCACGACGACTTCGCAGCCCTTCACCACGCCACAATCGAAGGCTATCTGTTGACGACTCAGTCCATGTTCGAGCGCGGGCTCCGAGGGATGCTCGTGAAAGTTGCCGAACGGAACCAGGCAGACCTTGTCGACAAGGTCAAGAAAGCGCTGTGGGACACAGGGAAGAGCCATAGTATCCAAGCGCATTTCCAAGCCCTTATGTCTGCACCCCTGGACCTGTTCGGCTGTAACGATGACCTGCTAATTCTTCAAAAGCTGAGCAACGCTTTGCGTCACGGTGATGGCCGGTCGGCGGAGGAATTGCACAACCTCTGCCCATCCCTTTGGTGGAACTGGCTATCCCCTGGAACGTCGATCCAAGTTGGCAATCATGAAATTCTTGTCCCTGATAGCGCTCCGCGTCACCCAAGCTTCGACCGAATCACGTTACCGGCCGAGCTGCTCGAACAAATGATGCAGGCCGTTCTGTGGTTCTGGCAGGATATCGAGTTCGTGCGCTGCAACTCATTCAAGAACAAGCACCCCTCTACCGTGCGGATGCTCGCCGAGATGCGCGCTGTTCGTTCTCTGCGCGACCAGCAGCGTCATTGGTCAAGTTCTTGATATTCGAGTGAATTCAATCTCGCTTCGGTGCGACAACTCACTTGCCGCGTGGGGAAAGTGAGCTGCTCCATGGTGAAATCGGCGCGGAAGCTGGCCTGAAGGCAGAGCTCGTAGAACTTCAGAACAACTGGGCCGAGCCACGGCTGGCGAGCACTAAATTGTGTTGCGGGATGAGCAGTAGCTTGGCGCCTGCCGGCGGCTTCTGGGTCAGCGCGTCTCGGCCCACGCCGACCGCGACGAGCAGTGGGTCGGGGCATAGCAACACATTGAGGATGCTCATGGGACGGTTACCGGCCAAAAACCGGAGGCTATCGCCCTTCAGCCTCAACTGTCGACTTCTCCTCTCACGTAGAACCCAATACTAGCTGAGATGATAAAGAACCTACGGGACCACTACACCCTTTAGCATTGAACCAAGGGCCCCCGCCTCCTAATTGCCGTCGACCTAGGCAGCGAGTACTTGACAGCACCCGAAGGACTGATAATAAGAGCCACCCCACACGAGCGCACGTCAATGAAAAATGGAGACTTTTGGATTAGAGCATTTGTAGCCGCACTAGCTCGACTTCCGGTCGAGGAAGCCAAACTAGAAGCGGACAGAGCCACCACGAAATGTAGAGAACACTTCAAAGCCGTAAGAAGCGATGAAGTTTCAAGTAAGGTAGTTCGATGGAAAGATCAAGAGCTTTTCTGAATTTGCCCCCTCAGCCTGTCCAACTCATCCTCGAACTGGGCCCTTACCACATCGAGAGTCTGAGCGACCGATAGCACGTTATTCAAGCCTGAATCGATGATCCAAAAGGACATGCCTAGTTGCTCGTTGTTATCGTATGGCTCCACCTGCGGCAAGCTATCATGCTTACTAACGCCCATAATAGGCATCTTCCAGACGACCGCACGCGCAATTGCCAACATATCCGGATCACGAATCATACTCTTTGCTGACTCGACAGGAGCCCAACCATCTCTTTCGGAAATCGTCTTGACGGTGACCTCCTTTGGCAGCCGAGCAACCAACTCGCCTACGCTCTTGTGTCCCGTGGAAAGCCAAGAATCTGAAGGAGCGTAGAACCTAAATTCCGAGCACGAGGAGTCTTTGGTGAAGTACACCAGTTGAACCACGATTACTTTTCTTCCGCCCAGATCAATCTCATTCATGGCTCTACCCATTTGTTAGGCGATAGACATACAGCATCCAATGTCACACAACGACAAGCTGGAGTTCACGCGTCGCAATGAAGGACCACGAATGGAGCACTCCTGACAGACTCTGCCGCATCTGAAAACAGCTGGTACTTCGTACAAATTCAACTGAGCCATCTTGCATTCCAATCCATGCTGGAATTGGAACAATTCAATGACACTAATCGCCCGGCCCCTTCCTGCCCAAAGGTTCTCAGGCGTGCAATGTGTTTTCGAAAATGTCGGATTCCGGATCCGTCTCAATAGTTGTACTGCCGTCGGGCTGGACCGTCACGGTCACTGTGACCTCGGGAGATTCATGCTTGGCGAGATAAACCCCTGGCTTTCCTGGGACTGGTTTGAGGTCCTTAGGGGTGATCAGGATCCCATGCATGATCGGATCTTCGCCCGCATCTTCGGAATCATCCCGATAAACAGGCACATCAATCTTTGCATCACCTTTGAGCATCATTCGTCCCAGTTCATGGATGTTGGTCTAGCGATTATCTGTTTTCTGACAGCCCCCGCATAGGGCGTGTTCATCACTAGGTTCCGGTTGAGGTCAGAGGCGCATTTGCGCCCTGTACTGAGTGAAGTGACATTGGACTATCAACAAAGCGACGATTTTGCCAATGGCGGCGGCCGGTTCTTAGTAGTGAAACGGCTTGAAAAAGCCACCCCACAGTATCAACCCTACCACGGGCAAGCGTCCGTCGGAACGTGATATACGCAACGGTAACAAGTGTTTACGGATCCGACCAACATCACTTGGTCTTCCTTAGTTTGTAGCTCAACTTCTGCAGTCCAGGCGACAGCTCGCCAAGGCCGCTCAACTTCTCTCCTACCGTGAAGGCCCGGCTGTAGGTTGAATGGTGCTCATCGTCCAGTTCATGCCCCACAATTTGCGCCCTAAGCTCGGAAACTACCCCTACCCCTTGCAGCTCCTGGATGAACGTCTTACGCAATGAGTGGAAGCCCCGCTTGGCGGGCTCCCAGTGCTTACCTACTTCACCAAGATGTCGGCTAAACGCCTTGGTAATCCAGTTCCCTTGCCCGTTGACAGCCGTCGCCTTGGCGGCCGGGAACAGCCTCGTTTCACCGGCCTTGCGCTTGCCGTCCACCCATTTCAGGAAGCCCATTTTGAGGAGTTCGGGATGGAGGGGCACCGTGCGAAGGCTGACCTCAGTTTTGACCTTTTGGTGTTCGCCCTCGTCGGAGACGCGGATGCACAGGATGCTGTCCTCCTCAAACACGTCCTTGATGAGGAGCTGACCGACTTCGGACGCTCTGGCACCGGTGTAGAGCCCAATGAGGGACGCCCAGCGGGCCGATTCAGAAAGTTTGGCCAGCGCCTCGGGCGCGAACAGAGCTTGGATCTGTTCCCTATCGTAGGCTTTGAAACCCAGCTTCTTCCGGGCGCGCTTCTCACGCTGAGAGTAGCTCACATGGCCGGAGGCCGGGTTATCGCCCCTCGGGTAATGACCGGAGGCCATGGCCCACTCGAAGAAGCCCCCCTTGCCCCCGATGTAGCTCTGCTTGTTAGTGAGGGTGGGCGTGGAGGCGCCCTTCTCGCGCATGTCCTGATACCAGCGGGCCAAATCCGAGCGCGTGATCGCGTGGACCTTGGCCTTTGCCCCCAAGAACGCCACCAACGCCTCGATCGCGGTCTTCTTGATCGTGTAGGTCTTGGGCAGCGTTGAGGGCTTGAGCGTCGCGAGGAAGGCGTCGCGCGCCTTTCCCAGAGTGATGGTCTCGATCGCCTGGGCTGGTGGCACTGCGGGTGCGCGCGCCACCTGCGGCCAGATCTCGCGAGCCGGTCCCCGGCGGGCTGCTTCAGGCTGCTGGAGCGTTGCCGCCATCGCTTCCAACTCCATGAGCTGCCGGTAGAGCTTCAAGTCCTTCGGACTATCGATCTGCCATTGCTCCGTGACCGTCCCATCCGTTGCCCGAGTCCGGTTCAACGTGAGCTCTCGAAGGTTCTCAGCGCTCGTCAAACGATCAATCAGAAGGTCAGCATCCGTTTTGCTGAGCTTGGCCACGCGTTGATCCTTCAACTGTGCGAAGAGTCGAGCATAGCCTGCACCCAGCACGACCGCACGCACGTGGGCCTGGGCTAGATCTTTCGTTCGGAGGGTGCGTTTGATCAGCCGGCAGTCGAGCACGGCTTGAAGGTCAACAGGAACGCGCTGGACGAAAGACCAGCGACCGGTCTCGGACCGACTCAAATGGTGAGGGATGCGCATGCGATTGTCGCCTCTGCATGCTTTCCGCCTACCAATCAGGACACATCAAAAATTCATATTTAGAATCAATGACATATGTGTGATTGGCGGAGAGAGTGGGATTCGAACCCACGGAAGGTTTAACCCTTCGCCGGTTTTCAAGACCGGTGCCTTAAACCGCTCGGCCATCTCTCCAATCGGGTCCCGGTCGCCCGGGCAGCGCCGTATTCTCGCACGTGAAGGGCATTTGCCCAAGACCACCCTTGCCCCCGCCCTTCGCATCCGGCACGGTGGGGTCTTCATTGCAATCGGAGCCACCATGGCCCACCTCGACCTGGCCAACCTGCGCACCACCCTGCTGGACGACACCCAGCTGGCCGCAGTGGCCCTGCACCGCACGTTCGCCGGGCACCTGCCGGTCAGCAGTGGGCATCTGGTGGTCTGCGATCCGCTGGTCCAGGCCGAGGCACCCGCGCTGGCCGACTACACCGCTCCGATGGGTCGGCATCCAGTGGAGATCATCGTGCACAGCGGCCGACCAGCGCTGGCCGTGGTCTGGTTCAAGCCGCGAGAAGCCCTCACTGCGACCGCCCTGCATTGGCAGATGGCGCGCTGGACCACGCAGGACCTGACCGGCCTGGATGAGGACAGCTTCATTGGCTACCCGGTCGACGCCGGCATCGGTTGTTTCATGGACACCGACACCCAGAAGGCGCTGCTGATGCTGATCGAACAGGCCGATGGCGACGAAGACAGCGAATGGTCGGATGCACTGATTGACCACGATGGCCTGGATGAAGGTGCCGAATATCGCCCCTGGGGCGAGGACTCGCCGCACGGCCTTGTGGTGTTCACCAGCGGCTGGGGCGACGGCGTCTATCCCAGCTACTGGGCGCTGGATACGTCCGGCATCCCGGTCGCCCTGGTCACCGATTTCCTGTGCATCCAGGGCAGCGATGGGCGCGACGAGCGCGAGATTGCCGACCAGGCCTATCGCGAAAGCCTTCCACCCGAAGAAGCTGAAGCGCTGGCACGGCTGGTAGCAGCCGTGGAACGCGATGATGCGGGGGCGCTGCACGCCCTGCTTAAGGACGCGCCACAGCGCGCCAACCAGATCGAACCCGGCTGCGGCGGCACGGCACTGCTCGAGGCGATCCGCCTGGACCGTCCGCAGGCATTGCGGGTGCTGTTGCAGGGAGGTGCATTGCCGGCAATGCCCGAGCGCCTACACATGAGCAAGGTCACCAGCTATCTGGACTACGCGCGTTTCCTGAAGAAGCCGCGCAGTGCGGAACTGATGGCAGTTCTCGAAGCACCGATCATTGCCGAGTCCACCGTTGCCGCACAACCGCGGCGCAGCTTCTGGGACCGGCTGTTGGGCCGGAAGTGATCGGAGCCCGGAAACAGCAACGCCGGGCATGGCCCGGCGCTACCGTTTCATGGATCGGCATTGTCGTTGAGGCGGCTGGCCTCAGCCCGCATCCACTGCCAACGCGCCCAGCGCACTGGCCTTGATCCGCTCTTTCGCCTTTTCACAGGCGCCACCGCAATCCAGGCGCGAGGCCTCCAGCTGCGGCGGCAGGTGCTCGGCCAGGAAGTCGATGAACACGCGCACCGCCGGCAGCAGGCCGCGGCGCGAGGCGAACACGGCGTGGCACACGCCCTGCGGCAGCGACCAGTCCGGCAGCACCACTTCCAGCTCGCCGTTGCGCACGGCATCGGCGCACACGGTTTCCGGCAGCATGGTGATGCCGAAACCGTCCTTCACCATGCTCTGCAGCAGCGGGAAGTCGAAGCCGGCCACGCGCGGCTGCAGGTCGACCCGGCGCACTTCGCCTTCCGGGCCGTGCAGCTCCCAGCGCTGGCGGGCTTCGTCTTCGCTGATGCTGAGGGTGACGTGCTGGGTCAGCTCTTCCGGGTCCTTCGGCCGGCCGGCGCGGTCCAGGTACTTCGGGCTGGCCACCAGCAGTTCCTGCACCTGGCCGAAGCTGCGCATCACCAGACTGCCATCGTCATCCAGCCGCGAACGCACGCGCAGGGCGACGTCGTAGCCTTCGTTGATGATGTCCACGCGGCGGTTGCTGATGTTCAGCTGCAGGCGCACCTTCGGGTACTGCTCGAGGAACTTGGGCAGCAGCTTGGGCAGCTGCATCTGTGCCAGCGACACCGGCACGCTCGCACGCACCAAGCCGCGTGGCTCGGCGCTGAGGCGATCCACCACTTCGCGCGCGGCCTGTGCCTCGGCCAGCATGGTCTGCGCATGGCGGTGCACGCTGGTGCCAACGTCGGTCACCGCAAAGCGGCGCGTGGAGCGCTGCAGCAGGCGCACGCCCAGGTCGGTTTCCAGCTGGCTGATGCGGCGGCTCAAGCGCGACTTGGGGATGCCCAGTGCGCGTTCGGCGGCGGCGAATCCACCGTGGTCGACCACCATCGCGAAGTAGTACAGATCATTCAGGTCATGCATGCCCGAGTTCCATTTGTAGAACAATACGTGGCATTCAACCACCTTTATCCCGTCGATGCAACAACCTATCGTTCTCTCCGTCGGCGGGGCTTACCCGCCCCTCCCTCCCAGAACATAGGTACTGCCATGAAGCTTCTGCACATCGACGCCAGCGTGCTTGGCGACAACTCCGTCTCCCGCCACCTGACCGCCGCCGTGGTGGCCCAGTTCGCGCAGCAGATCGACGGCCTGCAGGTTGATTATCGCGATCTTGACGCCAATCCGGTACCGCATCTGCGCAGCGGATCGCTTGCCAGGACCGACGCTGCCGAAGCCGCCGATGCTGAACAGGTGCTCGAGCAGTTCCTGGCGGCCGACATCGTGGTGATCGGCGCGCCGATGTACAACTTCAGCATTCCGTCCACCCTGAAGGCCTGGATCGACCGCGTGGCCGTGGCTGGGCGCACCTTCAAGTACACCGAGAACGGCCCGATTGGCCTGGCCGGTGGCAAGCGGGTGATCATCGCCAGCAGCCGTGGCGGCATCTACACCGACTCGCCGGCGGACTTCCAGGAGCCGTTCCTGCGCCAGACGTTTGCCTTCTGGGGCATCAACGATGTCGAGTTCGTACGCGCCGAAGGCATCGCCTACTCGCCGCAGCACCGCGAGGACGCCATTGCCGGCGCACTGGCTGCGCTGCCGTCGCACGAAACCACCGAAGCCGTGGCTGCATAAGCGTTCCAGCGTTCGGCGCCCCTCTCTCCTCGTCTGGGCGCTGAACGCGGGCCGGGATCCCCTCCCCCATCCCGGCCCACCCTGGCGGCCCCGCTTTGCGGGGCCGCTTTTTCGTGTCTGGCCAAGGAGCGCCATTCACGCATGGCGTGGATCTACCGAAGCACATGCAGTAGATCCACGCCATGCGTGGATGCAGCGCCATGCAGAACTCACAGTAGATCCACGCCATGCGTGGATGCAGCGCCATGCATAACACTCATCGGAACGTTAGGCTGAGTCATGAACTACATCGTGACCACTGCGCACCGCAGCGAATTTCCGCACCCGATCACCCTGCGCCAAGGCCAGGCACTGGTGGTGGGCGAACGCTATGAAGGCCCCGAGGGCTGGGAAGACTGGTTCCTGTGCGAGGCCGAAGGGCAGCAGCCCGGATTCGTACCGGCGCCTGTGATCGGTCGCGACGCGCAGGGTGGCGCATTTGCCACGGAAGATTACGTCGCGCGGGAACTGGATGTTGATCCCGGGCAGGTGCTGCGCGGGCAGCGCACGCTCAATGGCTGGGCGTGGTGCGTGCCGGAGACCGGCGACCCGGGATGGGTGCCGTTGGAGAAGCTGCGGGTTGTGGGTTGATGGATTGCACTATCCACGCATGGCGTGGATCTACTGCAGGGCCCTGAGCCCCCAATACATGTATGCGGTGCCGCATCGGTAGATCCGCGCCATGCGTGGATGGGGTGCCAGCATGGCCGGCCGCCTGCGGGAAGCCGCCGGGCATGGCCCGGCGCTACCGGTTGATCAGCCGATGGTTTCCAGGCCGCCCATGTACGGGCGCAGGGCGTCCGGCACGGTGATGCTGCCGTCGGCGTTCTGGTAGTTCTCCATCACCGCGATCATCGCGCGGCCAACCGCCACGCCCGAGCCGTTCAGCGTGTGCGCCAGTTCCGGCTTGCCGGTGGCCGGGTTGCGCCAGCGGGCCTGCATGCGGCGGGCCTGGAAATCACCACAGTTCGAGCACGAGGAGATCTCGCGATAGGTCTCCTGCGACGGCAGCCAGACTTCCAGATCGTAGGTCTTGATGGCCGAGAAGCCCATGTCGCCGGTGCACAGCAGCACCTTGCGGTACGGCAGGCCCAGCTTCTCCAGCACCACTTCGGCGCAGCGGGTCATGCGCTGGTGTTCGGAATCGCTGTCTTCCGGGCGGCTGATCGAGACCAGCTCGACCTTCTCGAACTGGTGCTGGCGGATCATGCCGCGCACGTCGCGGCCACCGCTGCCGGCCTCGGCACGGAAGCACATCGAGTGGGCGGTCATGCGCAGCGGCAGGCGCTCGGCATCGACGATCTCGTCGCGCACGATGTTGGTCAGCGGTACTTCCGAGGTCGGGATCAGGTAACGCGTGGAGTCGCCCACGGCGGTCTTGAACAGATCGTCCTCGAACTTCGGCAGCTGGCTGGTGCCGCGCAGCGAATCGGCGTTGACCAGCAGCGGCACGTTGGTTTCTTCGTAGCCGTGCTCACCGGTGTGCAGGTCGACCATGAACTGGGCCAGCGCACGGTGCAGGCGCGCGATCGGGCCGCGCAACACGGTGAAGCGCGAACCAGACAGCTTGGCCGCGGTCTCACCGTCCAGCCAGCCGTTGCGTGCGCCCAGCTCAACGTGGTCGAGCACCTTGAAGTCGAACTGGCGCGGGGTCCCCCAGCGCGCCTGCTCCACGTTGTCGTTCTCGTCGGCACCGGCCGGTACGTCATCGGCCGGCAGGTTCGGAATGCCCATCGAGATGGCATCGATCTTCTCGCGCAGCTCGTCCAGCGCCACTTCCGAAGCCTTCAACTCGTCGGCGAAGGCAGCGACCTCGGCCATGATGGCCGAGACGTCCTCGCCCTTGGCCTTGGCCTGGCCGATGGCCTTGGAACGGCTGTTGCGCAGGCTCTGCAGCTCCTGGGTCCGCACCTGGATGCGCTTGCGATCAGCCTCCAGGGACTCCAGGGCAGACACGTCGAGCTCGAAGCCACGGCTGGTGCGCAGGCGTTCGGCGAGGTCGGCGGGCTGGTGGCGGAGCAGGGCTGGATCAAGCATGGCAGGTGTCGTGGTGGGTATCAGGGATGGGATTATCGCTTGTTATACGGATTTCTGCCGCCCGGTTCATTCCTGCCGTGGCAGAATCGAGTCATTCCGTACTGGTCTGGTCCATGTCTGCACCTCGCTCGTCGCCCGCCAAGTCGTTCACTGTGCATATCCCGCGCAATGCCCTGAAGATCGCCGGCATCGCCTTCGGCGTGGGCGTGCTGCTGTTCGTGCTGGTCTGGTTGACCGGGCGCGACAAGGAGTTCTTCCGCGCCGACCCGGCCGCACAGACCCCGCAGGAAACCGCCCAGGTCGAGCCCCTGCCGGAACCTTTGGCCGCTGCGGCCGGTTCCAGCGACATGCCTGACGCCAAGCCGGCACCGGTGGAGGAAGAAGCGCCGAAGCTGGTCGAAACCGCCCCGCCACCGCCCGCTCCGATCGCCGAGCCGGCCCCGGCCACCCCGGGCGCGGCGCCGGCCCCGACCGGCAACAGCCAACCGATGCCGATTGCCGGCCAGTCGCCGCCGCCGTCGTACCCCGCCGCCGCCCTGCGCGCTGGTGAAACCGGCACGGTGGTGGTACGCGTGGATGTGGATGCCACCGGCTACCCGAACAACACCACGCTGATCCAGCGCAGCGGCTCACGCGAGCTCGACCGTGCCGCCACGGATGCTGTACGCCGCTGGCGCTTCACCCCGGCACAGAGCAATGGCCAGGCCGTGCCGGGCAGCATAGAAGTCCCGTTCGATTTCAAGACGCAGTAACTGAACGCTTTCCGGCAGGCAAACTGAACCCTGCCGGTGGCGTTGACGCAACGCTGACACTCCTCGTCCATGGCTCGGGCAACACTGCCCACGTCGTCCATTGACGGAAGGAGTTTGCGATGACTGCCGCCACCCACGAGAACCTCCACTCGCCGCACCTGCCGCAGGATTCCAGCGAGCAGCACAAGCCCACGTCACCCTGGATGTGGATCGCGCTGATCGTTGCGATGTTCGCTGCCGCCCTGCTCTGGTTGCGTTATTCCAACCAGGAAGATGTGGCGCCGGCCCCGGTCGGTGAGCGCATGTTGCCGGCCCCCGAGCAGGCGACGGTGACCGATGCCGCTGCGCCCGCCGCGCGCCAGGCCGCACCGGCGGCTTCCAGCCAGCGCAAAGCCGCTCCGGTGGCACGTAACCGCGAAGCACGCCCGCTGGCCAGCAACCGCATGCCCACCTATCCGGCCGCCGCGCTGCGTAGCGGCGTACAGGGCAGCGTGATCGCCAGCCTGAATGTCGATACCCGCGGCAATGTCGCCACTGCTGCGATCGTCTCGCGCAGCGGCGAGCGCAGCCGTGATCTGGATCGTGCGGTGCTCAATACCGTGCAGAACTGGAAGTTCCAACCGGCGATGCATGAAGGTCGTGCAGTAGCAAGCGTGGTGCGGGTCCCGGTGGATTTCCGTACCGAGCAGCGTTGATCGCGGACGAGGGGTTCGTGATGTTTCGACGGAGGCTTCGGCCTCCGTCTTTTTATATGAAGAAGCGTGCCAACCAAGGTTGGCACCTACCAGGTAATGAGAGCGTGCCAACCAAGGTTGGCAGCTACCAGGCAATGCGATTCGCCGGGCATTGCCCGACGCTACCGGAACAGGCCGCCACGGTAGCGCCGGGCCATGCCCGGCGAGCGCAGCGGTCCCTCAGACCAGATCGAACCCGGCATTCCGGGCCAGGCCGTCGAAGTCCGGGAAGGACGTGGCGACGTTGGCGATATCGTTGATGCGCACTTCGCCGTCACTGATCTGCCCGGCAATGGCAAACGCCATGGCGATGCGGTGGTCACCGTGGCTTTCAATCGTGCCGCTGCCCAGGCGCACGCCACCATGCAGGGTGGCACCGTCTTCGGTTTCGTCCACCTGCATGCCCAGCGCGCGCAGGCCGGTAGCCATCGCTGCGAGACGATCGGATTCCTTCACCCGCAGCTCGGCCGCGCCGGTCACCACGGTCTGGCCTTCGGCCGCTGCCGCCGCAACGAACAACGCCGGGAATTCATCGATCATGTCCGGCACCAGTTCTTCCGGAATGCGCGCGCCCTTCAACGGCGCGTAACGCACCACCAGATCCGCCACCGGTTCACCGCCCTGCTCTGCCGGATTCTCTTCGGTGATGTCGGCTCCCATCAGGCGTAGGGCGTGCAGCAGCCCCGTGCGGCGCGGGTTCAGGCCGACCTGCTTCAGGCGCAACTCGGAGCCGGGAATGATGCTGGCGGCGACCAGATAGAACGCGGCCGAGGAGAAGTCGGCCGGCACCACGATGTCGGTGGCGCGCAGGCGCTGGCCGCCACGCAGGCGGGCCTTGCCGGGCGAAAACTCGATCTCCACGCCGAACGCGGACAGCATGCGCTCGGTGTAGTCGCGGGTCGGGTGCGGTTCGACAACGCTGGTTTCGCCCTGTGCGTACAGGCCTGCCAGCAACACCGCCGACTTGATCTGCGCGCTGGCCACCGGCGAGGCGAAGTCGATGCCCTGCAGCGCTTGGCCGCCATGCACATGCAGCGGCGGCGTGCCGTCGCTTTCGGTATCGATCTTCGCGCCCATCTGCGACAGCGGGCCGGTGACACGGCGCATCGGGCGGCCGGACAGCGACTCGTCGCCGATCAGCGTGCAGTCGAACGACTGGCCCGCCAGCAGGCCAGCCAGCAGGCGCATGCCGGTACCGGCGTTGCCGCAGTCCAGCGGTGCATCCGGCGCTTTCAGGCCGTCGATACCGACGCCGTGCACGATGCGCTGCGAGGGACTGGGGGTTTCGATGCGCACACCCAGCTGGCTGAAGATTCGCGCGGTCGCGCGGGTGTCCTCACCCTCCAGGAAGCCCTCGATATGCGAGGTGCCATCGGCCAGCGCGGCGAACATCACCGAGCGGTGCGAGACCGACTTGTCGCCGGGAATGGTCAGGCTGCCCTGCAGCGGCTGGCCCTTGCGGGCGATCCAGTGTTGCGCGTTGCTCATCGTTCGATCATTCCGTAAACGCCGGCGGTGCCGGCGATGCATCAGGGAGCGGCGGCCGTGGCCGCCGCAGCAGCACTCAGGGCACGGCCACCGGATAGGAGCCCAGTATCTTGATCTGCGCCGAGTGCGCTTCCAGTTCGGCCAGCGCCGCCTGCATGGGCGCGTCGTCGATGTGGCCGGCCAGGTCGATGAAGAAACCGTATTCCCACTTGCCGTGGTGCGACGGCCGCGACTCGATGCGGTTCATGCTGATGCCGTGGCGAGCGAACGGGCTGAGCACATCGAACAGCGCGCCGGGCTTGTCATGGATGAACACCAGCACCGAGGTGCGGTCGTGGCCGGAGGTCGGGAAGATGTTGCGGCCCACCACCAGGAAACGGGTGGTGTTGTCGGCATCGTTCTGGATCGGCTTGGTGACCACCTTCTTCAGGCCGTACACATGGCCGGCGCTCTCGCCGCCGATGGCCGCCGCATCATCGGCGTTGCGCGCACGACGCGCACCTTCGGCATTGCTCGACACCGGAATCTTCTCGGCCTTCGGCAGGTTGGCGCGCAGCCAGGCCGAGGTCTGCATGAACGACTGCGGGTGCGCGTAGATGCGCTCGATGTCCTCGATGCGGCCGCTGCGCGACATCAGGTACTGCTGCACGCGCAGTTCCACTTCGCCGCAGATCTTCAGGTTGGAGGTCAGGAACATGTCCAGGGTGATCTGGATGGTGCCCTGCCCCGAGTTCTCCACCGGCACCACACCGAAATCGGCGTTGCCCGCTTCCACTTCCTGGAACACTTCTTCGATGCTGGCCATCGGCAGGCCCAGCGCCGAGCGACCGAAATGCTTGAGCACGGCCTGCTGGCTGAAGGTGCCTTCCGGGCCGAGGTAACCGATCTTCAACGGCTCCTGCTGGGCCAGGCAGGCCGACATGATCTCGCGATAGACGTGCACCAGCAACTCATCGCTGAGCGGGCCTTCATTGCGGTCCACCACCATGCGCAGCACCTGCGCTTCGCGTTCGGGGCGGTAGTAATCGACGGCAGCGGCGAGCTTGCCCTTGGCCTTGCCAACCTGGTGGGCGAACTGCGCACGCTCGGCGATCAGGCTCTGGATGTCACGGTCGATCTGGTCGATCTTCGTGCGCACATCGGCCAGCGCCAGTGGCGCCAGGGTCGGCACCGCGGTTGCCTTCAACTTGCCCTTCGGCTTGGACACGGCGCTGTCCTTGGCCGGTTCGGCCTTCTTCGACGCCTTCTTGCTGGGTTTGTTTGCCATCGGAATTCCTTGTTGCGGGGCGCGCACCCGACGATGCGCGCCGTTCATTGCTCAGCCGTGACGCTGCTGGAAATCGGCCATGAAGGCGACCAGCGCCTCGGCCCCGGCCAGCGGCATGGCGTTGTACAGCGAGGCACGGATGCCGCCGACCACCTTGTGGCCCTTCAGCGCCAGCAGGCCAGCGACCTTGGCTTCGGCGACGAAGCGGGCATCGAGCTCGGCATCGGGCAGGAAGAACGGGATGTTCATGCGCGACCGTGCCGCGTGTGCGACCTCGTTGCGGTAGAAGCCGCCGGAGCCGTCGATGGCGCTGTACACCAGCGCTGCCTTGGCGGCATTGCGCTTGGCGAACTCGGCCACGCCACCTTCGGCCAGCATCCACTTGAACACCAGGCCGGCCAGATACCAGTTCCAGGTCGGCGGGGTGTTGAGCATCGAATCGCGGGCGACGTGCGAGCGGTAATCGAAAATGTCCGCGCGCGGCTGACCAGTGCGCTCGAGCAGGTCGCGGCGAATGATCATCACCGCGATGCCGACCGGACCCAGGTTCTTCTGCGCGCCGGCGTAGATCACGCCATAACGGCGCACGTCCAGCGGTTCGCTGGCGATGGACGAGCTGAAGTCGGCGATCAACGGCACGTTGCCGGTATCCGGCACGTCACGGAACTCGACGCCGTGGATGGTTTCGTTGGCGGTGATGTGCACGTAGGCGGCATCGGGCGACAGCTGCCAGTCGGCACGCGCCGGCAGTTCGCGGTAGCCGTTGCCCTCGCTGCTGGCAGCAATGTTCACATCTGCATAGACGCCAGCCTGCTTGACCGCGGTTTTGCCCCAGTGGCCGGTGACCACGTAGTCGGCACGCTGGCCTGGGGCGGCGAAGTTGAGCGGGATCAGTGCCTGCTGGGTGGTGGCACCACCGGACAGGAACAGCACCGCATAGTCTTCGGGAATATCGAGCAGGCGACGGAGATCGGCCTCGGCCTCGGCGGCCACGGACATGAATTCCGCACCGCGATGGCTCATTTCCACGATCGAGGCACCGGTACCGTGCCAGTCCAGCATTTCCGCCTGCGCCTGGCGCAGGACCGATTCCGGCAAGGTCGCAGGGCCGGCACTGAAGTTGAACGCGCGCGTCATGTCACACCTGTGGGGCAAGACCCCTAGTATGCCGCAGTGCACCAGCCTTGCGGCCTAGTGGCGCAAGGGAAATTTGGTTTCATCCGTATCCATTGCTGCGGGAGCATCGGGGCATCCACGCATGGCGTGGATCTACTGTCGATGCCCCCGTTCGCCGGAGTAGATCCGCGCCATGCGTGGATGACGCTGCAACCGGTAGCGCCGGGCCATGCCCGGCGAATCCAGGTCAGCGAGCGCCGAACCAGAGCAGCAGGCTGAGCACTGCAGCCAGCAGCAGCGCACTGACCAGCAGCCACGGCCAGCGCCGGACCCTGCGCGGTACCGCCGGGAGCACCGGCGCCTGCTCGGTGTCCTGGCTGGACTCGTCCTCGTCCGGCAGCGGGCGCCGGCGCGGGTCATGCGGCACTTCCAGCACGAAGCGGTGCTGGCCGTCGAACACCACCTGGTCGCCGGCGTGCAGCCAGCAGTGGCGCACGGCCACGCCGTTGACCCGGGTGCCTTCGGCACTGCCCAGGTCACGCAGCAGAACGCGCTCACCATGCACTTCCACGCGGGCGTGCTGTTCGGCGAAGGCCGGTTCGTTGATCTCGATGTCGGCGTCGCTGCCGCGGCCGACAAGGCGGGTTCGCGACAGCGTGAAGCTGCGGCCATGGTGCAGGCCGCCGACGCCGCGCAGCAGGCGCTGCTGCTCGTCGTTGCCATCGTCGCTGTTCGGTGCCGGTGCCTGCAGAAGGTTCTCGACCTCACCCTGCAGGACCATTTCCACACCATCCACGTACACCGCATCGCCCGCACGCAGCAGCGCCATCCGGCGTACCGGGCGACCATTCACGTGGATCCCGCGGATGCCGTTGCCGACCTGCAGCCAAAGGCCGCGATCATCCATGCAGAACTGCGCCAGCAGCAGGGCACCGTTGCCGGCGTCGCCCAGCCGCACGCTGCCGTTTGCCTGGCGCACGATGCGTTGCACCCCGGGCCGCAGCGGCTGGTCGGGCTGTTGTTGTTGGCTGAAGTGAACAAGCAGGTTCTGCACGCGGCGCAGCCTAGCAGGTTGGTCGCCCACGAAGAAGAACCCACGATGAGCGCTTGGCGCGAAGGCCCTCGATGCGCACAATGCTCGCCCTTACTGATCATCCCCGCTTTGCGCCAGGAGCCTGCATGTCCACCATCGATGTCCGCCACGCCCACGCCCTGCCCGACGCACAGGCGCGCGCTGCGATCGAACAGGTCGCCGCCAAATTGTCCGAGCGCTTCGGCCTGAAGTCGTCCTGGGCTGCCGACGTGCTGAACTTCTCCGGCAGCGGCGTGGACGGCGCAATCGAACTGCAGCCGGGCGCCGTGCGCGTGACCGCCAAGCTCGGCTTCCTGCTGTCAGCGATGAAGGGCATGGTCGAAAGCGAGATCCAGCGCGTGCTGAAGGAAAAGCTGGGCTGAACCCCGGCAGCGGCCGTCACGGCCGTGCAACGCCAACGCGCGCTACTCTCGGGACAGGCCCAACTCCCACGGGAAGTGCGATGAACCGCTACGAAAATGACGACCGCCGCGACGACGACGCCTCCTTCGGTGACCAGGCAGAGCGCTTTTCGCGCAAGCTGAGCGATTCGGCGCAGCAGGTCTGGCTGGCCGGCCTTGGCGCCCTGGGCCGGGCCCAGGCAGAGGGCAGTCGCTTCTTCGATGGCCTGGTGAAGGAAGGCGAAGCCTGGGAGGCCCGCCGTCGCGAACGCAACGCCGAACAGCCCCCCGGCTGGCGTGACAACGTCGAATCGTCGCTGGACGAGGCGCGCGAAAAGGCCTCCGGTACCTGGACCAAGGTCGAAAAGGCCTTTGATGACCAGGTGCAGGGCGTGCTCAAGCGGCTGCATGTACCCACCGCCGATGAAGTGACCGCGCTGGAGGCCCGCATCGATGCTCTGCAGGCACGCTTGGCCAAGCTGGAAAACCGCGCCGCTTCCGATACCGACGCGCCGACACCAGGCAGTCATCAATCGCCTGGAAGCCTGCCCTGAGCGGCGATTGTTGCAATGCAATAAATTTTGATTGACAATCGCGAGCAACCCGCCAATCGCTTCGGCTGCCGTTTGTTCCCTCCCCTCACGGCTTCAGGATTGGCGGGTTTTTCGTGCCCGCCATACGCCGATCTGCGCGCTCCATCACGCTTCCTGTCAGGAACATCCTGACCCAGCCGGGCACCGCGACCTTTACACTGTCGCTCTCCGCATTCACCCCTTCCGCGCACCTCCTGCATGCTCCCTTGGATCCTGGCCCTGCTGTCGGCCCTGCTTACCTGTTCCCTGGCCGTTGTCTATCTGTGGTGGGTCAAACGGCGGCAGAAGGAGATGCAACTGGGCCTGCAGGCCCTGGCCGGCATGCATTGGCGCGAATTCTCGGTACTGGTCAAGCGCATGCTGCGCGAGCAGCGCGGCCTGCGCGAACTCGATGACCCGGGCGAGGAGTCCCGTGAGCCAAGCAGTGATTTCCTGCTTGGCGACGGCCCCAACAGCTGGCTGGTGTCATGCAAGCACGGCCTGGCCTATCGCATCGGCACTGCTGCGGTGAACGAGCTGGGTGCGGCCGCGCGCCTGGCCGGTGCCAAGGGCGGCGTGCTACTGACCGAAGGCCGGATGGAACGCGACGGCCGCAGCGCCGCCGAGAAGCAGGCCGTCGAAGTACTCGATGGCCCGCGCTTGTGGCCACTGCTGCAACCCTATCTGCCGGCGGATATCGAAGCCCGTGTGCGCGCCAGTGCCCGCCACGAAGCCCTGCGCCGGATCGCCATTGCCGCGCTCGGTGCCGCCACGCTGGGCCTGCTGGTGGGACTGAGCCTGCAAGGGCTGCATGTGGACGACGCCCCACCCGTTGCGGAGGTTCCGGTCCCCCCTGCGCCCGTTGCGCCTTCGGTTGAAGCGGCCCCCGAACCGGCACCGGCCACTACGCCGCCACCTGTTGCGCCCACTTCGATGACGTCCTCGACCGATGCGCGCAGCAATCCCAACCCGGATGCGGCCACGCTGGAGCGGTACCAGGCCGATCTGGCCCGTGCACTGGCCGGCAAGCCCGGCATCGCCAGCGGTGTCTGGCTGACCCGGCAGACGCTGGCGATCAACCGCACCGGTGAGCTGGAAGCGGTGTGGCCGCGGGTCTGCGAAGAAGTGCTGCACTACCCCGCCCTGCGCAACGTGCGCATCCAGCTCAACGCCCGCCCCGGCGTGGATGAGCCGGTACGCTGGCGACAGTGCGCCACGTATTGATTGGGACCAGCATCCACGCATGGCGTGGATCTACTGAATCCCGATGCGCGACCCCTTGGTAGATCCACGCCACGCGTGGATGGAACCCCTACCGCGCCCCCGGCGCGAAGCGCGCAACCAGGTCCCAGGCGTCGCCGAGGAACACCTGGCGCACGCGGGTGATGGGCTGCTCACCGCGCCAGGTCAGGCGCTCGATCACCAGACAGGCCGTGCCGGGCTTCACTTCGAGCAACTTGGCGGTGGCGGTATCCGCGCCCCAGGCACTGATGCGGTGCTGGGCACGGGTCCACGACACGTTCTGCAGCAGCCAGCTGCCCGGCGCGGTGGTATTGAAATCGACCTCCAGCACCTCCGGCACGCCCACCGGGCTGATCAGGCGATGTTCCAGCGCCAGCGGGCGGCCATCGGCCAGGTGCAGGCAGCGCATCGCCAACAGCTTTTCGCTGCCCGCCAGTTCCACTTCACCGGCATCGCCGGCGTCGGCCAGACGCAGCTCGCGCTGCAACAGCGTGTAGCCGTATTGATGGCCACGCGAGCCGACTTCCATCGCGATATCCGGAATCTCCAGCGCCACCTGCTCCAGGTGCGGGGGTTGCCGCGCCACGAACGAGCCAGCACGACGGCGCCGCTCGATCATGCCGCTCTCGGCCAGCGCGGTCAGCACCTTGTTCACCGTCATCCGCGAGCAGCCGTACTGCTCCATCAGCTCGTGTTCGTACGGAATCCGAAAGCCCGGCGCCCATTCTCCGCTGAGGATGCGGCTTTCCAGATCGCTGCGGATACGCTGGTTGAGCGTGGCGGACTTGCTGGCCTTCACGTAATGGGGTCTCTGTGGCGGGAGGCGATCAGCCCAGCACGCCACGCAGGGCGGCGGCGAAGGCGGTGGTGATCGCCTCGCGCTGCAGGTGGCGGCCCTCGGCCACGCATTGGCGGCCATGGCGCCAGACCGATCGCAGCGCGCCATTACGTGCGGCGAACACCCAGCTGTCAAGCCATGCGTCATCCTGTCGCGCCTGCAGCGCGGGGTGGGCGGCATCCAGTTCGACCAGGTCGGCACTGGCGCCCACCTGCAGGCCGGCGGTCACGCCCAGGGCCTGTGCACCACCGTGCAGTGCGCCTTCAAACAGGAAGCGGCCGGTGCTGCGGGTGGCATCCGGGGCCAGCACATTGCGCCCGCGCAGGGTCAGCCGCTGGCCATACTCGAGCAGGCGCAATTCTTCGGCCGCATCGATCAGCACATTGGAATCGGAACCGACACCGAAGCGGCCACCCTCGCGCGCGAACGCCTGCATCGGGAACAGACCGTCACCCAGATTGGCTTCGGTGATCGGGCACAGGCCGGCCACGGCCTGGCTGGCCACGATGGCCGCGCGCTCGTCATCAGTGATGTGGGTGGCGTGCACCAGGCACCAGCGCGCATCCACCGGCGCGTGGTCGTACAGCCACTGCACCGGGCGCTGGCCGCTCCAGGCCAGGCAGGCCTCGACTTCACGCACCTGCTCGGCGATATGGATGTGCACCGGGCCGTCGGTCAACGGCAGCAATGCACTCAGTTCCTCGCCGGTGACTGCACGCAGGCTGTGCGGCGCGATGCCGAGCACCGCATCCGGCAGCGCGGCCAGTGCCGGCTTCGCGGCGTCCAGCAGCTGCGCGAAACCGTCCACATCGTGGATCAGGCGACGCTGCGCCGGGTTCGGCGCTGCCCCGCCGAAATCGGCATGCGCGTAGAACACCGGCAGCAGGGTCAGGCCGATACCGGTCTGGTCGGCCGCCGCCGCGATCCTCGCACTCATTTCGGCGCGGTTGGCATAGGCATGGCCATCGGCGTCGTGGTGCAGGTAGTGGAATTCGCCGACACGGGTGAAGCCGCTTTCCAGCATTTCCATGTAGGCCTGGGCGGCGATGGCCTGCACCGCGTCCGGCCGCAGATGGGCCAGGAAGCGGTACATCAGCTCGCGCCAGCTCCAGAAGCTGTCACCGTCCCCGCCGCCGATCTCGGTCAGCCCGGCCATGCCGCGCTGGAAGGCGTGGCTGTGCAGGTTGGGCAGGCCCGGCACCAGGATGCCGACACGGGTGTCGCCGTGCTGGGCGCCCTGCCCCGTGTGGATCGCCGTGATGCGGCCGTCCTGCACCTGCAGACGGACATCGCGGGCCCAGCCGTCGGCCAGCAGGGCGTGGGCGGCATGGAAACCGTGCGGGGAACGCGAATCGAACATGGCTGGACAACCCGAAATGGACGCCTATATTGTATAGACATATAAGCACAGCCGCGTTGTGGATGCCATGCACGTCGATACCCTCTGGTCCAACGTTCACCTGATGACCCTCGATGGCGAGGGATTGGGTGTCCTTCGCGATGCAGTACTGGCCGCCACCGATGGCCGCATCGTGCATGTCGGCCCCGCCGGCAGCGATGCTCACCTGCAGCCGACCACCCGCATCGATGGCGAAGGCCGCTGGATTTCGCCAGGCCTGATCGACTGCCACACCCACCTGGTCTACGCCGGCAACCGCGCCAACGAATTCGAGCAGCGCCTGCAGGGCGTCAGCTATGCCGACATCGCCCGTGCTGGCGGCGGCATCGTCTCCACCGTGCGCGCCACCCGTGCTGCAACCCCGGACCAGCTGGCCAGCGAAAGCCGGCCACGCCTGCTGGCGATGCGTGCCGAGGGCGTGACCACCCTCGAGATCAAGTCCGGCTACGGCCTGACCCTGCCCGACGAACGCAAGCAGCTGCAGGTTGCGCGCGCGCTGGGCGAGGAATGCCGAGTCAACGTGGTGACCACCTTCCTCGGTGCGCACGCGATTCCGCCGGGCCGCGAAGCACAGGAGTACACCGACGAGGTGTGCAACGTGATGATTCCGGCCATCGCCGCAGAAGGCCTGGCCGAAGCAGTGGACGTGTTCTGCGAGAACATCGCGTTCTCGCCCGCACAGGCACGGCAGGTCTTCGAGGCGGCGCGTGGCAACGGGCTGGCGGTGAAGATCCACGCCGAGCAGCTGAGCAACCAGCATGGCGCCGAACTGGCCGCCAGTTTCGGTGCACTCTCGGCCGACCACATCGAACATCTGGATGACGCCGGCATCGCCGCGATGGCCGCGGCCGGCACTGTCGCCGTGCTGCTGCCCGGTGCCTTCTACTTCACCCGCGATACCACCCTGCCGCCGATCGCCGCGCTGCGTGCGGCCGGCGTGCCGCTGGCGCTGGCCACCGACAGCAATCCGGGCACCTCGCCACTGACCAGCCCGCTGCTGGCGATGAACATGGGCGCCACCCTGTTCCGCCTGACCGTGGACGAGTGCATCGCCGGCTTCACCCGTGAAGCGGCGCGCGCGCTGGGCCGTGGGGATCGCATCGGCCGCCTGGCCGTGGGCATGGACTGCGACCTGGCGATCTGGGACATCGACGCCCCCGCCGACCTGGTCTATCGCATTGGATTCAACCCGCTGCACGCGCGCGTGGTGCGCGGACAGCCCGACCTGCCTGCCTCCTGGAGCAACACATGAGCAACACCCTGGTTCTTCGCCCCGGCCATGTCACCCTCGCACAGTGGCGGCAGGCCTATCGCGGTGCGCCGCTTGCACTGGACCCGGCCGCGCTGCCGGCCGTGCGCGCCAGTGCCGCCACCGTCGCGGCCATCGTCGCCAAGGGCGCGCCGGTGTATGGCATCAACACCGGCTTCGGCAAGCTGGCCAGCGTGCGTATCGAGCGCGAAGATCTGGCCACCCTGCAGCGGAACATCGTGCTCTCGCATGCCGCTGGCGTGGGCGAGCCGATGCCGGCCAGCGTGGTGCGCCTGATGATGGCGCTGAAGCTGGTCAGCCTGGCGCAGGGTGCTTCGGGCATCCGCGAGGAAACGCTGCTGCTGCTGGAAGCGATGCTGGTCAAGGGCGTGCTGCCGGTGGTACCTGCGCAGGGCTCGGTGGGTGCCTCGGGTGATCTAGCCCCGCTTTCGCACCTGGCCAGCGTGATGCTGGGCGTGGGCGAAGCCTTCATCGGTGACGAGCGCCTGCCGGCCGTCGATGCGCTGGCACGTGCCGGTCTGAAGCCGATTGAACTGGGCGCGAAGGAAGGCCTGGCGCTGCTCAACGGAACCCAGTTCTCCACCGCCTATGCGCTGGCAGGCCTGTTCGAGATCGAGACCGTATTCCAGGCCGCGCTGGTCACCGGTGCGCTGTCGGTGGAAGCGGCGAAGGGCTCGGACACACCGTTCGACCCGCGCATCCATGCCCTGCGTGGCCAACGCGGGCAGATCGCCACCGCCGCCACCCTGCGCTCACTGATGCAGGGCTCGGACATCCGCGAATCGCACCGTGACAACGACGTGCGCGTGCAGGACCCGTACTGCCTGCGCTGCCAGCCGCAGGTGATGGGCGCCGCACTGGACATCCTGCGCCAGGCCGCGACCACGCTGGAAATCGAAGCCAACGGCGTGTCCGACAATCCGCTGGTGTTCACCGAAACCGGTGAAGCACTGTCCGGCGGCAACTTCCATGCCGAGCCGGTGGCCTTTGCCGCCGACATGCTGGCGATGGCGGTGTGCGAGATCGGTTCGATCAGCGAGCGCCGCCTGGCGATGCTGGTGGACCCGGCACTGTCCGGCCTGCCGGCGTTCCTGACCCCGCGCCCGGGCTTGAATTCCGGCTTCATGATTCCACAGGTGACCGCCGCTGCGCTGGTCTCGGAGAACAAGCAGCGCGCCTACCCGGCCAGTGTTGATTCGATCCCGACCTCGGCCAACCAGGAAGACCATGTATCGATGGCCGCCCACGGTGCACGCCGCCTGATGCAGATGGCCGAGAACGCGGCCAACGTGATCGGCATCGAACTGCTGGCCGCTGCGCAGGGCTGCGACTTCCACGCCCCGCTGCGCTCCAGCACCGCGCTGGAAACCGTGCGCGCCACCCTGCGTGCGCAGGTGCCGACGCTGGAAGAAGACCGCTACTTCCACCCGGACATGGTGACCGCCACGAACCTGGTGCGCAGTGGGGCGCTGGCGCAGGGTCTGGGCGCAGTGCTGCCGACCGTGGAACCGCAGGCATGAACGCCCATCCCGAATGGTTGACGGTGCACGAGGGCGATGCCCCGTTGATCGTCAGCTTCCCGCATACCGGCAGCGAGTTGCCGCACGATCTGATCGGCGACTACCACTCGCCGTGGCTGGCCCGCCGCGATGCCGACTGGTGGGTGCACGACCTGTACGACTTCGTGCGCGGCATGGGCGCGACCACGGTGCGCTCGGCGATCTCGCGTTCGGTGATCGACCTTAACCGCGACCCCAGCGGCGTGTCGCTGTACCCGGGCCAGAACACCACCGGCCTGTGCCCGCTGACCACCTTCGACAACCAGCCGCTGTACCACGCGGGCCGCGAGCCGGATGAAACGGAAATCGCACGTCGCCGCGACACGTATTTCCTGCCTTACCACGATGCGCTGGCTTCGCAGATCACGCGCCTGCGTGCACGCCACGGCACCGTGGTGGTGTACGACGCGCACTCGATCCGCTCACATATCCCGCACCTGTTCGACGGCGAACTGCCGCAGTTCAACCTGGGCACCGCCGGTCCGTCCGGCGCACCCGACACGTCCTGCGACAACGCCCTGAGCGACGTGGTGGAAAACCTGCTGAAGATCAGCGGCATGAGCCAGGTGCGCAATGGCCGCTTCAAGGGCGGCTGGATCACCCGCCACTACAGCAACGTTGCTGGCGGCGTGCACAGCCTGCAGATGGAGCTGGCCTGCCGTGGCTACATGCACGAACCCCTGCCGGACCAGGTGGACGAACACAGCTGGCCCACCCCGCTCGACCCCGATCACGCCGCACCGCTGCGCCATACCCTGGCGCAGGTGCTCAACGCCTGCCTTGAATTCGCTACGAACCGGAGCGCCGCATGACCCGCAACGACCCGTCCCGCACCATCGCCGCGCCCACCGGCACCACGCTCAATGCCAAGAGCTGGCTGACCGAAGCGCCGCTGCGCATGCTGATGAACAACCTGCACCCGGACGTGGCCGAGCGCCCGCAG
The DNA here is from genome assembly GCF_004684085.1 of Stenotrophomonas maltophilia. Classification (GTDB taxonomy): domain Bacteria; phylum Pseudomonadota; class Gammaproteobacteria; order Xanthomonadales; family Xanthomonadaceae; genus Stenotrophomonas; species Stenotrophomonas maltophilia_AS. The sequence goes on from NZ_SRHZ01000051.1 coordinate 154,151, forward strand.
GAACTGGTGGTGTATGGCGGCATCGGCCGCGCGGCGCGCGACTGGGAGAGCTTCGATGCCATCGTCGAAACGCTCAAGCGCCTGGACGATGACCAGACCCTGCTGGTGCAGTCGGGCAAGCCGGTGGGCGTATTCCGCACGCATGTGGATGCGCCGCGCGTGCTGATCGCCAATTCCAACCTGGTGCCGCGCTGGTCCAACTGGGATCACTTCAACGAGCTGGATAAGAAGGGCTTGGCCATGTACGGCCAGATGACCGCCGGCAGCTGGATCTACATCGGCGCGCAGGGCATCGTGCAGGGCACCTACGAAACCTTCGTGGAAATGGGCCGCCAGCACTTCGGTGGTGACCTGACCGGCAAGTGGCTGTTCACCGGTGGCCTGGGCGGCATGGGTGGCGCACAGCCGCTGGCCGCGGTGATGGCCGGCGCCTCGTGCCTGGCCGTCGAGTGCCGCAAGAGCAGCATCGACATGCGCCTGCGTACCGGCTACCTGGATACCTGGACCGACAATCTGGACGAAGCGCTGCGCCTGATCGACGAATCGTGCAAGGCCGGTACGCCGAAGTCGGTGGGCCTGCTCGGCAACGTCGCCGATGTGCTGGCTGAGTTGCTGGCGCGCGGCATCAAGCCGGACATGCTGACCGACCAGACTTCCGCGCACGACCCGGTGAACGGCTACCTGCCGCAGGGCTGGACCGTCGAGCAGTGGGATGAGAAGCGGGTGAGTGCGCCGAAGGACGTGGAAAAGGCTGCGCGTGCATCGATGGCCAACCACATCCGCGCCATGCTCGGCTTCCACGCGCTGGGTGTACCGACCGTGGACTACGGCAACAATCTGCGGCAGATGGCACTTGAGGAAGGCGTGGCCAATGCCTTCGACTTCCCCGGTTTCGTGCCGGCCTACATCCGCCCGTTGTTCTGCCGCGGCATCGGCCCGTTCCGCTGGGCCGCACTGAGCGGCGACCCGGAAGACATCGCCAAGACCGATGCCAAGGTGAAGGAACTGATTCCGGACAACCCGCACCTGCACCGCTGGCTGGACATGGCCGCCGAGAAGATCAAGTTCCAGGGCCTGCCGGCACGCATCTGCTGGGTGGGCCTGGGCGATCGTGATCGACTTGGCCTGGCCTTCAACGAGATGGTGGCCAACGGCGAACTGAAGGCACCGGTGGTGATCGGCCGTGACCACCTGGACAGCGGCAGCGTGGCCTCGCCGAACCGCGAGACCGAAGCGATGGCCGACGGTTCCGATGCAGTGTCCGACTGGCCGCTGCTGAACGCACTGCTCAACACCGCCAGCGGCGCGACCTGGGTGTCGCTGCACCACGGTGGCGGCGTCGGCATGGGCTTCTCGCAGCACGCTGGCATGGTGATCGTCTGCGACGGCACCGAGGCAGCGGCCAAGCGGATTGGCCGCGTGCTGTGGAATGACCCGGCCACCGGCGTGATGCGCCATGCCGATGCGGGATATGAGATCGCGATTGACTGCGCGAAGGAAAAGGGACTGGATCTGCCGGGGATTCTGGGCTGACCGCAGGGGTGCCGGCCAGCGGCCGGCACTACCGGAAACGTGTGGTAGTGCCGGCCGCTGACCGGCACCGCCCAATGCATTGCCCGTGCAACCGAGCATGGGCTCGGCTCTACATGCTTGACCCAATGCCCGTCGCTGACCAACATGCGCCATCACCGCTGATGGATCACCGCGATGTACCGCACGCTCGCTGCCGCATTGCTCTGCACGCTATTGGTGATTCCGCCTGCTTCGGCGCGTGACGTCCCCACCGTTCTCTCTACCCAGCTCGACACCCAGCTGCAGACCAACCGTGAACGCTACGGCATCGCCGGCCAGGCGGTACTGGTCGCACACAACGGCCAGGTGCTCTACCAGGGCGCCAGCGGTGAACGTGATCCCGCTACCCATGCACCGGCCACCGTCGATTCCATCTTCGCCGCGCAGTCGATGGCCAAGCTGCTGACCAGCACGCTGGTGATGCAACTGGTGGACCAGGGCAAGGTCGATCTGGATGCACCGGCGAGCCGCTATGTTCTGGACCTACCGACTGCATGGCAGGCAATCCACGTGCGCGATTTCCTCAACCACAGCTCAGGTATCGGCGAGTACTACGACCGCGTGGACAACCGCTGGGTGAGCAAGGGCTACCCCGGTGTGGCCCCTGACCTTGGCGCTGCACTGAAGGTGGCCGGCGCGGCACCGATGCAGTTCGCCACCGGCAGCCGCGTGCAGTACACCCAGGCCAATTACCTGGTGCTGACCGCCTTGTTGGAAGCGCATTACCGCAAGCCCTACCCGGCCATCGCGCGCGAACGCATCCTGCAGCCATTGAAGATGACCAGCACCTCATGGGGCGTCACCAGCGTGCCAGCCACGCGCGCGGCGGTGCCTTACATCGGCAAGGACGGCCAACTGCAGCCGGCCAATGAAGATGCCTGGCCGGACTACGGCTGGGGCCATGCCGATCTGCAGACCACCGTGGGTGACATGAACCGTTTCCTGCAGGCGCTGGCGACCGGCAAGCTGTTGCGCACGCCGACCCTGGAAAAGCTCTGGCAGCCGCAGAAACTGGCCAGTGGCGGCAGCAATTTCTTCTCCACCGGTTGGGACACCACCCGCAGCGACGGCTACACCCAGGTCGGCCACGATGGCGGCACCCGCGTGCGTGCGCGGCTGGCCTACAAGGGCACGCTGGCCAGCGGTTACTGGGTGTTCGTGTACCTGACCAACGGCAGCGCCCGCAATGTCTGGTCCAGTACGCTGGTGGAGAGCACGATGGCGGTGGTTGCGCCGCAGGAGTTTCCGCATGCTGTGCTGTCCGAGCGGCTGATTGGCTACGCGCTGGATGACAGCACCGATGCGAAACCGCTGATGCGTAGCTGGCTGCGCGACAGCAATGGCGTTCCCACCGGCGAACTGGAACGTGCGATCAATGGTGATGGCTACGCCATCCGCGAGAGTCTGGGTGCCAGCAAGGCACTGAAGGTGTTCACGCTCAACACCGAGCTGTATCCGGATTCGGCCAACGCGTGGGACAGCCTGGCCGAGTGCCATGCGGCACTGGGTGATGCGGAGACTGCCAAGGCGCTGTACGCGAAGGCCAAGGCGCTGGCAAAGCCTTCGCCGTAAACCCTGCTGTAGTGCCGAGCCCATGCTCGGCTGCTCTTCGTGGTGATCGCAGAGAACCCGCGCTGCGCGCGATAGCCGAGCGTGGGCTCGTCTCTACAGGGGCACCACAGGTGGCCATACGCCGCCGGTGGGTGACGTGGCGCCGCCGACCTGTTAACTTGCGCGCCAATTTCGTGGTTTACAGCATTCCCGCATGTCGCTCTCGTCGTACCGCCCCACCCCCTCGCTGCTGTTCCTGGCCGTTTCCCTCGGCCTCTCCTCCACCGCCGCTGCCGCGCCGCAGGCCACCACGCTGGATGCCGTGCAGGTCACCGCTGCTGCCGATGCCAGCGCGCAGGCGCGCGAGGTACTGAAGCGCGTGCCCGGCGCCAGCAACGTCATCGACGTGGCCAAGGCTGACAGCCGCCTGTCCAGCAGTGCCGATGTGCTGGCCTACCAACCCGGCATCAGCGCGCAGTCGCCGGGCAACGAAGGCACCAAGATCTCGATCCGTGGCTCGGGCATCAACCGTGGCCCGGGTGCGCACGCCTCGGGCATTGCCGTGTCGATCGACGGCCTGCCACTGACTGGCCCGGGCGGCACGCCCTACGAGCTGCTGGAACCGCTGTGGCTGTCGCGCGTCGAAGTGCTGCGCGGCGCCAACGGCTTCGAGCGCGGCGCGCTGGCGCTGGGCGGTGCCATCGACTACGTCAGCCGCAGCGGCCGCGATTCGGCCGGCGTGCAGCTGCACTACGAAGCCGGCAGCCGTGGCTACCAGAAGCGCGGCATCAGCTGGGGCGGCGTCAGTGGCGATGTCGATTATTTCCTGGCCTACACCGATGCCGAATTCGATGGCTATCAGCGCCACGCGCGCGGCGACGGCAAGGGCGCGATGGCCAACATCGGCTGGCAGATCACCCCCGATCTGCAGACGCGCTTCTTCGTGCGCTACCGCGAGACCAATCACGAGACGCCCGGTCGCCTGACCCGCGATCAGATCCGCAACGATCCGCGTGCGGCGAATGCGGCCAACCTGGCCATCGATGCGCGCCGCCCGCAGCCGGGCAGCACCTGGCTAGGCAATGTCACTACGCTGAAGATTGATGAGGATTCCTCGCTGCAGGCCGGGCTGGTCTACCACAGGTACCCGATGGACTTGAACGAGAGCCTGTACCGCCAGCAGCTGGACTACGCCAACCTCAACGCCACGCTGGACTACCGCCGCCGCCACCAGCTGTTCGGCCTGGACAGCGAAACCACGGTCGGCCTGCGCGTCACCCACGATCTGGACGCCGATGTGCGCGAGTCGTTGCGCTTTGCCAGCAACGGCTATGCCGCCGGTACGCGCACGCGTGACTTCCGCCACCACGGCACCGACAGTACGCTGCACGTCAGCAATACCCTCACCTTCAATGACCGCCTGCGCATGCAGACCGGGCTGGCGCTGATCAACACCCGCCGCGATGTGCAGGTGACCTGGCCAAGCAGCGGCGGCCGCCTGCGCGACCATGACTGGGACTACGCGCCGCGACTGGGTTTCACCTGGCAGCACAGCGCGCAGACGCAGTGGTTCGGCAACCTCAGCCGCTCGGTGGAAGCGCCGCATCCGTGGTCGATGATCTGGGGATCGAACCAGTACTTCGGGCCGGGCAATGGCCCGTCCACCGGCCGCCAGCGCGCGCCGGTGCCGATGCAGAACCAGACCGCCACCACGCTGGAACTGGGCGCACGCGGTGACGCGGCGCTGGGCCACTGGGAACTGACCGGCTACTACGCCCACGTGAACCACGAACTGCTGAGCGTGGAGCTGCAGCCGGTGCCGAACCTGTTCATCGCCGAGAACAACGCCAGCCCCACCGTGCACCGCGGTATCGAAGCCGGGTTGGACAGCACGCTGTGGCAGGCTGCACCGGGCCGCCTGTCGCTGCGTCAGGCGTATACCTTCAGCGATTTCCGCTACCGCCACGACGCGCGTTTCGGCGGCAACCGCCTGCCCGGGCTGCCGCGCCACGCCTACCAGGCCGAGCTGCGCTTCGATCATGCATCCGGCCTGTACGCTGCGCTCAATACCGAATACGCCTCGCGCATCGCCGTGGACTACGCCAACAGCTACTGGGCCGACAGCCACGTGATCTTCGGCAGCCGCATCGGCTACGACGCACCCGGTGGCCGCTGGCAGGCCTGGGCAGAGATGCGCAACATCGGCAACCGCCACTACGCCGCCACGGTCACACCGGGCTACGACGACGCCGGCAAGGATGTCGCGCGCTCGACGCCAGGCGAAGGCCGTGGCGTCTATGCGGGCGTGCGCTGGCGCTTTGACTGATTGCCGCAGGCGGCGCCGGGTGTGATCCGGCGCCGTCGTTCCAGGGTCAGCCGATACGCCAGGCCGGCAGGCGCTCGCTGCGCTTCCAGATGGAAGGCGCGAACCCAATCAACACCAGCGCCGCCAGCCACTTCGGTGAGGTGTTCAGCAGCGTCGCGGTGAGTGATCCATCGACGGGGGCGGTCATCTCCTGCCATGGGTTGTAGCCCAGGTAGATGATGCTGCCGGCCCACCACAGCAGGGCCGCGCCAACGCCTGCCAGCAGCAGTGCCAGCGTGCGGCAGGTCCAGCGATGCGACGTGGTGCCCCACTCGCGGGATACCGCTACCAGCAGGCCCACCACCAGCAGCGACACCAGTGCCACCAGTCCGATATCGACCTTGGGCCCAATACGCTCATAGCTGCAGGCGCGGCATTGCGCCCCTTCCGTGGCAGTGGCGGCTTCGGCGCCATCGATCTGCCCGGCTGCGGGCTGCGCCAGCGCTGCAAACGGCATCAATACTGCCAGCAGCGTCACCATGATCCAACGAAACAACATCCTGTTCCTGCGTGCAGCGACATCCATGCGCTTGTCCTTCTCAGGTTTGGTTGAAGACGGGCCACAGACCATGGCTTGGCGCGGATCATAACGCAGGGCCAGTTGGGAACGAAAATCCCGGATACAGCCTTACGCCTGCACCGCTACAGCGCCCGAAATGCCTGGGCCAGACTGACTGCCCCTGGTGCCAGTTCCCCTGCGAGCCATCCAACGACGGTGAAGAAAACCAGCAACCCCAGCAGCGGCCACATCGTATGCGACACGCATACCCGCCACCATCCCTGCTCCTGCATGCCCTGCATGCGCCGGTAGAGGCCACCGGCGATGGCTGCGTCCACCAGCAGTTCGGCCATCAGCACCGGCGCCGACCACACCACCCATACGCTGGCCAGCACAACGGTTGCCACCAGCGCAACGATGCCGAGGATGGCCAGTAACGGCAGGCCTGCTTCGTCTTCGACCAGCCCGGCCAACGGCAGCTCCCCGCCATCACCAGCACTCACCGGCGCGGACTCATTCCACGACGCCGACGCACCGCCACCTCCGGAACGTCCCCCGACACCGCTCCACGGTGATTCCGCTGCACTGCCGTGCGGCGACGGGCTGCCACCGCCTACATCCGGCGACAGGCCATCCAGCACGTCCCGGCGCCAACGGATCCAGATCCACATCAGCAGCAGGAACACGCCATAGGCCAGCAGCACGGCCATCGGGTAGCGCAGCAGCATCGCGTCGACACCGGCCAGACGCAGCAGGTGCGAGGCGAGGAATCCGGCCGCACCGGTCAGGGCCACGATCAGCGCCATCTGCAGGCGCGGCCAACCGCGTTCCTGCAGGTGTTGCCGCGCGCGCACGAGTTCGCTGCTGCGGCTCACAGGTAACGTCAGCCGGCTGCGTGCAAAGAAACGGGTGCGCTTCATCCGCACCCCAAGGTGCGGCTGGCCGTGCAGCGAGTGAGCTCGACAACCTGATGCAGCATGCGGACATCCTTGCCGGGCACGCGGAGGCGGTGATGGGCGGATTCTAACGCAGGCAGGCACCACGTCCAGACCGTGGGCATGGTGGCGCTGAAGGGCGGCAACCCTTCCCCCCGGCGGCCATCCCCGCATGGCGTGGACCTACCGGATTCAACTGCGGTCGACGACCGCTGCGGCTTTCAGCAGCTGCGCGGCCACCTGGTCGAACGGAGCGATGTCCTGCAATGCGCGGCTCATCGCCACTGCACCTTCCACGCTGGCGATGACCAGGCTGGCCAGGCCGCCCGCCGCGGCAGGGTCGTGGCCGTCGGCGATGAACGCCGCGGCCAGATGCCCCTGCCAGCGTGCGAACACCTCGGCGGCGGCGGCACGGGGCTGGCTCGGCACCGCCTCCACAGGCTCCTCCACGGCAGCGGCCAAGACCGGGCAGCCGGCGCGGAATTCGGAGCGCAGCAAGCGCTCGCGCCACATCGCAAGGAACTGCTGCAGGCCCTGCACTGCGCCGCCCTTCAGCAGCTCTACCAGCAGCGCTTCCACCTTGTCGCCAGCCATGTAAGTGGCGCGCGCCAGCAGCTCCTGCTTGCCGCCGGGAAAATGGTGATAGGTGGAGCCCAGCGGCGCTTCGGCCAACTTGGTCACTTCACGGATGCTGGTGGCATTGAGGCCTACGCGCGCCAACATCTGTGCCGCAGCATCAATCACGCGTTGAGGCGCATCAGAGGGTCGCGGGCTCACGGCGGGCTCCTTGCCAGGACAGTCGTCATAGATTAGCGTACCGGCGATTCTATAACAGTCGTCATAACCATGAATCTCTGGTTCCGTCTGCTCCACCTGCTGCTGTGCAGCCTGTTCCGGCCCAAGCTGGATGCCCCGTTCGGGGTCTCGCGCCTGCAGTTCCGGGTGCTGCCCAACGATCTGGACAGCAACCTGCACATGACCAACGGCCGCTACTGGAACATCTTCGACCTGGGCCGGCTGGACCTGATCCTGCGCATGGGCCTGGGCCGGGTGGCGCTGCGCGAGAAGTGGGCGCCGATCGTCGGCGCCGGCACCATCCAGTTCCGCCGCGAACTGAAGCCGTTCCAGCGCTTCACCCTGGAAACGCGCCTGGTGGGCTGGGTCGGCTCGCGCGGCATCATGGAACAGCGCGTACTGATCGGGCCCGAGCAGAAGATCGCCACACGTGCGCTGCTGGTCACCGGCATCTACGACCGTCGCGCACGTCAGTTCCTGGGCATGCCGAAGATGATGGAAGCGATCGGCGTGGTCGCCCCGCCCTCGCCGCCGCTGAGTGCGGCCGCCGAGGCGCTGCTGGCGGCCGATGCGGCGTTGAAGCAGGACGACACCTGAGGCAACTCAGCCTACCTTCGGCATGTTCTTGGTCACGCAATGGATGCCGCCACCGCCACCGGCGATCGCATCGATGTCCACCTGCTCGATCACGCGGCCGGGATACATGTCTTCCAGCAGTTCACGGCAGTAGCCATCGGCTGCGTCGTCACCGAACTGCGGCGCGACCACCGCGCCGTTGATCGGCAGATAGTTGATATAGCCCATCGCCAGATCGTCGTTGTCGCGGGTGTGCACGTTGTCGCGCCCGTCCAGGGGCGGCGGCAGCGTATGCACCTGCAGGCGACGACCATCGGCATCGGTGGCCCCACGCAGAATGTCCAGGTGCTCGCGGGTCAGATCGTGATCGTAGGACTCCGGATCATTGTCCAGGTTGGCAATCACCACACCCGGGCGCACGAAGCGCGCATAGAAATCCACGTGTGCGTCGGTGATGTCTTCGCCGGCAATGCCGGGCAGCCAGATCACCTTGCGCAGGCCCAGGTGATGCTTCAGCTCGGCCTCGATATCCGCGCGTGACCAGTCCGGATTGCGGTTGCGGTTCACCCAGCAGCTCTCGGTGAGAATGGCAGTGCCATGGCCGTCGACTTCGATGCCGCCGCCTTCGCCCACCAGATCGCTTTCCAGCAGCGTCGCGCCGGTCACCTGCGCCAGCCAGGGCGCCACCGCGCCATCGTTGCGTGCGCTCTGCTTGCCGCCCCAGCCATTGAAGTTGAAGTCGACCAGCCCCAATCCGCCCTGGCCATCGGTGACGAAGCAACCGCCGTAATCGCGCACCCAGATGTCATCCAGCGGCACCTCGAGGAACTCGATGTTGTCGCGGCCGCAGCGGTCCTGCGCCTGCTTCAACTGCGCCGGGCGGCACAGCACGCTGACCGGCTGGTGGCGGGCGATGGTGCGGGCCAGCCGTGCCACGGCGGTGTTCACCGCATCGGCCTGCGCGCCCCACACCCGCGGTTGCGCGGCGAAGGCCAGGAAAACGCGTTCCTGGGGCCCGTGCTCGTCCGGCATGCGCCAGATACCCGCACCCGGCCCCGCCGCGGATACGCGACCCGGCAATCCTGCCAGGCCGAGGGCGGCCAAGCCGCCAAGACCGGCGGCGCCGGCCAGCTGGGTGAGGAAGTGGCGACGGCTGCTCATGACGGGCTCCAGGGCCGGTGTGGGATGTGAGCTATGCTGCGCTTGCGTATTGATAAGAACAAACGATAGATTCAGCCATCAATTGAACAGCTACTCTTATCTGAAATGCTGAAGCATTGGCCACCACTGAACGCGCTGCGTGGTTTCGAGGCCGCCGCCCGCCTGGGTAGTTTCCACCGGGCGGCCGAGGAACTGCACCTGACCCAGTCGGCCATCAGCCAGCAGATCCGGGGCCTGGAAGCCTCGCTGCAGCAGCCGTTGTTCTTCCGGCAGGGCCGCAGCGTCACCCTCACCGACGCCGGCATCGACCTGCTGGAAACCACGCAGGCGCTGCTGCGACAACTGGCCAGCGGCATCCGTCGGCTAGATCAGTACCGCAAGCCGAATCAACTGATCGTCAACACCAGCCCGGCCTTTGCCCGGCATTGGCTGGTGCCGCGACTGGCCGGGTTCCACCGCCTGCATCCCGGCGCCGACCTGTGGCTGCTGACCAGCGAGGATGCGCCGGACATGACCACGCAGACGCTGGACCTCGCGGTGCGTGACGACCTCGACTCACAGGCGCAGTGCCAGCACCGCGTGCTGCTGCAGGACCGCCTCTATCCTGCCTGCCATCCGGCCCTGCTGGCCACACCGGTGCACGAACGCCTCACCCTGCATGGCGAGCGCGAAATGGACTGGAGCCAATGGCAGGTACAGGGCGGTGCCGACGTCGGCCAGCGCCGCGAGGGCATGAATTTCTCCGAGCCCGGCCAACTGCTGGATGCCGCGTGCGAAGGGCTCGGTATCGCCCTGGTCAGCGAGCTGCTGGCGGCCCGCGCCTGCGATCAGGGCCTGCTGCAGCCCCTGGATGATGCACGCGTGCGCGGCCCGCGCTGGAGCTGGCTGGTGCATGAGGACAGCGCAGCCGATCCGCTGGTGATCAGCTTCTGTGAGTGGCTGCTGGCGAGTCTGCCCGCGGGAGCTATTTCTGCTGCAGTGCGCGCTTGACCGCCGCGTCGGCCAACGGCGCCATCAACGCATAGCCCTTCGCCGTAGGATGCACGCCGTCCTCCGCCAGCTGCGGATCCAGTCCACCGGCGGCATTGGCCATCGACGTGTAGTAGTCCAGATAGACCACCTGCTTCGCGTCGGCATAGCGCTTCAATGACGTGTTCAATGCGCGCACCTTCGGCGCTGGCGTTGTGCCCGGCAGCCACGGATAGTCGCTGACCGGCAGCAACGACGACAGCACCACACGGATGCCGTGTGCACGGGCCAGTTCCACCATCGCGTGCAGGTTGTCTTCAATCATCGCCTGCGTGGACAGGCCGGTGTTTCCGGCAATGTCATTGGTGCCGGCCAGGATCACCACCACCTGCGGCTTCAATGCGATCACATCCTGCGAAAAGCGCACCAGCATCTGCGCCGTGGTCTGGCCGCTGATGCCACGGTTGAGCCAGCCTTTGCCGGGGAAGAAACCGGCACTGCCTTCCCTGCCCCAGCCTTCGGTGATCGAGTCGCCGAAGAACACCACACGCGGCTGGCCCGGCACCGCCGCAGGCAGTCGCCTGTTGGCGTCACGATAGCGTTGCAGCTCCGGCCAATCGGCCAGGCGCTGCTGCATGAAACGAACCTCGTCGGGGCGCAGCTGGTCGATGGGCGTCTGCAGAAGCGGATTGACTGCGACGGCTTCTGCGGCACCCAGCGGAGAAGCCAACGCTAGGCTCAGCGTCACGACGATGGCAGCGGCAAGCTCAACAGGTCCACGCATGCGGGTACTCATGAAATCAACTTCCGCAGTCTAACGCCCTGCCCTGTGCTCAGCGTGCAGCCGTACGCGCCGCCACACCCGTAACTTTCGCCGGCATCCACATGCCCGGTGTCCAGCCGCTGGCGGTCAGGATCGCCTTCGGGTTGTCCTGCTGGATCAGCGCGCGCACCGCACTCCGCTTGTCCTTGGCCTGCAGGTAATAGGCCTTGGCGATGCGGTAACCCACCCAGTACCCCAGGTCGTAGGGTTCCTGCGAGCCGGGCTTGTAGTTGTACAGCCACGGCGACAGATCGGTGCTGTCCAGATCCAGTGCGAACGCGCTTTCGATATGCACTTCCCGGCCACGGGTCCAGGCCGCGTGGCGCCCGTTGCCGACGTTGCCGGAGATCAGTTCCGCGATGAACTCGGCGATGCCTTCGCCCAATGAGACGCTGAGTACTGTCGCGCGCGGGTCGCCCGGCTCGAAGTCGATCACGCCGGTCTGCTGGATGTGCACGTACTCGTGCGCGATCACGTGCACGAAGCGGTCCTGCACGTTGGGATTCATGAAGTCGGCCGCGCACAGCGCTTCCAGGCCGATGATCACTCCGCTCTTCGAGGTCAGGCCCACCGGTTTGCCTCGGCCAACCACCAGCGTTACCGGCGGAAACGTGGCCTGCGGGTAGATCGCCTGCAGGTTGGCAAACACCTGCACCAATCGCTGTTTTACCACCGGCAGCTCGGCCAGGCAGCTTCGCCCCTGCGCATAGATGCCCGGTTGGCTGGCAATGGACTCGGCGATCCTCTCCGGGGTCACTCGGCGGACCTTCGCCAGTTCGGCCAGGCCCGGGGTGCCTTCGGCCATGTATCCGCGCAGCTGGGCGATGCTCGGCTTACCACCGGTACGGTCGTAAAGCGTGTAGAAGCGGCTGGCATCGGTAGTGAGGATCTGCGGTCCTGCCGGGGTACCCGCCGAGGCAATGCCGACCGCCCCGGTACAGACCAGGGCCAGCAGGCAGCGTAGGGTCATGAACATCGCTCCGTCCTTGGTGGAGTGCATGCGAGGCGCGCAATTTACCACTGCACCCGCCGGGCCGCAGCAGATGGATGCGGCAACACTGGAGCTATGCCAGACTCACGCCGGCATCCAGCCACGGATGACGGAGCATGCACGATGATGATCGTTCCCGCGTATTGGGCTGAAGCTCGCCTGCAGGCCCGTTTCCGGGGGCGGCCGGTGGTGGTGCGCCGCTTCGGCTGGTCCGACGAAGGCCCCGCCGAGGCCCAGGCGCACGCCGACCGTCGTGCCAACGAAGCACTCAATGCCATCCTTGCCGGGCAGGCACTGCCGCGCCGCGAAACGCGCAGCAACTACGGCGTGGAAGGCGTGCCGATCCGTGAGCAGATCGTGCAGCGCGACGGCGACGTCATCGTCACCCGCAACAGCTATGGCGCGCTGTGCCTGAACACCCCCGACGTGCTGTTCGCCGACATCGACCATGCGCAGCCGTCTGCCGGCTGCGTGATGCCGGCCATCGTTGCGGCGGTCGTGCTGCTTGCCGGCGCCGTCACCGGCACGCTGCTGTGGCACTGGCTGGTAGGGCTGGTGCTGGGCGTGGCAGCGGTGCTGCTGGTCAACACTGCGATGCTGATGCAGCGCAAGCGGCGCCTGGCCGCCGCCGGTGGCGCCGAAGGCCTGGCCCTGCAGCGCGTCGCCGCCTTCAGCGAGCAGCATCCGGACTGGCATCTGCGCGCCTACCGCACACCGGCTGGACTGCGCGTGTTGGCCATGCATGCCACGTTCTCGCCCGAGGACGAGCAGCTGCAGGCCTTCTTCAAGGCATTGGGCACCGATACCCTGTACGCGCGCATGTGCCGGTTGCAGCATTGCTTCCGTGCACGGCTGACACCCAAGCCGTGGCGCGTCGGCCTGCGCTATCGCATCCGCCCGCCGGTGGCCGCGTGGTCAGCCGAACAGGCCAACAATCCGGATCGACTGGCCTGGATTGCCGAGTATGAAAAGAAGAGTGCGGGATTCGCCGCCTGCGCCTATCTGCGCAGCTTCGGCGACACCACGATGGTGCATGCCAGGGCCGAGCATGTGCGCGATCTGCACGACCGGCTGTCGCACGCGCAGGACCGTTTACCGCTGGCGTGAGAACTTGCGCTCAATCAGCACCCTGCACGAACGGCTGCCCTGCCAGGGTAGTGCCCAACCGCAACGCGACCTGCTGTTCGCCCTTCTCAAAGGTCGTTGCGCACTGCTTTCCGCCTTTCTGGCATCCCACCTCCGGAAAGCCCTCCAGCGATTCGGGGGCACCCTGCGCGGGCTTCGGCTGCCAACCGGCCGCGTCCAGCAGGCGCTTGGCCTTGGCATAGGGCATGCCAGCGATGATCCCAAGTTGCGCCAGCTCGGCAGGCAACGACTGTGCGAATGCAGTCGGGACCAGGGCCAATGACAACGTTGCAGCAAGGATGATGGCTTTCATTGCACCGACCTGGAACGAGCTCTCAGGTTCAGCCTAGCCCATTTGCTGCGGGCTGGAATGTGCCGGTAACACGTCGTTACCGAGTCTCCACAGTCGATTGCAGAGCAGTTGAATCTGTTTACAAGCGAACAAGCAGCCGAGCGTGGGCTCGGCGCTACAGGATGCAGAAAGGCCGCCCGGAGGCGGCCTTGTGCAAAGCAGTCGAGCAAGCTTGTATGTTCCTCCCGGCTCCTACGCGGTATGTAGGAGCCAGGGTGGAGGGACCGTCAAGCATGCATCTGCGGAT
>NZ_SRHZ01000052.1 GCF_004684085.1 Stenotrophomonas maltophilia
TTCGATCCGGCCATGCTGAGGGTGGGTCAAGCCTGCTTCCAGCAGGCTTGACCGCGAACATAGGATCTCGACTCTACTTGGCGTTCTTCACGTAGGTGTCGAACCAGTTCAGCATTTCCGACACCAGCTGTTCGTTCGATTCCAGCGCGGTGTACCAGTGCGGTTCGTTCGGCAGCATCACCAGGCGGGTGGTACCGCCATTGCCGCGGATCGCCTGGTACAGCTTGCGGGACTGGAACGGCTCGGTACCCGGGTTGGCGTCATCCTCGCCGTGGACCAGCAGCAGCGGCAGCTTGATCTTGTCGGCATAGAAGAATGGCGAGGCTTTCAGATACACCTCCTGCGCCTGCCACACCGAGCGACGCTCGTTCTGGAAGCCGAACGGAGTAAAGGTCTTGTTGTACGAACCGCTGGTCGCCACACCGGCCTTGAACAGCTTGGTATGCGCGATCAGGTTGGCGGTCATCAGGCCGCCGTGGCTGTGACCGGTCACACCAATGCGGTTGCGGTCGACCACGCCCATGTCCACGGCCTTGTCTACCGCCGCCTTGGCGTCGGCTTCCAGCTGCTCCAGATAGGTGTCGTAGGCGTTCTTGGGGTCACCCACGATCGGGAACGAGGCGTTGTCGATGATCGCGTAGCCGGCCAGCAGCATCAGGCGGTACGGCTGCAGGCGGGTGAAGGTCTGCTGCGAGCCGGACACCTGGCCCGCCTGTGCGGCATTGGCGAAATCGGCCGGGTACGCGTACAGGATCGCCGGCACACGCTGGCCTTCCTTGTAGCCCGGCGGCGTGTACAGCGTGAACGACAGGTCCACGCCGTCGGCACGCTTGTAGGTCACCAGCTGCTTCTTGATCTGGCGCACTTCCGGGGTCGGGTCGACCAGTTTGGTCAGCGCGGTCGCGGCGGACGCGAACTGCGCCTCGCCGGTCTTCGCGTCAGCGACCGCGTCGCCCTGCTGACGGATGAAGGCATTCGGCGGATCGATCACGGACTGATGCCAGGTCAGGTAGCGGCCCGGCGTGTTGCTGAAACCGAGGAACTGTTCGTAGGCGTCGGCACTGCTGCGGAACAGTCGCTCGCTCTTCAGCGTGCCCAGATCCAGGCGGTCCAGGAACGGACGATCGCCCTGCGGCGAGGCGCCACGGCCGCTGAGGAATACATGATTGCCCTCACGGCGAACGACCTGCGCGCCATTCGGCAGGCGGGTGAACACCAGGTTGCCAGGGTTGCCGTACAGCTCATCGCTGGACATGTCCCACAGCAGGCGGCCTTCCTTCTTCGGCTGGTCCACATCGACGATGCGGGTCTGCATCCAGTGGCGGTTCTCGTCGTTCTCGTACTGGAACGTCACCGCCGGATCGGCGGTCCACGCAAACCCTTCAAAGCGCTGCGCAGTGCGAGTGATTTCGGTCGGCTTGCCGTTGAACGGTGCCTTCAGCATCAGCACGCGGTCGCGATGCGGAACGTTGACCTTCCAGTCGCCCTTGTCCAGGGCTTCGGCATAGACCAGAGTGGCCGGATCGGTGGCACGCCAGTCGAAACCGCGCGGACCTTCCGGTACGCCATGCACCGGCACGCGGTCGGCCAAAGGCAGGCTGGCGATCGGCGTGCTGCGGCCATTGCTCACGTCCAGTACTGCCACGTCATTGGCGAAGCGCTGGTAGGTCACCGCATGCGAGTACGGCGCCTTGATCGATTCGGTCAGCACGTGCACACCATCGGGCGCGGCGCTGACGTCGTTGAACAGCGCCGGCTGCCCGACCGGACGCACGCTGTTGGCGGCGGTATCGACCACGGCCAGCTGCGACGCACCGTAATAGGCGAACAGCTTCTCGTCATGCACGCTGGTCAGTGTGTCGCGGGCTTCATAGGTGCTGCTCTCGCCACTGCTGCCCAGCGACTCCTGTGCATCCGGACCGGTCGGCACGCCACCATTGGACGGCGCCGGGCCCTGATTGGCCGGCACCATCTTCACCAGCAGGTTCTGGCTGCCGCCCAGCCATTGCACGGTGTAGCCGAAGATCGGGTTCAGCTGCACGTTCGGCACCTGCTTCACCTGACCGGTGGCGGCATCGCCCACCCAGAGCTGCACGCTGGTATCGACCGCATTCTGGAAGGCGAAGTGGCTGCCATCGGCCGACCACAGCGCGCCGGTGGCGCAGCCCTGCGGCAGGTTGACCTTGGTCTCCTTGCCGCTACCGATGTCGACCAGGGTGAAGTCGGCCACGCAGGCCGGAATGCCGTAGCCACCGGGGGTGTCATGGCGACTGCGGTTCTTCGGCTCCAGGCGCACGCCAGCCAGCTTCAGGTACGGCTGGGCGACGCGGCTGATCGACGGGTAGGTCTGCGCGGTGGTCAGCAGCAGGCGCTGGCCGCCCGGGGCCACGTTCGGTGCCGGCGGCGGCGGTGCCTTCAGCACCTTGAGCAGGTGTTCCGGCGGCTTTGCGTAATCGGCAAGCGCCGGGCCAGCGGCCAGCAGGCCGACGGTGGCAACGGCAACGGCCGCCGCCAGAGAGGTTCGACGAAGCAGCATCCTTATCCCCTGGGGTGTGAATGGGTACCCGGCATCGGGCATGGACCCGAATCTAGCACCGCAAGGGTTGTGGTGAATGGGCCGGAAGGACTAGTGACCGGATGGGGCAAAGTGCCGTGCTGGTGGGTGCCTGCGAATCCGATGCCCCCCTGCCAGGCATGGCCTGGCACTACTGCTGGGCGTGCAGGTCCCACGCGGTGAGGTAATCCGGGTCGACCACGATCATGCCGCTGTTGCTCATCCGGTACTCGCCCGGCTGGGCCGGGAGGTACTGGTCGAGCATCGGCGGCAGGTAGCGCTCGTGGCCGTCATTCTCGTCTGCCAGCACCACGCCTTCGTCGGCACTGATGCGCAGCACCGTTCCCGCGTACTGCTCCAGCCCCTGCACCTGGCCGTCGCCGCCGTAGCGGGTTACCCCGACCAGCACCAGTTTGCCGATCATTTCCTCGATCTTGGCGTCGTCCAGGGCCGGCAGCATTCTTTCGTATTGGTCGCTCATCGGTGCACCTCCAAAGCCTGCGGATCATCATGGACCTGCCAGCCTCCGCGCTGCGAAGGCCATCGGCGACGCAGGGGCAACCTGGCGGGCATAGGTCTGTTTTGCAGGACCGGCACAAGCATGCCGGGGCCGCATCGGGTGAACAGTGGCAGGTACTGTGGGTGGCGGCCATCCGTGCCGGCAGTGTGGCCGTATCAGACCAGGGTCAACACCACGCGTTGCATTGCATGCAGGGTAAAGCGTGACAGCTGCGCAGTTGTTGCATGACGGCCTCCTGTTGAAGGTCACACGCGAAGTTGAAGCGCCATGGACCTGATGCTGACATCGCGCGCGGAATGGTCAAGTGAAGACTGTGCACTCGTTCACCTTTTATATCGTATTCGGGTGCGTCTACCGTGCTTAACCTCTGCTTCACCCAGCTGCTTCTAGGGTCAGCGTTCGATCTGCAAGGAACGCACATGCCCCGGTACGCATTCATACGACCGTGGACCATCGCACTGTCTGTGGCCACGCTCTGCGCCTGCGCACATGCCGCTGACCGCACGCCGACTTCTCAAGGAACCGACGCCATGACCCCATCTGCATCCGAGACCTCTCCGCCCTCGCCACTCAATGCCGAGCAGTTGCTGCTGCGCCTGCTGGACCTGATCAAGGCCACGGCCGCCACCCGCGACTTGACCGCCGAACGCGTGTCTGCGGCAATGCAGGCGCCGGCGCAGACCTTCGGCCCCGGGCACTTCGGCTACGGCGGCACGCTGACGCCGGAATGGGGCTATGGGCTGGAAGTGAAGCGGGCCGGCACTGCCGATGCGCGGCTGGATCTGAACTTCATGGACACCAGCAGCGAGCGCAAGGCCTCTGCTGCGCCGATCTGCCAGGTCGACTTCAACCACTTCGCTTCGGCACTGGATGCCGCCGGCTTCAAGCGCGAGACGGTGCGCGGAGAACACGGCCGAGTGATCTACGACCGCTTCGATCGACCGCAGCTGAGCATCAAGGTCGACACGATGCCCGAGAACCCCAACGCCATCGGCGACGCCACGCATGCCTGCGTGCGTCTTGTGACCGTGCAGTAAGGGTAGCCATCAATGAAGACCCTTTCGGCAGAAACGGAACGCCTGCTGGGCGAGTTCGCCGGCAAGACTGACGTCACCAGCGACCAGGTCGACAACCTGCGCAGCGTCATCGCGGGTTCGCCCGTGCTGGCAAAGCAGGTGGACGCCGCCATCGCGGCAGGCCACCTGCAGCACTTCGAACTACAGCCGGCTGCGACCAGCGCCGGCGGCACCTATCTTGGCGATACAAAAACGATCGCGCTACCTGCCTCGTCGCTGTCCACGCCCGCGCCGCCGGCCAAACTGGATCCAACGGACCTGACCTTTGTACTGGGCCACGAAATCCAGCACGGCTTCAACCACGCAGCGACCGAACGTGCAGAGGAGCAGTTCGAAGACGATCTGCTGGACATTGCAGGGCGCACTACCGGCCGCGACTACACCGATGCGATCGGCACCCTGCTGGCCGCCAACCGACGCGATGAAGCCTCGGCCAATATCGAAGGCTGGAACGCGCTGGTCAGCCGAATGCAGACCACCAAACCGGAGGCGACGCTGCAGGATCTCTACGATGCCAACCCACGCTCGAAACAATTCGTGCGCCTGCAGCCCGGCCCGCCGATCACCTATGCGGCCCATCCGGACCTGAAGCTCAATGACGATCTGAGCATGACCGCCACGGCGGCCAACATCGAAGGCATGGGCAAGCACTATTACGACGAGGGCGTGAGCTCACGGCTGGGCCATCACGGCAATTCGGACTACCAGAACTACTACGGCGCCTATGCCGTCAGTCGTGCCTGCGGGTACGAAGCAGCCAACCCGTCACCCGATGGCATCAGCCGGATGGAAATCAACATGACGAAGCTCGGCCTGCACGAGAGCCTGCTGGAGCAGAACGGTCTGGACCTGGGCGATGACACTCCGGCGCGACAGCCCTACTTCGATACCAGTACTTCACCGTCGACGCTGCATTACTTCGACCACACCGAAGGCACGCATACGCATGTGCCCATCACCGCACCACACACGGCGGCGGGTGATGGCGCACCGACGCCCCTTGCAGAAGGGAAAGACCGTTCCCTGCATGAGCAGATCCGCGGCAAGGTGGCAGAGCTGGATGCTGCCAACGGGCGTAGTTTCGATGCGTCCAGCGAGCGCCTGAGCGCCAGCCTGCTGGTGCTGGCCCGTCAAAACGGGCTGGACCGGGTCGACCACGTGGTGCTGAGCCGCCAGACCGATGGTGCGGGCGCTGCGCAGAACATCTTCGTGGTGAAGGGGCCATTGGATGATCCGGCCTCGCTGCGCGCCTCATCGCCCATTGCCGAGGCCGCACAACGCCCCGTGCAGGAAAGCCTGGACACACTGGCCGTGGTCAACCGGCAGGCCGACCCGGCCTCGCAGGAGCAGACCCGCGCGCAGGTGCAGGAACAGCAACGCGGTGCGCTGGCGCACTGACGGTGAACGACATGGAGCCGCCGGGGCGCACCCGGCGCTCCCTTGGTGGCACCCACGCTAGAATGCGCGCATGCGCACCGTACATGCCCTCCGCTACATCACCCCCTTGCGGGAAGGTGGCTCCCTGCCCGCCGTGGTCGAGACCGACGACGACGGCATGGCCGTGCTGAAGTTCCGCGGTGCCGGCCAGGGGCCCAAGGCCCTGATCGCCGAGCTGATCGCGGGCGAAATGGCGCGCACGCTCGGACTGCCGATTCCGGAGATCCTGTTCGTGGAACTGGACCGCGAGTTCGCCCGCACCGAGCCGGACCCCGAGATCCAGGAACTGATCCGCGCCAGCGAAGGCCTGAACCTGGGCCTGGACTACCTGCCCGGCGCGATCAACTACGACCCGGCGGCCATGCCGGTGGATGCCGACCTGGCTTCGCGCATCGTCTGGTTCGATGCATTCACCAGCAATGTCGATCGCACCACGCGCAACCCCAACCTGATGGTGTGGCACCGCAAGCTGTACCTGATCGACCACGGCGCAGCGATGTACTTCCACCACGACTGGGCCAACGCCGGGGATGCCTGCGAGAAGCCGTTCGTGCTGATCCGCGACCACGTGCTGCTGTCATTCGCCAGCCGCATTGCCGACGTGGATGCCGAGCTGGCGGCACGCCTGACCGATGCTGAGATCGAGCGGATCGTCGGCCTGGTGCCGGACAGCTGGCTGGTCAACGAGCCGGCGTTCGACAGCCCGCAGGCTTACCGCCAGGGCTACATCAACTATCTCAAGCACCGCCTGAAAGTGCGTGCTGTGTTCGTGCAGGAGGCCCTCCGTGCCCACGCTGCACACGTATGACTACGCGGTCATCCGCGTGGTACCGCGGGTGGAACGCGAGGAGTTCATCAACGTCGGGGTGATCGTCTCCTGTCCTGGCGCGCGTCACCTGGAGGCGGCCATCGAGATCGATCCTGCGCGCCTGCGGGCCTTCGCGCCGGCGCTGGACCAGGAAGCGCTGCAGCCGTGGCTGGATGCGATCGTGGCCATCTGCCGTGGCGACGCCAGCGCCGGACCGATCGCACAGCTGCCCGCGCGCGCGCGCTTCCATTTCCTCACTGCCAAGCGCAGCTCGGTCGTGCAGATGTCGAGCACGCATGTGGGCCGCACGGCCGACCCGGCAGGGGTGGTGGAACACTTGATGACGAGGATGGTGCGGGTGCCGGAATGACCGGCACCTGCCGCAGTTACAACGGCACCCTGCGCGCGATGTAGTTGACCACGTTGCCGATCGCATCCGGATCGACATTGGCCAGGCCAACGATCACATAGCCCTGTACGGGCATCACCACAATGGCACTGTTCGATCCGGGCGCACCGCCTTCGTGGCCGTACTGCTGTTCCCTGCCCTCGCCCTGCACCACGAAGCCGAATCCATACCAGCCCTTGTGGTTCTGCGCCGTGGTGGCCTGCTGCAGCAATGCAGGTGAGACCAGCTTTCCACCGCGCAATGCCTCGGCGAACTTCACCATGTCGCCCACGGTGCTGTAGCCACCACCGGCTGACATGCCGCGCCAGGGCAGCGACTTCGTTTCACGGGCCCATTGCCCATCCTTCTTCGTGTAGGCGACGGCACGCTGCGGGACACTCACTGTTTCCGGCTCGAAGCCGGTACCGCTCATGCCGGACGGGTGCAGGATGTGATCCTCCACATAGGCGTAGTACGACTGCCCTGACACCACTTCGATGATGCGTCCCAATACGATGAAACCATAGTTCGAGTAGCTGTCCTGGCTGCCCGGCGTGAACTGCGGCGCATCCTTGGCAAAGCGCTGCACGTAGTCATCCAGCGTCTTCAACGACGCGGAATACTGCTCGAAATCATCGCCGAAGAAATCACCCAGGCCACTGGTATGTGACAGCAGCTGGCGTACGGTCACGCTGTTGGCGACCGCCCTGTTCGGATAGTCCGGCAGGTACTTGCCTATCGTGTCATCAAGGCTGAGCTTGCCCTCCTGCACCAGCTGCAGGATGGCCACGGCAGTGAACATCTTGTTGGAGGACGCAAGGCGGAACTGCGTATCCGCGCCCACTGGAATGCCAGCGGTGCGATCGGCCTCGCCACCGCGCCAGTCCAGCAGCACCTTGCCGTTCTGTGCCACCTGCAATGCACCCGACAGTGCGTCCTGCGCCCGCAGCGCCTCCAGTTTTACTGTGGCATCGGCCATCAGGGCAGGCAATGCAACCCGTGCCGGCTTGTACTTGTCCGGCGTTTCAGTGCCTTCGATCTGGAACTGCTTCACATGCTCCGGGCTGGCCGGATCCATGACCGCCGTCACCCACATCGCGCGTTCGTTCATCTGACCCATTACCAGCCGTTTGGCTTGGCCGGGCGTGTTCTCGATTGTTTCCAGCATGCTCAGCGGGCCGGTGCTCTCGCGGAACTCGAGATAGTCCTTGGGACCGCTGCCTTGCTTCTTCGCGTATCTATCGGCGAATGCCTGCAACCCCTCGAGGCTGCCCGCATTGAAGGCCGCAAGCCAGTCATCGATGGCATCCTGCGCACGTGGATGTTCGCGCTCGGAAGATGTTGCGCCAACTGCCGGAAACGCCGATGTGGCCACAAGGACCAAACAGGCCAGTGCATTGCAGAGAAACAGGCGTCCAACAGCCTTCATGGCAGTTCCTTTGCGGATATCCCTGGACGCATCCTAGACGATGGATCGGCCCGCCGCACCCACGCTAGGGACTCTGCCGCAACACCTCAACGGTGACGTTGAATGCCTCGATGCGATGCCAGTCGCCCCGTTCGTGCGGCAGCGATTCCACGCCCATGCCGATCTGATACCGCACCGCGTCCGGACCTTCGCGCCAGTAATAGGGGGCACCGTTGCTCCAACCACAGCAGACATAGCGCAACGCAGGCAGGCCGAATGTGGTGTGCAGATAGGCTTCGACCTGCACCGCTTGCGCGCCTGAAACGCGGTAGTGGGCTTCCATGGGTTTGATGTAGGACGCGTCATCCTGGCTGCAGCCTACGTACTGCAGTCCCGGAGGCTTCCGGCCCATCGCCTGCAGGAAATCCTGGCATTCGATATCAGGTCGCGCCAGGCCATCCGCGCGTCCCTGCACCTCCCACTCGGCCAATGCCTGCGCAGGCGTCTGTTGCGCAAACGTGCTGGCGCTGAACAAGGACGCCAGCAACAGGACGCGTGCGGCATGCTGCGGCAATAGGAGAGGCATCACGGGGCGAATCCTTCGCATGAAGACACGGGAATACTGATCGATGCCATGCTATCGCCTCGCCATCGTCTGCTCGCTGAAACGCGCCACGCAGAAGTCCAGGAAGCTGCGCAGCTTGGGCGTCAGCTGGCGATCGCGCGGATACAGCAGGTTGATCCAGGTCGACATCGGCACGTAGTCCGGCAGCACCTCCACCAGTTCACCACGCGCCAGCGCGGCGGCAAGCATTTCGTAGGGCTGCAGGATCAACCCCAGTCCACCGACGGCCGCTGTCAGCAGCGGCTCCGCCTGATTGACCATGAAGCGGCTGGACACCGGGACGGTCAGCACGCTGCCATCGGCATCGCGGAAACTCCAGCGCGTGCGGATGATCGAATGCGCGAAGCCCAGGCACTCGTGCCGGCTCAGGTCATTGGGATGGGTGATGGCCGGGCGCGAAGCCAGATAGCCCGGCGAGGCACACAGGACCAGCGGATACGGCCCCAGCCGCCGTGCCACCAGCCCGCTGTCGGCCAGGTCACCGGTACGGAACACCAGGTCGTAGCCGTCCTCGACGATGTCCACCAGGCTGTTGGACAGGTTCAGATCGACCTGCACATCCGGGTACTGCTGCAGGTAAGCCACCACCGCCGGGCCGAGCGCGTGCACGCCGAAGGTGACCGGCGCACTGATGCGCAGGCGCCCCATCGGCTTCCCACGCGCCACTTCGGCCAGCTGCTCGGCGCCTTCCACTTCCTCCAGGATCACCCGCGCCCGCGCCAGATAGGCCTGGCCGAAGTCGGTCAGGCTCTGCTTGCGCGTGGTCCGGTTGAGCAGACGCACGCCCAGGTGATGCTCCAGCGCCTGGATGTGCTTGCCGACCAGCTGCGGCGACAGGTCCAGTGCCTCGGCAGCGGCGGCGAAGGAGCCGACCTCGGCCACCTTGGCGAAGGTCCGCAAGGGAGCGATCAGGTCCATTGCAAACAATTGTTTTTCAATGAAACACCAGATTACTCCTTATTCTGGATGCAGACTACGCGCACAGTAGCGTCCACCTTTCCGCCGGCCCCAGCGCCGGCCTTGCCCAGGAGCCCCCCCATGAGCCAGGTTGTCCGCATCCACGAATATGGCAGCGCCGATGTACTGCGCATCGACGACATCGATGTTCCCGCCCCCGCTGCCGATGAGGTCCAGATCCGGGTCAAGGCCATCGGCCTGAACCGCGCCGAGGTGATGTTCCGCAACGGCGCCTATCTGCAGGAAGCGCAGTTCCCCAGCCGGCTGGGCTATGAGGCCGCCGGCGTGGTCGAAGCGGTCGGCAGCGCGGTGAGCGGCTTCGCTGCTGGCGATTCGGTCAGCGTGGTGCCGCCACTGGATATCGCCCGTTGGGGCACCTATGGCGAACTGGCCAACGTGCCCGCGCGACTGGTGGTCAAGCATCCGCAGGCACTGGACTTTGAAACGGCGGCGGCGGTGTGGATGCAGTACGTCACCGCCTGGGGCGCGCTGCTGGAACAGGCACATCTGGCCGCCGGGGATTTCGTCATCATCACCGCCGCCAGCAGCAGCGTCGGCCTGGCCGCCATCCAGATCGCCAACGCCGTGGGCGCCACGCCGATCGCGGTCACCCGTGGCCCGGGCAAGAGCAAGGCGCTGCTCGATGCCGGTGCCGCCCACGTCATCGCCACCCAGGAGCAGGATCTGGTGGCCGAAGTGGCGCGCATCACCAACGGTGCCGGTGCCCGCGTGGTGTTCGATCCGATCGGTGGCCCGCAGTTCGTGCCGCTGACCGAAGCGATGGCCCGTGGCGGCATCCTGCTGGAATACGGCGCACTGAGCAGCGAACCCACGCCGTTCCCGTTGTTCAACGTGCTGGGCAAGTCGCTGACGTTGAAAGGCTATCTGTACTCGGAGATCGTCTCCGACGATGCCGCACTGGCCCGCGCCAAGGCGTTCATCGTCGATGGCCTGGACAATGGCACGCTGGCACCGAGGATCGCCAAGGTGTTCCCGTTTGCGCAGATCCAGGAGGCTCACCGTTACCTGGAATCGAACGAACAGATCGGCAAGGTGGTGGTCACGGTGTAATCCAGCGTCATGCAATGGGGGCGGCCACCGCTCCCGTTGCGGTTACCTGGGCAACGCGAACGCCATCACGAAATCGCCGTTCGGTGTCTCCATGAAATGGTGGCCGCCAGCCATGATCACCACGTACTGGCGTCCGCCCTGCTCATACACCATCGGATTGGCCTGGCCGCCCGCCGGCAGCTTGGCATGCCACAGCTCCTTGCCGGTCTTCAGGTCGATGGCACGCAGCAGGTCATCGGTGGCAGCGGCGATGAAGATCAGGCCGCTGGCGGTCACCACCGAACCGCCATTGTTCGGCGTGCCGATCTCGATCGGCAGGCCGGAGCGGATGCCGAACGGTCCGTTGCCGCGCGCACTGCCGAACGGTCGGTCCCACAGCAGCTTGCCGGTGCGCAGGTCGATGGCACGGATGCCGCCATAGGGCGGCTGCTTGCACAGCAGGCCGGTAAACGGCAGCCGCCAGCCGGCGTTGACCTGGATGCCGTACGGCGTGCCCACCTGCGGATCGCCGGCCCCCTCGCCACCGCCCTTGTCGGCGCGCACTTTCTCGCGCGGCAGCCAGCCCAGCCGGTCGGCCTCCGCTCTCGGCACCAGCCGGTTGTAGTTGGGCATGTCGTTGTAGTTGGCCACGATCACGCCGCGGCGCGTATCGATGGACACGCTGCCCCAGTCCGAGCCGCCGTTGTAACCGGGGTACTCGATGGAATGGCGATCACTGCTTGGCGGCGTGTAGAAACCTTCGTAGTACGCCTTGCGGAACTGGATGCGGCAGACCAGCTGATCGATCGGGGTGATACCCCACATGTCACGCTCGGTCAGGTCATGCTCGCGGCGCAGCGTGTGGTACAGCGAGAACAACTGGGTGGGAGAACGCTGCTCGGGCTCGACGCCACCCACCGGTACCTTGCGTTCTTCGGCGGCGGTCAGCAGCTGGCCGTTGCGACGGTCGAGGATGTACATGTCGCCCTGCTTGGTTGGCAGCAGGATCGCCGGCACCTTGCCGGCCGCTGTCGGGTAGTCGATCAGGCTGGCCTGCGACCCCAGGTCGTAATCCCACACATCCTTGCGCACCGCCTGGAAATGCCACACCGGCTTGCCAGTGGCAACATCGATCGCCACCAGCGAGGTCGCGTAGCGGTTCTGGTTTTCCGTGCGCGAGCCACTCCAGTAGTCGCCTGCGGAATTGCCCAGCGGCAGGTAGACCAGGCCCAGCGCCTCATCGCCGGTGGCCGTGGTCCACATGTTCGGTGTGCCGCGCGTATAGGTCTGCTCGCGCGGCGGCAGGCCGCTGCGCTCAGGCTGGTCCATGTCCCACGCCCAGCGCAGCTTCCCAGTGATCGCGTCGTAAGCCTGGATCACGCCCGACGGCGCATCGCGGCGCTGTCCGTCCAGCACCTGGTGGCCGGTGACGATCACGCCGCGCACGATGGCCGGCGGCGAGTTGATTGACACGTAGCCGGGCGGCACCTCGCCCATGCCCAGGGTGATGTCGACCTGGCCGTTGTTGCCGAAGTTGGCGCAGGGATGGCCGCTGTCCGCGTCCACCGCGATGATGCGACCGTCCAGCGTGCCTTCAATGATGCGCGCCCAGCACGCCGGACGACTGCCCGGTGCAGCGCTGCGGGTGACGCTGGGAGGCGGTTCCGGCAGCGCCAGATCAGCGGCAACATCGGCCAATGCCGCGTCGGCAATGGTCGGCGTGCTGGGCTGCTCGTAATAGCTCACACCACGACAGGCAGCGGTATAGGGAATCGAGGCATCCTTCACCTTTGGATCGAACCGCCACAGTTCCTTGCCGCTGGCAGCATCAAGCGCGATCAGGCGGTTGCGTGCGGTGCACAGGTACAGGCGGTCACCGATCTTCAGCGGCGTGGTTTCGGCGCCCCAGCGCTTCTTTGGCATATCGCCGGTCCGGAACTGCCAGGCCGGTTGCAACGTGGCGACATTGGCCGGGGTGATCTGCTGCAGCGGCGAATAGCGGGTGCCCGCATTGCTGCGGCCCCACGCCGGCCAGTCACCCTCGGCAGGCTGGTCGGCCGGCTGCAGGCCGGTCGTGTCGCGGGTCGGTTCGAGGCCGGCACTGGCCGCACCTTCCGGGAATGGTTGATGCCCATCCACTTCACCATGCGGCGCGAACGCGAGACCAAAGGCGGCCACGAACACCAGCATCAGCACGCCCGCCACGCTGCGCGACAGGCGTTTGGAGACCGGGTCGCGCAGGGTCGGTGCCAGCAAGGCCAGCACGATACCGAGTGCAGTCACCAGGCCCAGCCGCGGCACCCAACGCCAGTAGTCGCTGCCCGACTCCCACCACGTCCACAGCAGCGTTCCAAGGAACACCAGCGCATACAGCAGTGCACCGCTGCGACGGTTGCCGAACAGCAGGATGCCGCTGACCAGCAGGCCCGCCCCGGCGATGGCGTAGTACCAGGAGCCGCCGAGGCTGAGCAGCCATGCGCCGAGCCCGCCGATGACCAGGCCGAGCACGACCAGCAGCAGCGACAGGACGGTGACGAGAGAATGGCGGGGCGGAGGCGCGGAAGCAGACTGCGGCGTGGCGGACATCGTCGATCTCCGGGGGCAGCATGCGCCGTTATCCCACCGCCGATGTGAAGCGCGCGCGTATGCGCGAGCCTCGGATACGACGACGCCGGCCCAGGGCCGGCGTCGTCGGGTACCTCAAGCGCACGGCAGGATCACTCCTGCGCGGCATCCTCGCTGGCAGCAGCCGAGGCGCCGTCGGCCGCGGCCGGGGCGGCAGCGGCCACCTCGTCCTCGTCCTCGTCGATCGAGGCATCCATACGCTCCACCGCCTGCAGCTTCTCGTCCTTGGACAGGCGGATCAGGGTCACGCCCTGGGTGTTACGACCGACACGGCTGATTTCCGAGCCACGCGTGCGCACCAGGGTGCCGCCGTCGGAGATCAGCAGGACTTCGTCGCCCGACCCCATCAGCACCGCGGCGACCAGCTTGCCGTTGCGCTCGGTGGTCTGGATGCCGATCACGCCCTGCGTGCCACGACCCTTGCGCGGATAGTCCGGCAGCGGGGTGCGCTTGCCATAGCCGTTCTCGGTGGCGGTGAGGATGTACTGCAGGTTGGCGTCGTCGGCACCTTCGATCACCGCATCGCCATTGGCGACGGCTTCCTCGACACCGTTGTCGTCCTCGTTCTCATCCTCGTTGCCGCCAGCACTTTCGGCCACGATCAGGCTGACCACTTCTTCGCCGGCCGGCATCTTGATACCGCGCACGCCAGTGGCGGTACGACCCATCGAGCGGACCTTGTCTTCACCGAAGCGCACGGTCTTGCCGTTGGAAGCGAACAGCAGGATGTCGCGCTCGCCATCGGTCAGGCCGACACCGACCAGGGCATCGCCCTCGTCGAGGTTGATCGCGATCTTGCCGCGGGCCAGACGGAAGGCGAATTCGCCCAGCGGGGTCTTCTTGACCGTACCGTTCTTCGTGGCGAAGAACACGAACTGGCCATCGGCGTACTCACGCACCGGCAGTACGGCCTGCACGCGCTCGCCCGGTTCCAGCGGAATCCAGTTGATGATCGGCCGACCGCGGGCGTTGGAACCGGCTTCGGGCAGCTGATAGACCGGCAGCCAGAACACCTTGCCCGAACTGGTGAAGGTCAGCAGCGTGTCATGCGTGTTGACCAGCCACAGCTGCTCGATGAAATCCTCTTCCTTGGTGGACGCTGCACTGCGGCCACGACCACCACGGCGCTGCGCGCGGTACACGCTCACCGGCTGGCGCTTCACGTAACCGGCATGCGACACGGTGACCACCACGTCTTCCGGCGCGATCAGGTCGAGGATGTCCAGGTCTTCTTCGCTGTGGCGGATTTCGGTACGACGCTCGTCGCCGAACTCGGCCTTGACGCTGATCAGCTCTTCGCGGATCACCTGCAGCAGGCGATCAGGATCTTCCAGGATGTGGATCAGCCCGGCGATCACTTCCAGCAGCTGCTTGTACTCTTCGGTCAGGCGGTCCTGCTCCAGCCCGGTCAGGCGGTGCAGGCGCATTTCCAGGATCTGGGTGGCCTGGATCTCGGTCAGCTGGTAGCCGCCTTCGATCAGGCCCACACCCTTGGGCAGGTCATCCGGACGCGAGGCTTCGGCACCGGCGGCGCCCAGCATCGAGCCGACCAGGCCCGGTTCCCAGAGGCGTGCGAGCATCCGCTCGCGCGCTTCACCCGGGTTCGGCGAGGTCTTGATCAGTTCGATCATCTCGTCGATGTTGGCCAGCGCGACGGTCAGGCCTTCCAGCACGTGCGCACGGGCGCGCGCCTTGCGCAGCTCGAACACGGTGCGGCGGGTGACCACTTCGCGACGGTGGCGGACGAACGCCTCCAGCATCTGCTTGAGGTTCATCAACTGCGGACGGCCATCGACCAGCGCCACCATGTTGATGCCGAACACCGATTCCATCTGGGTCTGCTGGTACAGGTTGTTCAGCACAACCTCGGCAGATTCACCGCGCTTGATCTCGATGTAGATGCGCATGCCGTCCTTGTCGGACTCATCGCGCAGTTCGCTGATGCCTTCGATCTTCTTTTCCTTGACCAGCTCGGCGATCTTCTCGATCAGACGCGCCTTGTTCACCTGGTAAGGAATTTCAGTGACGATGATCGATTCGCGGCCATTGTCGGCCACTTCGATGTCCGCCTTGGCACGGATGCGCACACGGCCACGGCCGGTGCGGTAGCCAGCGATGATGCCGGCGGTGCCGTTGATGATGCCCGCGGTCGGGAAATCCGGGCCCGGAATGTACTCCATCAGGCCGTCGACATCGATTTCCGGATTGTCGATCAGCGCGATGCAGGCGTTGATCGATTCGGTCAGGTTGTGCGGCGGGATGTTGGTCGCCATGCCCACCGCGATACCGGCCGAACCATTGACCAGCAGGTTCGGGAACCGGGTCGGCATGACCGTCGGCTCCAGTTCCTTTTCGTCGTAGTTGGGCTGGAAATCGACGGTTTCCTTGTCAATGTCCGCCATCAGCTCATGCGCAAGGCGCGACATGCGCGCCTCGGTGTATCGCATCGCCGCAGCGGAGTCGCCGTCGACCGAACCGAAGTTACCCTGGCCATCGACCAGCATGTAACGCAGCGAGAACGGCTGCGCCAGGCGCACCAGCGTGTCGTACACCGACTGATCGCCATGCGGGTGGTACTTACCGATGACGTCACCGACGATACGCGCCGACTTGAAGTAGGGCTTGTTGCTGTGTGCGTTGAGTTCATTCATCGCAAACAGCACACGACGATGCACCGGCTTGAGGCCATCGCGCGCATCTGGCAGCGCGCGGCCCACGATCACGCTCATGGCGTAATCGAGGTAGCTCTTGCGCATCTCGTCTTCCAGGTTGACCTGGATGATTTCCTTGGCGGTTTCTGCCATTCGGGTTCCGTTGTCTGGTAGCGGTCCAGTCCGGCACATCCGCCCGTGGGTGGTCGCGCCGGAACCTCGATTCAACCTGTGGATACTACCACAACAGGCCGTTTTCCGCCTCCCTTTACGGGGATTTTACCGGCACAAATCAGGAACTTAGGGGTTGCTGCCGGCCAGCGGCCGGCACTACCGGGGCGCAGGTCGGTAGATCCACGCCATGCGTGGATGGGACCCGCCAGGGGTCAGCCCCCCTCGTGCGGAAAAGGATCCGCCCCGTGCCGCGTCAGCCGCCGAAGGCGGTGCGCATGTTCTCGACAGTGGGGTTCAGGATCACGCCACGCTCGGTCACGATGGCATCGATCAGCTCACCCGGGGTCACGTCGAACACGGGATTCCAGGCGGCGATGCCCTCGGCCACGGTGCGGGTGCCACCCACGCCGTACAGCTCGCCCGGGTCGCGCTGCTCGATCTCGATCTGGCTGCCGTCCACGGTTTCCATGTCCACTGTGGAAGACGGAGCCACGACCATGAACTTCACCCCGTGGTGGCGGGCGGCGATGGCCAGCTGATAGGTGCCGATCTTGTTGGCGGTATCGCCATTGGCGCAGATGCGGTCGGCACCGACGATCACCCACTGCACGGCCCCGGTCTTCATCAGGTGCGAAGCCGCCGAGTCGGCGATCAGGGTGGCGTCGATGCCATCCTGCTGCAGTTCCCATACGGTCAGGCGCGCGCCCTGCAGCCACGGCCGGGTCTCGCCAGCGAACACGCGGGCGATGCGATGCTGGGCCATGCCGGCACGGATCACCCCCAAGGCGGTACCGAAGCCGGCGGTAGCCAGCGAGCCAGTGTTGCAGTGGGTCAGCACGCCGCTACCGGACTCGATCAGCCCAGCACCCAGCGCGCCCATGTGGCGGTTTGCGGCCAGGTCTTCCTCGGCGATGGCCTGCGCCTCTGCCTCCAGCAGCGCCTTCCAGTCGGCACCGGCGGCGCTCAGGCAACGACGCATGCGCGCCAGCGCCCAGGCCAGGTTCACTGCGGTCGGGCGCGAAGCATTCAGGCGCTGCAGGGCCGGTTCCAGCTGCTGCAGCGCATGCACGCCATCGTCGGCCTGCACGTCACGCGCAGCCAGTACCACGCCCCAGGCCGCGGCAATACCAATCGCCGGCGCGCCTCGCACGGTCAGCGCATGGATCGCCGCAGCAACCTCGTCACTGTCATGGCAGACCACGTGTTCAACCACGAAGGGCAGCTTGCGCTGGTCCAGCAGTTGCAGGGCATCACCGGTCCAGAGGATCGGTCGGATGTGGTCGTAACGGGCGTAGTCGATGTCGGAGGCAGTGTTCATGGGCCCATTGTAGGGCCACGCCCGGCGTGGTTGGAGCCTGCCCGGGCTCAATTCACCGAGAATTCCGCGCGGCAGCCGCCGTCCACCCAGATCCCGTTGCGGTTCCAGCCCCAGGTGTTGCCTTCCTCGCACGGGGTGCTGGACAGCTGCTCGGTGACGACCGCTCCGACAGAGATGCTGGCACCGCAGAAGCGGCGCTTCTTCGACTTCGATTCGCAGGTCAGGCGCCTCGGCACGTCAACGAAACGACCCTCGTCATCGGCGACTTCAAAATCGCCCTGGCAACCACGCGTGGTCCAGACTTCGTTGCGCTTGTAGCCCCAGCCCTGCCCCTCCCGGCACGGAAGCACCGACAACTGGCGCAGCAGGCGCACCGGGGCACCATCAAGCCGCACCGGGCAGCTCTGCGGACGGCCGTTCGACTCACAGCGCACCACACGGCGGACCAGGCGCTTGCCCTGGCTGCTGGCCGGCGCCGCCGCACCCGGCGCGGGGCGCGCACGGAATTCGGCACGGCAGCCAAGAGTGACCCACACGCCACTGCGGTCGGTCCCCCACTCGCTGCCGCGGATGCAGCTGTTGCTGGACAGCTGACGGACCAGGTCGATGCCGTTGCTGACATCGATATCGCAGTGCACCCAGGCCATGTCACGCGATTCGCAGGTCACCACTTCGCCGTCATAGCCGGTCTGCTGGGCCAACGCAGACGACGGTGCGAACGCCCCCCATATCGCGAGGGAGTACACCGGTGCAGCGACAACCGCGAACCACTTGACCAAAGGCTTCCCCACGAGACTGGATGAACTGCCATGCCAGTGTGAGGCACGTGGGATGATGAGAGCATCATCCTGCTTGCTGAATCAAGCGCGAAAACCGTCGATTCCGTTCAGCCTGAAGATTTCGGAAAAACCCGGAAAACTCAGGCGTGGGCAAAATCGTAGGCCAGCACATCGGCGATGCGCGGCGTGCGGTTCATGGCCATCAGCAGGCGATCGATGCCCACCGCCACACCGGCACAGGCCGGCATCGACGGCAACGCCGCCAGCAGCGCCTCGTCCAGCGCTGGCTGCACCTGCCCGCGCGCGTGCCGACGCTGCAGATCACCCTGGAAGCGCGCACGCTGTTCCTGCGCGTCATTCAGCTCGTGATAGCCGTTGGCCAGTTCCACTGAGCCCAGGTACAACTCGAAACGCTCGGCCAACGGCGGCGTGCCGGCGCGGATGCGTGCCAGCGCGGCCTGGCTGGCCGGCCAATCGTGGACCACGGCCATGACCGCGTCATCGAAGTGCGGTTGGATGTGATGGGTCATCAGCAGGTCCAACCAATCGTCACGGGTCAACCCGACCGGATCGATATGCACGTCGCCGAGTGCGGCACGCAGCGCGGCTTCGTCGGCATCGAACGGGTCCACGCCTACGTACTGCTGGAACAGTTCGCGATAGCTCATCACCCGCAGGCGGGCACTGCGCCCGACCAGCGCCAATGCTTGGCCCACCAGCTCGGCGGTTTCCTGCACCAGGCGATGGTGATCCCAGCCGACCCTGTACCACTCCAGCATGGTGAACTCCGGATTGTGGCGGCCGCCAGCTTCGCCGTTGCGGAACACACGGCCCAGCTCATAGCAGTCGCCGACGCCTGCAGCGAGCAGGCGCTTGAGCGGATACTCCGGTGAGGTTCGCAGCCAGCGCCGGCGGCCACCGGCATCGACATGCCCGGTGAAGTCGGTGTGGAAGCTGTCGATGTTGGGTTCGGTATTGCCGGCCACCGACAGGATCGGGGTTTCCACTTCCAGCACATCGCGCTCGGCGAAGAAGCGGCGCACCAGCGCGTTCAGCGCAGCCCGCTGCTGCAGCGCGCGCAACAGGGCCTCGCTCACAGGATGCCCTCCGGACGCGGATGGTCCAGCGGCAGGGTGAGCAGGTCGCGGGTGTCATCGATGTAACCGCTGGCCAGGTACAGGCGACGGGCCAGTTCGTTGTGGTGGTTCACTTCCAGGCGCAGGCGACTGACGCCTCGCCCTCGTGCGCGCTGTTCACAGATGGCCAGCGCCTGCTTGCCACGGCCACGACCGCGCGCGCGATGGCTCAGGTACAGCTCGTCCAGCAGCATGAAGTGACCGCCCTGCTCCAGGCTGAAGCCCATCGCGATCACCGCGTAACCCACTACGTCACGCGCCTCGTCCAGCCACAGCAGCACCTCGCCATTGCGCGGATCGGCCAGCAACGCATCCACGCCGCGACGCACGCGTGCGTCGTCGAAGTCAATCTTGTCTTCGGCATAGAACTCGCGCATCAGCGCAATCAACAACTCCTCATCGGCGCGGGTAGCCAGGCGGAAGTCCAGCGGGGCGGTCTGCATCGGTATTCCTTTGTCTTTCATGCCGGGCGCAGGCGCGCCCGGCGGGGGCTTCATTCGTGTTCGGCGAGATAGGCCAGCAGGCGGTCTTCGTCCCACACCGGCACACCCAGCGACTGCGCCTTGTCCAGCTTGGACCCGGCTTCGGTACCGGCCACCACGAAGCTGGTCTTCTTCGACACGCTGCCGGAGACTTTGGCACCCAGTGCTTCCAGGCGCTCCTTGGCGGCATCGCGGGTGAGCTGGGCCAAGGTGCCGGTCAGCAC
The DNA here is from genome assembly GCF_004684085.1 of Stenotrophomonas maltophilia. GTDB lineage: Bacteria > Pseudomonadota > Gammaproteobacteria > Xanthomonadales > Xanthomonadaceae > Stenotrophomonas > Stenotrophomonas maltophilia_AS. The sequence continues at coordinate 20,213 of NZ_SRHZ01000052.1, forward strand.
CACGGTCTGCCCATCCAGCGGACCGGACACGACCTCGGCCAGCGCCGGTGCCTTGGCCAGGATCTGCTGCATCGCCTTCTCGGCCGCCAGCAGCATGGCGCCATGGCCCTCGGCATCGAGCCACTCGGCCAGGCCTCGCGCGGTGTCGTCGGGCAGACCGGCGTTGACGAACTGGCCATGCTCGGCGTCGAGCACGGCCTGCGCGCTTGGCAGCGCAGTCACCAGCTTCTCGGCGCGCAGGCGGGTGATGCCGGGAATTTCCGACTCGACCAACAGCTGCGCCAGATCCAGGCCCTCGCGCAGCTTGGCGCTGGGTGCATGCACATCGCTGATCCGTACCTGGCCAACCTGCAGCAGGTCATCGATGGCCTGCTGGTTGCCCTGCTGCTCGAAGAAGTGGCCGAGCGAACGGGCCACTTCGCCACCGATGTCCGGTACACGCTTGAACAACGGCCACGGCAGGTGGCGGATCAGCTCCAGGTCACCGAACCACTGCGCCAGCGCCTTGGCGGTGCTCTCGCCAACGTGTTCGATGCCCAGTGCGAACAGCAGGCGCTCGAGCGTGGCAGCACGGCTGGCGTCAATCGCCGCGATCAGGTTGTCGGCCCACTTGGTGGCGATCTTCTTCGTGTTCCACTCAAAGCTGGCCGGCTGCACCAGCGCCCGTGCACGCCAGCCCGGCTCGCTGCCATCCAGCTTGAGCACGGCGTTGAGTACCACGCCGCTGCCTTCGGCCGGCAGGTGCAGCTTCAGCGCGGCAGCCAATGCAGATGGGTCCTCCGCATCCAACACCAGTTTCAGGTGCAGCAGCTGGTCGCGACTGAGCCGATACAGGTCGGCCACGCTCTTGACGATCCCGGCGTCAACCAGGGTTTCGATGTACTTGTCGCCCAGGCCATCGATGTCCATCGCACGGCGCGAGGCGAAGTGCGCAATGGCTTCCTTGCGCTGCGCCGGGCAGGACAGTTCGCCGGAACAACGCCAGGCTGCCGCCCCCTCCTCGCGCACGATTTCCGAACCGCACACCGGGCAGCGCGTTAGCATCTGCCACGGCGTGGTGCCCTGCGGGCGACGGTCGAGGATGACGCTGACCACTTCCGGGATCACGTCACCGGCACGACGCACGATCACGCTGTCACCCACCCGTACATCAAGGCGTGCGATCTGGTCGGCGTTGTGCAGGGTGGCGTTGGACACGATCACCCCGGCCACCGCCACCGGCGCCAAGCGTGCAACCGGCGTGGCCGCACCGGTACGGCCGATCTGGATCTCGATCGCCTCCACCGTGGTGCTCTGTTCCTGTGCCGGGAACTTGTGCGCGATGGCCCAGCGCGGGGCACGCGAGACAAAGCCCATGGCCTGCTGGCCGGCGCGGTCATCCAGCTTGTAGACCACGCCGTCGATGTCGAATGGCAGGCCGTCGCGACGCTCGCCGATATCACGGTAGTAGCCGAGCAGGCCGTCGGTGCCTTCCACCACCTTGCACAATTCACTGACCGGGAAGCCCCAGGCACCGAGCTGGGCCAGCGTACCCGAATGGGTGTCGGGCAGCTCGCCGCCCTGCACTTCGCCGGTGCCATAGGCGAAGAAACTCAGCCTGCGCTGTGCGCTGATTTTCGGATCGAGCTGGCGCAGCGAACCAGCCGCAGCGTTGCGCGGATTGGCCAGCACCTTGCCGCCCTGCAGGCGCGCACGTTCGTTGTAGGCCTCGAAGTCGGCGCGGGCCATGTAGACCTCGCCGCGCACTTCCAGCACGTCCGGCCAGTCCTTGCCGTGCAGGCGTTTGGGAATGTCACCAATCTCGCGCAGATTGGCGGTCACGTCCTCGCCGGTGCTGCCATCGCCGCGGGTCGCGCCCAACACGAAATGCCCCTCCTCGTAGCGCAGGCTGATCGCCAGTCCGTCCATCTTCGGTTCGGCCGAGAACTGCAGGCTGCGACGCCCCAGGCGCTCATCGATACGGCGTACGAAGTCGGCCACTTCCTCATCACTGAAGGCATTGGACAGCGACAGCATCGGCACCGCATGACGCACCTCGGCGAAGCGACCGGACGGACGCGCACCGACCTGCTGGGTCGGGCTGTCGGCACGGGCCAGTTCCGGATGCTCGCGCTCCAGCGACTCCAGCTCGCGCACCATCCGGTCGTAGTCGACGTCGGGGATCTCCGGCGCATCCAGCTCGTGGTAGGCGCGGTTGGCCAGGGCGATCTGCCGGCGAAGGTCTTCGGCGCGTTCGGCGGGGCTGGGGCTCATCGGGATCCGGTGATTCTGGGATGGCAGGGGATTCTACCGTGCCCGGGCGTCAGGCCCTGTAGTGCCCACGCCTTTGCAGCGTCGAGCCATGCTCGACGGGTGCCCCCCGCTCTGACAGGTGCCAACCTTGGTTGGCACATCTGCAGTCGAGCAGGGCTCGACTCTACAGAACCCCATCCACGCATGGCGTGGATCTACCGGATGGGTGCCGACATCCGTCGGGGTGGGTGCCGACATCCGTCGGGATGGGTGCCGACGTGCATCCATCGGGTTGGGTGCCGACATGCATCCATCGGGGTGGGTGCCGACCGTTGGTCGGCACGCCAGAACCGCCGCGCTTACCAGCGCGGGGTCTTGGTCAGCGGCGGCGCCTGGTGCTGGCGGTCATAGGCACGCAGTTCATCGCGGATGTGTGCGATGCGCTGGCGGCCCAGGGCATTGCGGCTGTCATCCAGCACCACGCCGTCGAGCAGTTCGGCCATGCGCTGCACGGTCGGCAGCATCTTCTCCCACGCATCCAGCGCGGTCAGCGGCGCCGGCAGAGTCAGGAAGAAGGCGATGGCCGGGGTCTCCATGGCGCGGATGTTGGCCATGTCGAAGCTGCCCGGATTGATGACGCTGGCCATCGAGAAGATCGGTCCACGCTCGGGGTAGCCCTCCACCAGGCGATGGAACACGTTCATATGGCCGAACACCAGGCCGGTCTTCTCGGCAGCCACCACGATGTCCTCGCCACGCAGCTGCTCACCGGCGCGGGCCGCCACCAGCAGCGAAACGATCTTGTCGAAGTCCTGGGTGGCGCGCTTGCCGAGGTCGCTGGCCGCGCCCAGATCGGTGTCGGGCAGGCCGAGCTCGGCCTGCTCGCCTTCCCCGCCCATGCCGGGTTCAAGGCGGCCATCGGCCACGGGTATGCCGTCGTCGCCCAGCACCGGCTCGCGACGTTCGCCGCTGGTCGGTTCCGCGCCTTCCACGCGGCGCCCCTGGGGCTTCTTCTTCGGACGGCCAAACAGGAAGATCGCGGCGATCAACAGCAGGCCGGCGGCCAGGATGCCGATGCGCAACAGTGCCGTGTCGGACATTCGATAGGTTCTCCGGCTAGTTCATTCAGGTAACTAGGATGGCACGTCAGGCCGCGCCCGCCAATCGTGCAGCTTCTTCCAGGTCCACGCTGACCAGGCGGCTGACGCCCGGCTCGCGCATCGTCACGCCCGACAGCTGGTGCGCAGCCTCCATCGTCGCCTTGTTATGGCTGACGAACAGGAACTGCACTTTCTCGCTCATTTCCTTGACCATGTTCGCCAGGCGGCCGACGTTGGCCTCGTCCAGCGGCGCGTCCACTTCGTCCAGCAGGCAGAACGGCGCAGGATTCAGCTGGAAGATGGCAAACACCAGCGCCACGGCGGTCATCGCCTTCTCGCCACCGGACAGCAGCGAGATGCTGGACACGCGCTTGCCCGGCGGGCGCGCCATGATGGTCACGCCAGTGTCGAGCAGGTCTTCACCGGTCAGTTCCAGATAGGCATGGCCGCCGCCGAACAGGCGCGGGTACAGCGCCTGTACGCCGGCATTGACGCGGTCGAAGGTGTCCTTGAAGCGGCCGCGGGTCTCGCGGTCGATCTTGCGGATGGCATCTTCCAGGGTTTCCAGCGCAGTGGTCAGGTCCACATGCTGGGCATCCAGGTACTCCGAACGCTGCGAGGCTTCCCCGTACTCGTGGATGGCGGCGAGGTTGACCGGCTCCAGCCGGCGCATGCGGCCGTCGATCTGGTGCACGGCCTGCTCCCAGTCCCCAAGGCGGGCGTCTTCGGGCAACGCGTTGAGCACATCCGGCATCACGAAACCGGCCTTCTCCACTGCGGCCTGCAGGGTATCGGCACTGAGCACCAGCGCCTGCTGGTCCAGCTTGCGCTGCGAAATGCGCTCACGCTGGGCCAGTGCCTGTTCGTCGCGCTGATGGCGGGTCTGTTCGTAATTGCGCAGCTCGGCGTCGATGCCGTCCAGCAAGGTGCGCGCCTCGGTCAGCACGCGGTCGGCCCGTACACGCTCTTCCAGTGCATTCTGATGCTCGGCCTGCAGCGATTCGACCGGCGAATCCCCCTCATCCAACTGAGAGTGCAGTTCGCCAAGACGTGAATCAAGCTGCCCGCGCTGGGTGCCCATGCGCTCCAGCGCCTGGCTCAGTGAGGCCAGCTGCGCCCGCTGCGATTCCAGGGTCAGGGCCAGCGAATGCGAACGTTCACGCACCGCACGTGCGGCGTCGCGGGCCAGGTCGCGAGCCTCGGTCAGCTGGCGGCGCTCGCCCTCCAATCCCTGCCGGATCGATTCCAGATCGCCCATGCTGCTGACTGCGTTTTCCAACCGCGAGCGCGCTTCACGCGCCTGCTCGTTGTTGGCGTCCAGCGTTTCCTGCAGCTGCTTCAGCTCGCCTTCGATACGATCGATGCGCGTGCGTGCGGCTTCCACCTTGCCTTGCTGGCCCTGCAGCTGGCCAGCCAGTTCAGAGACTGCACGATGGGCCTGGTACAGCGCACGCTGCGCGTCTTCGCGCTGCTGTTCGGCTGCCTGCAACTGCTCGCGGAAACCGCTCAGCTGCTCTTCCAGCTCGGCCTCGCGGTCCTGCAGCTGCTCGATCTGCTCACGCAGCTCGTTGATTTCCCGCTCGCGCAGCAGCGCGCCCTGCTCGGCCGCACCGGAGCGTGATACACGCACCCAGCCCTGGCCCAGGCGCTCGCCGCCCAGGGTGATGATCGAATCGCCTTCAGGCAGGCTGGCCTGCAACGCCTTCGCCTCGGACAGGTCCTTGGCAGCATGCAGGTGCGCCAGCAGGCGACGGATCGCCGCCGGTCCGCGCACGCGCGCAGCCAGTGAGGTCGGTGCGACCTTCAGCTCGGCGCCATTGTTGGCGACCAGCGCAATATGACCGTCGCCGAGTTCGCCCAGGGCATCGACCAGGCTGGCCGGGTCATCGACCAGCACGCCTTCGATCAACTGACCCAGTGCGCTCTCCACCGCGTTTTCCCAGCCGGCATCAACGTCCAGGCGCTCGCCGACACGCGCCGCCGAATCCAGCCCGCGCGCCTTCAGCCAGGCGACGGCAGCGCCCTGCTCCTGGCCAAACGCAGCCTGCTGCAGGGTTTCCAGCGAGGCCAGGCGACCACGCAGGCCATTGGCCTGCTTGCGCAGCTCGGCCAGCTCGTTCTGGCCATTGCGCTGCTGCTCCTGCACCTCAGCCACACCCTGCTTGCGCAGCTCGACGTCTTCGCTCAGTTCGTCCAGCGCGGTCTTCTGCGTGTCGTGCTGCAGGTGCAGCTGCTCGAAGGCCTCTTCCAGTGCATCCACGTCCAGCCCGGCGCGCTCGGCGGCCAGGGCTTCACGGCGACGATCTGCGTCAAGGGTCTGCTTGTCGAGATAGTCCACGCGGGTACGCTCGACATCGCCGGCGCGCGAGGCTTCCGAACTCTGCGAAGTGTGCTGCTCCCAGCGCTGCTGCCAGCTGGTCAGCCGGTCTTCGGCCTCACGCAGGCTTTCCTGCTTGATCTCGTTCTCTTCCTGCAGTTCTTCCAGCTGCGGGGTGGCGGCCTCCACCGCTTCGCGCAGCACCATCAGCTTGGCCTCGTCGCCACTGATGTGCTGGCCCAGTTCGGCCAGTGCCTGGCGGGTTTCATCGCGCGCCTTGTGCAGGCGCTGCGACAGCTCGCGCTGGTGCTGGATCTGCTGTTCCACGCGCGCCAGCGTGCTGCCGACCTGGTAGACCGCAGCCTGCGCGGTATTGAGCGCGTCGGCAGCCTCTTCGCGACGCACGCGCGAGGTCTCGATGCGCGCTTCGGCATCGCGCTGGTCGGCGATCAGCTGCTGAAGCTTGGTTTCTTCCTGCGACAGCCCTTCGCGCAGCTTCGAAAGCCGGCCATCAAGACCGCGGAATTCCAGCGCCTTCCACTCCGCATCCTTGACCCGGCGCTCTTCCTGCAATGCCTGATACTGCTCGGCCTGGCGGGCCTGGCGCTTGAGATGCTCCAGCTGCTTGCTGATTTCATCGCGCAGGTCACCCAGCCGGTCCAGGTTCTCGCGGGTGTGGCGGATGCGGGTCTCGGTTTCCTTGCGGCGCTCCTTGTACTTGGAGATGCCGGCCGCCTCTTCCAGGTACACGCGCAGGTCTTCCGGGCGCGCTTCGATGATCTGACTGATCATGCCCTGCTCGATGATCGAGTAGCTGCGCGGGCCCAGGCCGGTGCCGAGGAACAGGTCGGTGATGTCGCGGCGGCGACACTTGGTGCCGTTGAGGTAGTAATTGCTGGTGCCGTCGCGGCTGACCGTACGCTTGACCGAGATCTCGTTGAACGAGGCGTACTCGCCCGAGATCGTGTGGTCGGAGTTGTCGAAGATCAGCTCGACGGTGGCCTGCGAGACTGGCTTGCGGGCGTTGGAACCGGAAAAGATCACGTCGGTCAGCGAGTCGCCACGCAGGCGGCTGGCCGAGCTCTCGCCCATGACCCAGCGCACGGCGTCGATGATGTTCGACTTGCCGCAGCCATTGGGCCCCACCACGCCGGTCATGTTGGTCGGCAGGTGCAGGGTGGTCGGATCGACGAACGACTTGAAGCCGGACAGCTTGATCGTGGAAAGACGCATGGCGTGATTGGGTTCCAACAGGCGCCCTAGGGGCGTCCGTATTGTGGATGTCAGGTCAGCCAGCACCTCAAGCCATTGATTTCAAAAGAATTCAATGAAGCCAAGGGTGACACAATGGAATGAGTATAACGGCGCGAATGTTCCACAGGCGGGATGACCAGCCGAGAATGCCCATACACGAACTCCGTTTCACGCTTGAATGTCGCTTTGGGACCGCGCAGCTCCCTCCCTCATGAAACAAATATTTGATTTTAAAGTATATTTTTTGAGCCAGCCTAGCCAGCCACGTCTCCAGGCTGCAGCATGGACCTATGAACAGCCCTAGCCAGCCTGCCTACCAGGAGCTGAAGTTTGAGCACCTTGGCCAAGTCCGGGATCGAGCCTTTCTTGGAGGCAATCCATACCTGCCTCCCGATACTCCCTGGCCTTGCGACGCAAAGGGGAAGCCGATGCTTCATCTTGCGAGCCTGCCTGCACCCTTCGTTCAAACGCATGCCCAGAAGATCGAAATCAGAGCTGATCTCTGCGTGTCGATCCTCACGCCTTATGACGTTCTTGACGATGCCTACATCGACACCGCTCTACTGACTGGCGGACGTGTCATCGCTTACGCACCCCACGAATCCGGCCCAGACAGCGCAGCGCCCCCTTTTGATCCGCGCCTGATCACCACTGCCACGGCCTCCATCCCGGATGACGCCGAGAACGGAATCTCCAAGATTGGCGGAATTCCCGTCTGGCTTCAGGACGATTGCACTGATGGACGGGAATTCATCCTCCAGATCAACGGCTCCCGATTGAACCGGGCAGCACCGACGCATAGAGGAATCCTGGTCGGCGGAATGGGCTACCTGTTGCTTGATCGCAACATTTCCTCGCCTTCGATGGACTGCGGTCGATTCGTCATCCAGACCACTTGAGAGCTGCCCATGCAGATACAGATCAGCGGCCAGTATGGCGATTCGCCGTCAGACGCCCTTTTTGCCCCACTCCAGAGACAACTGAACATCTGCTTCGAGCGTCATGTGAAGGGGAACTATCTTCGATCCATCACCAAATTCGGAATCGTTCTTCGGGTCTCCGGGACGATCTGGACATTCGAACCGGATGGACCAGACCGCTTGAAGCTGTTTCTCAAAAGGCAGCTGCTGACCATGGATATGGTCTACGCCTGCCAGCCTTGGAAAACCGTCGACAGAAACGCCCTCGTACCTGTTGTATCTGCAGATATGGCGACCTGTATCGGCATGATGATCGAACGGGCACGTCGCGCAGGAGAGTTGCTCCAACACGAGCAACTGCGGACAGATGCTACAAGTGCACTTGCAGAATTCGAGCGCCACTTCCCGGGTGAGGCTGTCTAGCAAGCAGTGTTGCAGGACGGATGGCAAGTCGAGCATGGCTCGACTCCACATCCCCGGCGATCGCCCAAAACAAAACGGGCACCCTTGCGGGCGCCCGTTCTGCGGTGATTCCAGGCCTTGCGGCGTGGGATCAGGCCTTTTCGGCTTCGACCACAACCTTGACGGTGGTTTCAACGTCAGCGTGCAGGTGCACCAGGACGTCGTACTCACCGATGTTGCGGAAGGCGCCTTCGCCCAGGATGACTTCGCTCTTGTTCAGCTCAAGGCCGGCAGCGGTGAAGGCATCAGCGATTTCGCGGGCGCCGACCGAGCCGTACAGCTTGCCTTCGGTCGAAGCGTTGGCGGCGATGGTCACGCTCGCGCCTTCCAGCTTGGCCTTGCGGGCGTCAGCGTCGGCGTGGATGGCCTGGGCCTTGGCTTCGTAGTCGGCGCGCTTGGCTTCGAACTCGGCCTTGTTGCTCTCGGTGGCCGGCACGGCCTTGCCCTGCGGCACGAGGAAGTTACGGCCGTAGCCCGGCTTCACGTCGACCAGGTCGCCCAGGTTGCCGAGGTTGGTGACTTTCTGCAGAAGGATCAGCTGCATGGTATTGCTCCAGATAAGTTATTCGTTAGCGAGGCGAGGCCCCGCAACAATGGCTGTCCGAATAGCTGGCACAGGGAGGCGGCACAGGGCCGCCCCGCCGGCATCAGATGTCGTGGTTGTCGGTGTACGGAATCAGGGCCAGGAAGCGAGCGCGCTTGACGGCGGTCGCCAGCTGACGCTGGTACTTCGACTTGGTACCGGTGACGCGGCTCGGCACGATCTTGCCGTTCTCGGTCAGGTACTGGCGCAGGGTGTTGAGATCCTTGTAATCGATCTCCTTGACACCTTCGGCGGTGAACTTGCAGAACTTGCGGCGACGGAAGAACTTGGACATGTCAGTGCTCCTTAGGCGGCCGAAGCGGCGTCGTCGCCGGCATCGTTGTCAGCGGCGGGGGTGGTTTCGCCTTCTTCGTCATCACGACGACGACGCTCACCACGCTCGGGCTTGTCGCCCTTCTCGTCCTTGCTCTTCATGATCAGCGACTGCTCGGTGTCAGCCTCGTCACGCTTGATGACCAGGTTGCGCAGCACGGCGTCGTTGAAGCGGAAGCTCTCGGTCAGCTCGTTCAGCACGGCCTGGTCGGCTTCGATGTTCAGCAGCACGTAGTGCGCCTTCACCAGGTTCTGGATCGGGTACGCCAGCTGGCGGCGGCCCCAGTCTTCCAGGCGGTGGATGGTGCCGTTGCCGTTCTCGACCAGCGACTTGTAGCGCTCGATCATGGCCGGGACCTGCTCGCTCTGGTCCGGGTGGACCATGAACACGATTTCGTAATGACGACTCATGTTTTTCTACCTTTCGGATGTGGCCCTCATGGGCCGGACAGCCCCCCGCCGTTGATACCGCGGTGGGGCAAGGGATCCTGCCAGGCAGGCAGGAAGCCGCGCATTATGGCGCAGATGGGGGTGCCGGGCAACCGGGGGTGCCCTGGAGCTCCTGAACCGGGGTGCCCTGCACCCGTGCCGACCAAGGTCGGCAACTACCCAAGCGGGGCTCAGGCTTTGTCGGTGTCGGTGGTGAAGCTCTCGCCGCAACCGCACTCGGCAGTGGCGTTCGGGTTGCTGAACGTGAAGGTCTCGCTCAGGCCGTGCTTGCCGAAGTCGATCACCGTGCCGTCCACCAGCGCCAGGCTCTTGGCATCGACGTAGATCTTCACGCCGTCCTGGTCGAACACGGTATCGCCCTCGCGCTCGTCGCGCGCCAGGTCGGTGATGTGGCCCCAGCCGGAGCAGCCGGTCTTGGTCACGCCAAAACGCAGGCCCAGCGCGCCGGGGGTCTGGGCGACAAAGCGCTGCACGCGCTCAAAGGCAATGGGGGTCAGGCTGACGGCCATGGGGCTACTCCAGAGGTACGGGGACATTATAAGGAGCCGATGGCGCGAAAAATGCCTCGCAAGCAGAACGCTGCAACCGGTAAACTCCCGTGTTCACAGATCGAGTCGATCAGCAGAGGATTCAAGTCATGACGGTGGTCAGCGTTGAACATGCGCTTGCCGGGAAGATCCCGGAAGGCGGCGAAGTCACGGTACGCGGATGGGTGCGCACGGTGCGCGGTTCAGCGAATCTGGCTTTCGTGAATGTGAGCGACGGCTCCTGCTTCGCCCCGATCCAGGTCGTGGCCGGCGACAGCCTGGCCAACTTCGACGAGATCAAGCGCCTGACCAGCGGCTGCTCGGTCATCGCCACCGGCACCCTGGTGAAGTCGCAGGGCAAGGGCCAGTCGTTCGAGATCCAGGCCAGCGCGCTGGAAGTGGTCGGCTGGGTCGAAGACCCGCTCACCTACCCGATCCAGCCCAAGCCGATGTCGCCGGAGTTCCTGCGCGAAGTGGCACACCTGCGCCCGCGCACCAACCTGTTCGGCGCGGTCACCCGCATCCGCAACTGCCTGGCCCAGGCCGTACACCGTTTCTTCCACGAGAACGGCTTCAACTGGATCAGCACCCCGATCATCACCACCTCCGACGCCGAAGGCGCCGGCCAGATGTTCCGCGTGTCCACCCTGGATATGGTGAACCTGCCGCGCGACGAGAAGGGCGCGATCGATTTCAGCCGCGACTTCTTCGGCAAGGAAACCTTCCTGACCGTGTCCGGCCAGCTGAACGTCGAGGCTTACTGCCTGGCGCTGAGCAAGGTGTACACCTTCGGCCCGACTTTCCGCGCGGAGAACAGCCACACCACCCGCCACCTGGCGGAGTTCTGGATGATCGAACCGGAAATCGCCTTCGCCGACCTGGCCGAAGACGCGCGCCTGGCCGAGGAATTCCTGAAGTACCTGTTCCGTGCCGTGCTGGACGAGCGCGGCGACGACCTGGCCTTCATCGCCGAGCGCGTGGACAAGAACGCGATCAGCAAGCTGGAAGGCTTCATCAATGCACCGTTCGAGCGCATCGACTACACCGATGCGGTCACGCTGCTGCAGAAATCCGGCAAGAAGTTCGACTTCCCGGTCGAATGGGGCCTGGACCTGCAGACCGAGCACGAGCGCTGGCTGACCGAGGAACACGTCGGCCGCCCGGTGGTGGTGACCAACTACCCCGAGCACATCAAGGCCTTCTACATGCGCCTGAACGACGACGGCAAGACCGTTGCCGCGATGGACGTGTTGGCCCCGGGCATCGGCGAGATCATCGGCGGCAGCCAGCGCGAAGAGCGCCTGGACGTGCTGGACGCACGCATGGCGCAGTTCGGCCTGGATCGCGAGCACTACAGCTGGTACCGCGATTTCCGCCGCTATGGTTCGGTGCCGCACGCCGGCTTCGGCCTGGGCTTCGAACGCCTGGTGGTCTACGTCTGCGGCCTGTCCAACATCCGCGATGCGATCCCCTACCCGCGTGCCCCGGGCAGCGCGGACTTCTAAGCCCCACACGACCACGGAGGTACTGCCCCATGACCCTGTTCTTCGCCCTCTGTTTCGTTGGCGTAGCAGTGGCCGGGTTCAGTGCCTTCGTGATCTTCTGGCCGCTGACCCTGGTGCACGTGCGCGACCGCCATCCGGCGCTCGCCGAGCGCTTCGGCAGCGGCGCCTTTCTCAAGCCCGACGCTCTGGGCTGGTTGCTGCGCCGCGATTATCGGCAGCAACCGGACCGCTCGCTGTCCGGGCTGGCGACACCGGCCTGGGTATCGCTGCTGACCCTGCTGGCCGGACTGGGCATGGCTGCCCTGCTCTGGCTGGCCTCGCTCTGGTAAGACACACATGAACGACATCACCACCTCGCGCGACAGCTGGTGGCTGGCCAGCCTCGGCAACACCTTGATCTGGGCGCGCCTGCGCATCCGCGCCGCCGGCACTGCCGAAGTGCTGGACAGCGATGGCAACACGCTGAGCTATGACAGCGAAGACACGGCCCGTTCGCAGCTGTTCGACGCCGAATTCGTCGAGTACGACGGCCTGGACGAAGAAGACGCGCTGGTGCGCGGCTTCACCCTGCACGAAGTACAGCCGCCGCAGGCCGACAGCGATGAGGGCCTGCGTGGCCGCATGGTGCAGTCGCTGGGCGCGCGCGCCTGACCATCGCATGTTCACCCCGCGCGCCTTCGCCGAGACCGACCTGCTCTGGCTGGACCGCCTGCTGGCGCGCGATCCGTTCGTCACTGTGCTCACCCCCGGCAGTGATGGCCTTCCGGAGCTGACCCGGCTGCCGGTTCTTTACCGGCGTGACGGCGAACATATCGAGCTGCGCGGGCATTGGGCCCGCGCCAACCCGCAGTCGCGCCATGCCGGCACGGCCAAGGTGCTTGTCGATGGCCCGCATGGCTACGTCTCGGCCAGCTGGTACCCGGACAAGGAGCCCGCCGCGCGGGTGCCTACCTGGAACTATGCCGCCGCCGAGCTGCGTGGCCAGCTGCAGACCTTCGACGATACCGATGCACTGGCCGAACTGGTCGGCGCCATCAGCGACCGCTTCGAAGCCAGTGTCGGCCAGGCCTGGCAGTTCGACGCCACGCGTGCCGAACACGGCCCGGAGCTGCGCGCCATCGTCGGCTTCCGTTTCCAAGTCGAACACGTGCAGCTGAAGCTCAAGCTGAGCCAGAACCATCCTGACGCCAACCAGCGCGCAGTGATCGCCGAACTGGAACAGCTGGGCACCCCCTCTTCCACCGAGTTGGCGCAGTGGATGCGCTGGCACCGCGAACAGACCGCCCGCAGCCACTGAACACCCCAGATTCCCGCGACGACGCAGCCGGATGGCTGCGGCGCGCCTCCACCCGACGCCAGGGACCGAACATGAAAGACATCCACAAGCTGCTGCAGAACAACCGCGACTGGGCCGACCGGATAGAGAAGGAAGATCCCGAATTCTTCCACCAGCTGGCCAAGCAGCAGCACCCCGAATACCTGTGGATCGGCTGCTCCGATTCGCGCGTGCCGGCCAACCAGATCATCGGCATGGCGCCGGGTGAAGTGTTCGTGCATCGCAATGTCGCCAATGTGGTCGCGCACACCGACCTGAACTGCCTGAGCGTTGTGCAGTACGCGGTGGACCAGCTGAAGGTAAAGCACATCCTGATCGTCGGCCACTACGGCTGCGGCGGCGTGCATGCCTGCCTGCACAACACCCGCGTCGGCCTGGCCGACAACTGGCTGCGCCATGTCGGCGATGTGATGCAGAAGCACAGTGCGATCATCGATGCGATCGAAACCGATGAACTCAAGCACGCACGCCTGTGCGAACTGAACGTAATCGAGCAGGTCGCCAACCTGTGCCGCTCGACCATCGTGCAGGATGCCTGGGCACGGGGTCAGAAGCTGATGGTGCACGGCTGGGTCTACAGCCTGAAGGATGGCCGCGTGCGCGAGATGGGCATCGATGTCGGCGCGCTGGAAGAGCTGCAGCCCGCCTATGAAAAGGCCCTGTCCTACGTCCCGCGCAAGGGCAAGCGCGACTGATCCCTTACGGATGACCACCATGCTCGCTTCGCCGATCAACCTGCACGCCTGGATCGAAGAAAACCGCCACCTGCTGAAGCCGCCGGTGGGCAACAAGATGATCGATAACGGCGACTTCATCGTGATGGTGGTGGGCGGGCCGAACTCGCGCACCGACTACCACTACGACGAAGGCCCCGAGTGGTTCTACCAGCTCGAAGGCGAGATGGTGCTGAAGGTGCAGGAAGACGGCGCGGTACGCGACATCCCGATCCGGGCCGGCGAGATATTCCTGCTGCCGGCCAAGGTGCCGCACTCGCCGCGGCGCCCGCCAGGTGGTATCGGCCTGGTGGTGGAGCGCAAGCGCCTGCCGCATGAGATGGACGGCGTGATCTGGCATTGCGAGCGCTGCAACCACAAGCTGCACGAAGAGTTCTTCCCGCTGCAGAACATCGAAACCGACCTGCCGAAGGTGTTCGCGCGCTATCACGCCAGCCTGGAGCTGCGTACCTGCAGCCAGTGCGGGCATGTGGACCCGTTGCCGACGCCGGCGGCGGGCTGAACGTTCGCCGGGCATGGCCCGGCGCTACCTTGCGTTGCGATTTCTGACACGTCCGCCGGGCATGCCCCAGGCGCTACACTGGCGGTCCCGTTGCAGCCTGTTGCCCGACCATGTCCGACCTGCTCAGCCGCACCCATGCCATCGCCCTGGACGCCGCCGATCCGCTGCGGCCACTGCGCAGTGAATTCCTGATTCCGCGTCATGGCAGCGGCGAGCAGACCTACTTCGTCGGCAACTCGCTCGGCCTGCAGCCGCGCGGCGCGCAGGCCGCCGTGCAGGAGGTCATGAAACAGTGGGGCGAGCTGGCCGTGGAAGGCCACTTCACCGGCCCCACGCAGTGGCTGTCCTACCACCGCTTGGTGAGCGCACAGCTGGCCCGCGTGGTCGGCGCGCTGCCCAGCGAAGTGGTGGCGATGAACACGCTGAGCGTGAACCTGCACCTGATGATGGTCAGCTTCTACCGGCCAACAGCCGAGCGCCCGGTGATCCTGATGGAAGCCGGCGCATTCCCGACCGACCGCCATGCAGTCGAAGCGCAGATCCGCTTCCATGGTTTGGACCCCGCCGAATGCCTGGTGGAAGTGCAGCCGGATGAAGCCAACGGCACGATCTCGCTGAACGCGATCGAACGCGCCATCGCCGAACACGGCCCGCGCCTGGCGCTGGTGCTGTGGCCCGGCGTGCAGTACCGCACCGGCCAGGCCTTCGACCTGGATGCGATCACTCGCGCCGCCCGCCTGCAGGGCGCACGCATCGGCTTCGATCTGGCGCACTCGGTCGGCAACCTGCCGCTGCGCCTGCATGACGTGGCGCCGGACTTTGCCGTGTGGTGCCACTACAAGTACCTCAACAGCGGTCCTGGCGCGGTTGCCGGTGCCTTCGTGCACGAACGCCACCATCGCGACAGCACGCTGCCGCGCTTCGCCGGTTGGTGGGGCCACGAGGAAACCACCCGCTTCCAGATGGCACCGCAGTTCACTCCCGCCATCGGCGCCGAAGGCTGGCAGCTGAGCAATCCGCCGATCCTCGGCCTGGCCCCGCTGCGTGCCTCGCTGGACCTGTTCGAGCGTGCCGGCATGGACGCGCTGCGCAGCAAGTCACTGGCGCTGACCGGCATGCTTGAAGCGCTGGTGCGCGCACGCCTGCCCAACGTGCTGGACATCATCACCCCGGCCGAGCCGCAGCGCCGCGGCTGCCAGTTGTCGCTGCGCGTGATCGGTGGCCGCGAGCGCGGTCGCGCCCTGTTCGAGCACCTGCGCGGGATCGGTGTGCTCGGCGATTGGCGCGAACCGGACGTGATCCGCATCTCGCCTACCCCGCTCTACAACCGCTACCTGGACGTGCATCACTTCGTCGAGGAAGTGGAAGCCTGGGCCGGCCTCTAAGCCGGTCCCTCCCCTACCGCTGGACAGTTCGTTGATCGCACACGCCTCCCGCTCGTTGAGCATTATCGGTGCCGGCCTCGCCGGGTCCCTGCTGGCCATCCTGCTGTCACGACAAGGCTGGCGCATCACCCTGTACGAACGCCGCGGCGACCCGCGCGTGGCCGATTACGAGAGTGGCCGTTCGATCAACCTGGCGCTGGCCGAGCGTGGGCGCAATGCGCTGCGCCAGGCCGGCGTGGAAGACGAGGTCATGGCGCGCGCGGTGATGATGCGCGGTCGCATGGTGCACCCGCGCGAAGGCGAGCCGCAGCTGCAGCGCTATGGTCGCGATGACAGTGAGGTGATCTGGTCGGTCCACCGCAGCGACCTGAACACCACGCTGCTGGAGCTGGCCGAACAGGCCGGCGCCACCGTGCACTTCCATCGCCGCCTGCACACTGTCGATTTTGATGCCGGCTACGCGCGCTTCATCGATGACCGCGACGACAGCCCACACGACATCCGCTTCGACACCCTGATCGGTGCCGACGGCGCCGGCTCGGCCCTGCGCGCGGCGATGAACCGGCGTGCGCCGCTGGGCGAGGACATCGCCTTCCTCGATCACTCCTACAAGGAACTGGAGATCCCACCCAGCGCAGACGGTGGCTTCCGCATCGAGCGCAATGCGCTGCACATCTGGCCCCGTGGCCACTACATGTGCATCGCACTGCCCAACCATGAGGGCACCTTCACCGTCACCCTGTTCCTGCCCAACCAGGGCGACCCCAGCTTCGCCACGGTCAACACCGGCGCACAGGCCGAGGCGCTGTTCGCACGCGAATTTGCCGACACCCTGCCGTTGATCCCGAACCTGCGCGCGGACTGGGAACAGCATCCGCCGGGCCTGCTCGGCACGCTCACCCTGGAACGCTGGCACCAGCAGGGCCAAGCCGTGCTGATCGGCGACGCGGCGCATGCAATGGTGCCGTTCCACGGCCAGGGCATGAACTGCGCGTTCGAAGACTGCGTGGCGCTGGCCCGCCACCTGATGGAGGCGGACGACCTGGAAGGCGCGTTCGCTGCGTTCGAGGGCGAGCGCAAGCCGAATGCCCGTGCGATCCAGCAGATGGCGTTGGAGAATTACCTGGAGATGCGTGACCGCGTAGCCGACCCCGCCTTCCTGCTGCAGCGTGAGCTGGAACAGGCGCTGCAGCGGCGCTGGCCAACTCGCTTCGTGCCGCACTACACCATGGTCACTTTCCTGCACACTCCCTACGCCGAAGCGCTGCGTCGCACCGACCTGCAGCGCGCAATGCTGGTGGCAGCGACCACCGGCCACACCACATTGGACAACATCGACTGGGCCGCACTGGAAGCGCTGATCCATGCGCAGCTGCCGGTCCTGGAGGGCGCACACTGATGGCCGACAGCTTCCTGTTCTACGACCTGGAAACCTTCGGCCAGGACCCTCGGCGCACGCGTATCTCGCAATACGCCGCGATCCGCACCGACGCCGACCTCAACGAGATCGACACCCCGGTCAGCTTCTTCGTACGCCCGGCCGATGACCTGCTACCTTCACCGATGGCCACTCTGGTCACCGGCATCACCCCGCAGCATGCGCTGGCCGAAGGCATCAGCGAGGCCGAAGCCTTTGACCGCATCAACGAACAGCTGTCACGTCCCGGCACCTGCGCACTGGGCTACAACACCCTGCGCTTCGACGATGAATTCGTCCGCTACGGGCTGTTCCGCAACTTCCACGACCCGTACGAACGCGAGTGGCGCAACGGCAATTCGCGCTGGGATCTGCTGGACATGCTGCGGCTGATGCGCGCGATGCGCCCGGACGGCATCCAATGGCCGCTGCGCGAGGACGGCGCCACCTCATTCAAGCTCGAGCACCTGGCCCAGGCCAACAACGTGCGCGAGGGCGATGCGCACGAAGCACTTTCCGACGTGCGCGCCACCATCGGCATGGCTCGCCTGTTCAAGCAGTCTCAGCCACGGCTGTGGGACTACGCCCTGAAGCTGCGCGACAAGCGCTTCGTCGGCAGCCTGCTGGACGTCACCGCGATGAAGCCGGTGCTGCACATCTCCATGCGCTACCCGGCCAGCCGCCTGTGCGCGGCACCGGTGCTGCCGCTGTCGATGCATCCCACCATCAACAACCGGGCGATCGTGTTCGACCTGGACGGCGAGATCGACGACCTGCTGGAACTGCCGGCCGAGGTGATCGCACAGCGCCTGTACATGCGCGCCAGCGAATTGCCCGAAGGCGTAGCGCGGGTGCCGCTGAAGGAAGTGCACCTGAACAAAGTGCCGGCACTGATTGCCTGGAACCACCTGCGCGCCGATGACCACGAGCGCCTCGGCCTGGACGTGGCCGCGATCGAGGCCAAGGTTGAGCGCCTGCGCGCGTTCGCTCCGCAACTGGCCGAGAAGGCGCGACAGGTCTACAACCAACCCCGCGCCGCCACCGTGGCCGACGTCGATGCCTCCCTGTACGACGGCTTCCTCGGTGCTGGCGACAAGCCGCTGCTGGCACTGGCACGCACCACCGCGCCGGAGCAGTTGGCCGCACTGGAAGGCCGTTTCCGCGACCCGCGCCTGCCGGAGCTGCTGTTCCGCTACCGCGCGCGCAACCATCCGGACACTCTCGCACCGGATGAACGCCAGCGCTGGCAGGATTACCGCCGCCAGCGCCTGTTGGGAGACGGCGGCCTGGGCGAACTCAACCTGCCCCAGTACCACCAGCAACTTGATGCACTGGCTGCCGAAGCGCCCGATGACGCGCGGCGCAAGGATCTGCTGCAGTCGTTGCGCGACTGGGGCCAGCACCTGCAGGAGACCCTGTGAGCACCTACTTCTCGGACGCCAGCTTCAAATTCCTGCGCAGCCTGGCGCGGCACAATGACAAGACGTGGTTCAACGACCACCGCCAGCAGTATGAAGACCACGTACGGCAGCCGTTCCTGCGCCTGCTCGGCGACCTGCAACCGGCATTGACCGAGGTCAGCGAGCACTTCCGTGCCGATACCCGCGGCGTCGGCGGCTCACTGTTCCGCATCCATCGCGATGCGCGTTTTTCCAACGACAAATCCCCGTACAAGACCTGGCAGGGCGCGCGCCTGTTCCATGAACGCCGCCGCGAAGTGGCTGCACCCTCGTTCTATGTTCACCTGCAGCCGGGCGAGAGCTTTGTGGGCGCCGGTCTGTGGCATCCCGAACCGGAAACCCAGCGCCGCGTCCGCCACTTCATCCTCGACAACCCCGGCAGCTGGAAAGCCGCCGCGCATGCGCCGGCCCTGCGCAAGCGCTTCGACTTCGAAGAGAGCGAGAAGCTGGTGCGGCCACCGCGCGGTTTCCCGGCCGACTTCGAGTTCATCGATGACCTCAAGCACCGCAACTGGGTGATGTGGCGTTCGCTGGACGACGCCGCGATGACCGGCCCGCGCCTGCTGTCCACGCTGGGCAAGGACCTGGCCGCTCTCGGCCCCTTCGTCGACTACCTGTGCGCGGCGCTGGACCTGGAATTCTGATGCCGTTGGCGCACCAACGCCGCACGCTGGGCCGCACCGGCCTGGCGGTTTCGCCGGTCGGCCTGGGCTGTTCCGGCTTCTGGGGGCATCGCCGCTTCTCCGAACAGACGGCCGCGAACGTGGTCGAGCATGCGCTGGCACAGGGCGTGAACCTGCTCGATACCGGTCACAACTATTCCGGCTTCCATGCCGAACCGCGGCTGGGCCGCATCCTGCGCGCGTTGCTGAAGCAGTACCCGCGCGATTCACTGGTGATCTCCAGCAAGGGCGGCACGCTCACCGGTCAGGCCGGTATCAGCGGTGCCGAGCAGCGCAACTTCTCGCCCGCTGCGATCACCGCCAGCTGCGAGGCCTCGCTGCGCAACCTCGGCCTGGACCATCTGGACATCTACCAGCTGCATGGCGCCAGCGAACACGACATCAACGACGACCTGCTCGCTGCGCTGCAGCGCCTGCGCGAGCGCGGGCTGATCCGGCACACCGGCATCAACACGCATACGGCATCGACCCTGCGCTGGATGATCGACAACCCCACGCTGTTCGATGTGGTGCTGCTTGACTACAACGCGCTGCAGCAGGATCGCGAGCCGCTCATTGATCGATTGCAGGCGGTCGGCATCGGGGTACTGGCCGGTACCGTGCTGGCACAGGGCCACCTCCTGCCGTCACGCCCGCGCCTGCCCCGCCCGGCAGATGCCTGGTACCTCGCCCGGGCCTGGCTCAAGCCCAGCAGCCGCCAGCTGATGCGCAGCGCCCGCCAGATGCGTCGGGCGCTGGCCGCGATCCACAGCCAGCGTCCGGCCCAGACTGCCTTTGCCTACGCACTCGGCCACCCTGGCGTTGCCAGCGGCATCCTCGGCACCACCCGCACCCAGAGCCTGGACGAAATACTGGCAACGCGGCTGGAAGCGCTGACCGCGGCCGAACGCCAACAGCTGGTGGAGGCATTCGGTGACGGCCGGGGCTCGCCCAGTCATTGAGCCTTCACCTGTTGCTGCCGGCATTACGGCAGTCTGGACAGCATGAAGAAGCTCACTGCACTGGTGATCCTGCTGGTTCTGGCGTTGGCCGCCTGGTGGTTCGGCGGCCCGTACATGACCGTACACGGCCTGTCCAAGGCCATCGAGCAACGCGACACCGCCCGACTGGAGCGCTACGTCGACTTTCCACGGGTGCGCAGCAGTGTGCGCGCCCAGCTCAACGACTACCTGGTGCGCCAGGCCGGGCCTGATATGGCAGCCAGCCCCTTCGGCGCCCTGCTGTATGGCCTGGGCGACCAGCTGGGTGGCGCCGCAGTGGAAACGATGGTGACCCCTACTGGTATCGGCGCAATGCTGCAGGGCCACGTGCTCTGGAAGCGTGGCCGCAACGAACTGCAGGGCGGCGATGCGTTCGGGCCAACCGAACCGGCGCGGCCGCTGAAGCATGCCGAACACCACTTCGAGGCGCTGGATCGCTTCGTGATCGACGTCGATCGCGGTCCCGGCCAGCCGCCACTGAAGGTGGTGCTGGAGCCACAGGGCCTGCGCTGGAAGGTAGTGGACCTGCAGCTTGGGATGTCGGTCGCGCATTGACCGGCAACGGCAGTGCCACCACCGGGAGCATAGGGCTCTGGTAGATGCCCACCTTGGTGGGCATGGATTCAAAATGGTGCCAACCAAGGTTGGCAACTACCAGACCCTACCCCTCGTTGGCGACGCCGTGCGGGACGTGGCCGGCGGCCACATGCTCGCGGGCACTGTCGATGTTGTGCTGCGAATCATCGAAGAAGATGTCGGCGCCAAACGCCTGCAGGAACGGGCCCTTGTGGCGGCCGCCAAGGAACAGTGCCTCGTCCAGGCGCACGCCCCACTCGCGCAGGGTACGGATCACCCGCTCATGCGCCGGCGCCGAACGCGCCGTCACCAGCGCGGTGCGGATCGGTGCGCTGTCGCCGGCCGGGAACACTTCCTGCAGCGTATGCAGGGCCGACAGGAAGCCACGGAACGGCCCACCGCTCAGCGGTTCACGCGCACGTTCGCGCTCATGTCGGCCAAAGGCCTCCACGCCCTGTTCGCGCGAGATGCGCTCGCTCTCATCACCGAAGATCACTGCATCGCCATCGAAGGCGATGCGCAGCTGCCCGGCCGGGCGCGTGATATCGATCTGGTCGGCCGCTGCGGCTGCGGTTTCACCCGGCGGCTTGGGCAGGATGGTCGCCGCGGCAATGCCATGGCGCAGCGCGCTGCGCACCGATTCGGGATTGGCCGACAGGAACAGGTCGGTGCCGAACGGCTTCACGTAGGGCCAGGTCGGCTCACCGGCAGTGAACGTCGCGCGGATGATGCCCAGCCCGTAATGCTGGATGGAATTGAAGATGCGCAGGCCGGTGTCGGCCGAGTTGCGCGACAGCAGGATCACCTCGACCCGCGGGTTCTCCGGGCTGGCGCCCTGGTTCAGCGCCAGCAGCTTGCGTACCACCGGGAAGGCCACGCCGGGGCCGAGGATGTCGTCCTCGTGCTGGCGCTGGAATTCGGCATAGGCCGCCACACCATCACTCTCGAACAGCGCGTGGCTTTCCTCGAGATCGAACAGGGCGCGCGAGGTCACCGCGACGGTCAGCAAACGGGGGGAGTTGTCGCCCATCGGTGGGGGTCCTTCAAAGCGATCGGCGGGGCCGGCGGCCTATTGTCCTCAAAAAACGAACTGTTCGCTCAGGATCCGGTCTTCCAGGTTGTGTTCCGGGTCGAACAGCAGGGTCACCCGGCGGTCCTTGGACTCTCGGATGGTGACCTCGACCACATCGCGGGTCTCGTGCGAATCGGCGGTGACGCTGACCGGGCGCTTGTACGGATCAAGCACGCGGAAGCGCACCTCGGTATCGGCCTTGAGAATGGCACCGCGCCAGCGCCGTGGCCGGTACGGGGCCAGCGGCGTCAGCGCGATGGTATGCGAGCCCAGTGGCAGCACCGGACCGTGCGCCGAATAGTTGTAGGCAGTGCTGCCGGCCGGGGTGGCCACCAGCACGCCATCGCCGATCAGCTCGGCCACGCGTTCCTGCCCATTGAGGTCGATGCCGATATGCGCCGCCTGCCGGGTCTGGCGCAGCAATGACACGTCGTTATAGGCCAGCGAACCGGTGCTGGTGCCCGATTCGGTCAGCGCCACCATCTCCAGCGGTCGCAGGTTGGCCGGTTCGGCACGGGCGATGCGCGCCTGCACGTCATCGTCGCCGCGGTACTGGTTCATCAGGAAGCCAACCGTGCCCAGCTTCATGCCGAATACCGGTTTGCCCAGATGCCCATGCCGATGCAGGGTCTGCAGCATGAAGCCGTCGCCACCCAGCGGGCACAGCACGTCAGCCTGGTCCGGTGCGTGGTCGCCATAGCGCGACACCATGGCCGCGCGGGCCATCTGTGCGGGCTCGGTGGTGCTGGCCAGGAAAGCGATGCGGGGGGTGTCGCTCATCGGTGGATCCGGGGGGAAGGCTTGAGGGAGAGCATAACCGAGCGCCGCTGCGCTCGCCGGGCATGGCCCGGCGCTACCAGAACCGACGTTCACCGGTAGCGCCGGGCCATG
>NZ_SRHZ01000053.1 GCF_004684085.1 Stenotrophomonas maltophilia
GGGCCATGCCCGGCGAATGGCAATTACCCAGAAGCAGAACGGCCCCGCTCTCGCGGGGCCGTTCCGGTTCACGCATGCCGGGCATGGCCCGGCACTACATCAGTTACGCGCCGTGGGCAGCGAGCTGGCCCAGGCGTTGCACCGCGACCGACACGGTCGGGTAGTCCAGCGTCTTCTGCTCGGCCAGCTCAGCCAGCATCGCCAGCGTGAAGCGCAGGCTGCTGTCGTCACGACCGATCCACGCGGCCACCTTGGCTTCGGCGGTGCTGCCCTTGGTGCCCAGTGCCTGGCCAGCCAGACTGCGGTGGTGTGCAGCCAGCTCGTCACGCAACACGCCACGTGCCACCGCGTGCCAACGGCCATTGACCTCCAGCGCATCGATCTGCTCGAACAGCCACGGCAGCTGCAGTGCGTCGCCGAGGCGGAAGTGGATCTTGGACACATCCACCGGCTTCAGCTTGCGGGTACGGGCCAGTTCGATGATGTCGAACGCCGGCTCCAGGAAGTGCAGTTCGGCCAGCTGCTGTGCCAGTGCCGACGGCAGGCCCTTTTCCTTCCACTCGGCCACCAGGGCTTCGTAGGTCGGACGCTGCGAATCCGGCAGCACACCCGAAGCAACGCGGATGTCGTTGAACGGACCCTGGTAGCGGTTGACCGCCTCGGTGATGCCCGGCATCGGGCCCGGGCGCGACAGCAGCCAGCGCACGAACGAGCGCTGCAGCTTCCAGATCACTTCCAGCGCGTCGATCTGCACCGACTCCGGCAGGGTGCCATCGAGGGCGTCGATCTGTGCCCACAGCGCGCGTGCATCCAGCGTTTCGCGGCTGATGGTGTACGCCTTGGCGACCTCGGCGATGGAACGGCCAGTGTCTTCCTGCATGCGCATCAGGAAAGTAGCGCCCATGCGGTTGATGGTCTGGTTGGTCACGGCCGTGGCGATGATTTCGCGCTTCAGGCGGTGACGCTCCATCGCGTCGGCGTACTTCTTCTGCAGCGGGGTCGGGAAGTAGCGCTGCAGTTCCTTGGACAGGTACGGGTCTTCCGGGATGTCCGAATCCAGCAGCTGGGCGAACGCCACCAGCTTGGAATAGGACAGCAGCACCGACAGTTCCGGACGGGTCAGACCCTGGCCGCGCGCCTTGCGCTGGGACAGCTCGGCATCGGACGGCAGGAACTCGATCTGGCGATCCAGCAGGCCCTGCTGTTCCAGCGTACGGATGAAGTGCTGCTTGGAACCCAGGCGCTTGACCGCCATCCGCTCCATCAGGCTCAGGGCCTGGTTCTGGCGGTAGTTGTCGTTGAGCACCAGCGCTGCGACCTCGTCGGTCATCGACGCCAGCAGCTTGTTGCGCTGCTCGACGGTCAGCTTCTTGGCCCGCACCACATCGTTGAGCAGAATCTTGATGTTGACTTCATGGTCGGAGGTATCCACGCCGGCCGAGTTGTCGATGAAGTCGGTGTTGAGCAGTACGCCAGCCTGGGCGGCTTCGATGCGGCCGAGCTGGGTCATGCCCAGGTTGCCGCCCTCGCCCACCACCTTGCAGCGCAGCTCGCCACCATTCACGCGCAGCGCGTTGTTGGCGCGGTCGCCGACATCGCTGTGCTGCTCGCTGGCGGCCTTGACGTAGGTACCGATACCGCCGTTCCACAGCAGGTCGACCGGCGACTTCAGGATCGCGCTCATCAGGTCGTTCGGCGACAGTGCCTTGACGCTCTCGTCCAGACCCAGCACCTCGCGCACCTGCGGGGTGATCTCGATCGACTTCAGGCTGCGCGGGTACACGCCGCCGCCCTTGCTGATCAGCTTGGCATCGTAGTCCGCCCAGCTCGAACGCGGCACGGTGAACAGGCGCTCACGTTCAACGAACGTGGTGGCTGCATCCGGGTTCGGGTCCAGGAAGATGTGGCGGTGATCGAACGCGGCCAGCAGGCGGATGTGGCGCGACAGCAGCATGCCGTTGCCGAACACGTCGCCGGACATGTCACCCACACCGACGGCGGTGAAGTCCTGGCTCTGGCTGTCACGGCCCAGCGCACGGAAGTGGCGCTTGACCGACTCCCACGCACCGCGTGCGGTGATGCCCATGCCCTTGTGGTCGTAACCGACCGAACCACCGGAGGCGAACGCGTCGCCCATCCAGAAGCCGTGCGCGATGGCCAGGCCGTTGGCGATGTCGGAGAAGGTCGCAGTGCCCTTGTCGGCGGCCACCACCAGATACGGATCGTCCATGTCATGGCGCACGACATCCACCGGCGGCACGATCTTGTTGTTGACGATGTTGTCGGTGATGTCCAGCAGGCCCTGGATGAACAGCTTGTAGCAGGCCACGCCGTTGGCGAAGATCGCATCGCGATCGCCATTCACCGGCGGCATCTTGGCGAAGAAGCCGCCCTTCGCGCCGACCGGCACGATGACGGTGTTCTTGACCATCTGCGCCTTGACCAGGCCCAGCACTTCGGTACGGAAGTCTTCACGACGATCCGACCAGCGCAGGCCACCACGGGCCACGGCACCGAAGCGCAGGTGAGTACCTTCAACACGCGGGCCGTACACGAAGATTTCGCGGTACGGACGCGGCTTCGGCAGGTCCGGCACCAGCGCCGAATCAAACTTGAAGCTGATGACATGGCCGTGCTGGCCGTTGGCATCGGTCTGGTAGTAGCTGGTACGCAGGGTCGCGTCGATCACGCCCATGAAGGAACGCAGGATGCGGTCCTCGTCCAGGCTCGACACACGGTCCATCAGCTTCAGCAGCGCATCGCGCGCGGCCTGCATCTGTGCATCGCGGTCACCCTTGCGGGCATCGACGACGGTCTTGAGCACCTTCAGGGTGGCCTCGTCACCGGCAGCCAGCACGTCGAGGTGGGCCTTCAGCTGGGCCTGGCCGGCGGCGATGTCTTCCTTGCTTTCGTGGCCGGTGGCCGGATCGAAGCGGGCTTCGAACAGTTCCACCAGCAGGCGCGCCAGCAGCGGGTAGCGGGTGAAGGTGCCTTCCACGTACGCCTGCGAGAACGGCACACCGGTCTGCAGCAGGTACTTGCAGTAACCACGCAGCATGGCGACCTGGCGCCAGTGCAGGCCAGCAGCCAGCACCAGGCGGTTGAAGGCATCGTTCTCGGCATCGCCGTGCCAGACGCGGGCAAAGGTCTCGCCGAAGGCTTCATCGACGCTGGCCGCATCGATCGCGCCGGCGGTCGATTCGACCTCGAAGTCCTGCACGTACACCGGCGCGTTGTCCACCGACAGGCGGTACGGACGTTCGGCGATCACGCGCAGGCCCATGTTTTCCATCATCGGCAGCGCGTCCGACAGCGGGATGTCATCCAGCTGGCGGTACAGCTTCAGGCGCAGGCCATCGCCGGATTCGCGCGGCACCGCCTGCAGGCTCAGGCGCAGGTCATCCGGACCGGTCAGCGCATCGAGCTGGCTGACATCGTTGGCGGCAACAGCGGTGCTGTTGTCTTCGATGTAACCGGCCGGCAGCGCCTTGCCGATACGCGCAGCGATGCGCAGGCCTTCGGCTTCACCGTGGCGGGTCACCAGCGCTTCACGCAGGTCGTCCTGCCAGTTGCGCAGCACCTGGGCCAGCTTCTGCTCCAGTTCGGCGGTATCGACGTCGAGCATTTCGCCCGGCTTGGGACGCACGATCAGGTGCACCTGGGCCAGCGGCGATTCACCCAGCACGACCGAGCTGTCCACGTACTCGCCGTGCAGCGCTTCCTTCAACATCGCTTCGATGCGCAGGCGCACGTCGGTGTTGAAGCGCTCGCGCGGCAGGTAGACCAGCGCGGAAATGAAACGGCTGTACTTGTCACGGCGCAGGAACAAGCGGCTGCGCACGCGCTCCTGCAGACCCAGCACGCCCATGGCGGTGCGGAACAGCTCGTCCTCGCTGGACTGGAACAGTTCTTCGCGCGGCAGGGTTTCCAGAATGTGGCGCAGCGCCTTGCCGCTGTGACTGGAGCCGGCCAGGCCGGACTGCTTCATCACGTGTTCGTAGCGCTGGCGCACCAGCGGGATTTCCCACGGGCGACGGTTGTAGGCGCTGGAAGTGAACAGGCCGAGGAAGCGCTGCTCGCCGATGATCTTGCCCTTGGCGTCGAATTCCAGCACGCCGATATAGTCCATGTAACCGGCGCGGTGCACGCGCGAACGGGCATTGGTCTTGGTCAGGATCAGCGCGTCCTTCAGCCCGGACGTGGTGTTCAGGCCCTGCGCGGCGAGGGTCTTGACCGGACGTGCGGCGGACTTGTCCTTGCCGCGCATCAGGCCGAGGCCGGTGTCGTTCAGCGGCGCCAGCACCTCTTCCTTGCCCTGCTTCTCAACGCGGTACTCGCGGTAGCCGAAGAAGGTGAAGTGGTTGTCGGCGGCCCAGCGCAGGAATTCCTGGGCTTCCTTGCGCGAGGCATCGTCGACCGGCAGCTGGCGGCCGCCGAGGTCGTCGGCCAGTGCCAGCGCCTTGTCCTGCATCGGCTGCCAGTCGCGCACGATGGCACGCACTTCATCCAGTGCCTTGTTGATCGCCTGCTCGATGGCGGCCATGGCTTCGGCCGGCTGGCGGTCGATCTCCAGCAGCATCACCGATTCCAGCTGGCCGTCGCCGACCGTGGTCAACTTGCCGGCCTTGTCGCGCGTGAAGCGCAGCACCGGGTGGCCGAGCACGTGGACGCCGACGCCCTGCTCGGCCAGCGACATGGTGACGGTGTCGACCAGGAACGGCATATCGTCGTTGACGATCTGCAGCACGGTGTGCGGCGACTCCCAACCGTTGGTCTTCGCGGTCGGATTGAAGACACGGACGTTGGCCTTGCCTGACTTGCGGGCACGGGCGAACTCCAGCGTTTCAGCCGCGAGCGCGGCCCACTCTTCAGCACTGTGGTGCGGGAACTCGTCCGCCTCCATGCGCTTGTAGAAATCAGTGGCAAACGCCACTGCTTCGGCCTGTGCGGCCGCCGGGTAGCGCTTGCGCAAGGCCGTGTACACCGGCTCCAGGGAGAAACCAGCGGTCACTGCGACCTCCGACTCTGCTGGTTTGGTCTTGTTTTTCACGGTCTTGGCTGCGGTCTTTTGCGGTTTCATGGCAGAGCGGGGCGCTTGCTCAGTTGGGAAAATGAAATTGTAGCCCTACCGCACGAAAAGGCCTTGCTGCAGGACGGAATAACCAGATTCGGGTTTGCTGCGGTTTAGACGCCTATTCAGTTCGCTCCGGTATGGAGTGATCCTGTCATGCAGCACTGCCGACAGGATCGGCAAAGCGTGTTACCGGAAGACACACGCGGCCACACTGATGCGATTCCACAATCCTGAACTGGACGGTATAGTCCACCGCGTGAATCCGGCCTACCTCCCCGTTGCCCTCGACGCGCGCGATGAGCGCGTGTTCGACGCCGTGCGCGAACTGCTGGCCCAACAGGGCATGCAGATGAGCATGGACGCGGTGGCCCAGCACGCCGGATGCTCCAAGCAGACCCTGTATTCGCGCTATGGCAGCAAGCAGGAGCTGCTGCGCCGGGTGATGCAGCGCCATGTCGGCCACGCCACCGGGGCCATGGTTCGTGCACTCCGCAGTGACGACCTGCGTGCCAGCCTGCTCCAGTTCGCCATCGACTTCCTGGAGCATTTCAACCAACCGCACGTGGGCCAGGCCTGCCGGCTGATCGCCGCCGACGCGTCCCAGTTTCCCGAAGAGGCGCGTACGCTGTACCGGCATGGCGCCGGCGCGCTGACGCTTCATCTTGCTGAATGGATTGGAACCGTTTGCAGGAAGGGGCAGCTGCGGCATGACGACCCGCACTTCATGGCCGAACTGCTGCTGAGCATGATCGCCGGTCAGGATTTCGACAAACAGCGCTTCCATACCCCCCATCGTGATGACGCGCTGCTGCGTCGGCGCTGGGCAGAATTCTCCGTCGACAGCTTCCTGCGCGCCTTCGCGCCTCAGCCGTCGCCGGCCCCGCCTACAAACCAACCCCGGAGTTCCTCCTGATGACCGCCCCACTCCGCACCCTTGCCCTGACGTGCGCCGTTGCTGTGGCTCTGGCTGCCTGCAAGAAGCCGGAACAGCAGACGCCCCCGCCGCCGGAGGTGGGCGTGATCGACGCCAAGCCGCAGACCCTGCCGCTGCAGCGTGAGCTGGTCGGCCGCCTGTCGCCGTTCCGCAGCGCCGATGTCCGCGCACGCGTGCCCGGCGTGCTGCTCAAGCGCGTCTACCAGGAAGGCTCGCAGGTCAAGCAGGGCCAGACCCTGTTCCTGATCGACCCGGCCCCGTTGCGCGCCTCGCTCAACGCCTCCGAGGCCCAGCTGGCCTCGGCCCGCGCAACCTATGCCAATGCCAAGGTTGCCGCCGACCGTGCCCGTTCGCTGGCGCCGCAGCAGTTCGTCTCCAAGTCCGACCTGGACAACGCCGAATCGGCCGAACGCACCGCGCTGGCCGCGGTCAAGCAGGCCGAAGCGGCAGTGACCTCCTCGCGCATCAGCCTGGGCTACACCGAAGTGACCGCACCGATCAGCGGCGTGGCCAACAAGCAGCAGGTGACCGAAGGCGCGCTGGTCGGCCAGGGCGATGTGACCCTGCTGACCACGGTCGACCAGCTCGACCCGCTGTACGTGAACTTCTCGCTGAGCGTGGACGAGCTGACCCAGCTGCGCGCGCAGCAGGCCAAGGGCGCGCTGGCGCTGTCCGGCGACGGCAAGGCCACGGTCAACGTCAAGCTGGCCGACGGCAGCACCTACAGCGAACCCGGCACCCTGGACTTCTCCTCGACCACGGTCGATCCGGCCACCGGCGCGGTATCGCTGCGTGCGCAGCTGCCCAACCCGCAGCAGATCCTGCTGCCGGGCGCCTTCGTCAGCTTCCAGGCCAATCTGGGCGAGCGCAACAACGCCTATCTGGTGCCACAGCAGGCCCTGCTGCGTGACACCACCGGTGGCTACGTGATGGTGGTCGGCACCGACGGCAAGGTCGTCCGCAAGAACGTGAAGACCGATGGTGCGCAGAACGGCAACTGGCTGGTCAGCGACGGCCTGGCCGCCGGTGACAAGGTGATCGTGGCCGGTGTGCAGAAGGTCAAGGAAGGTGCACCGGCGGTGGCCAAGCCGTGGACCCCGGGTCAGGACGCCAACGGCAAGCCTGCCGCAGGCGGCGCCGCTCCGGCGGGTGCAGCACCGGCCGCAGGCAAGGCACCGGCCGACGCGGCCAAGCCCGAGCAGGCCGATGCGGCCAAGCCGGCCGCCACCGATTCGAACAAGCAGTAACGGGAACCTTCCGTCATGCCTAAATTTTTCATCGAACATCCAGTCTTCGCCTGGGTGGTGGCGATCCTGATCTCGCTCAGCGGCGTGATCGCGATCCTCAACCTCGGCGTCGAGTCCTATCCCAACATCGCCCCGCCGCAGGTGACCGTCTCGGCCACCTACCCGGGCGCCAGCGCCGATACCACCGAAAAATCGGTCACCCAGGTGATCGAGCAGCAGCTGACCGGTATCGATCACCTGCTGTACTTCAGCTCCTCGTCCGCCTCCAACGGCCGTGCCTCGATCACCCTGACCTTCGAGACCGGTACCGATCCGGACATCGCCCAGGTGCAGGTGCAGAACAAGGTGTCGCTGGCCACGCCACGCCTGCCTTCGGAAGTGACCCAGCAGGGCGTTGTGGTGGCCAAGGCCAACGCCGGCTTCCTGATGGTGATCGCGCTGCAGTCCGACACGCCGGCCATCAACCGTGATGCCCTGAACGACATCGTCGGTTCACGCGTGCTCGACCAGGTCTCGCGTATCCCCGGCGTCGGCAGCACCCAGCAGTTCGGCTCCGAGTACGCCATGAACATCTGGCTCAACCCGGAAAAGATGCAGGGCTACGGCCTGTCGGCCAGCCAGGTGCTGGCGGCAGTGCGTGCTCAGAACGTGCAGTTCGCTGCCGGTGCGCTGGGTTCGGACCCGTCGCCGGAAGGCCAGCACTTCACCGCCACCGTCTCGGCCGAAGGTCGCTTCAGCTCGCCGCAGGAGTTCGAGAACATCATCCTGCGCGCGAATGCTGACGGCTCGCGCGTGCTGTTGAAGGACATCGCCCGCGTAGCCTTCGGCGCCAACAACTACGGCTTCGATACCCAGTACAACGGCAAGCCGACCGGTGCCTTCGCCATCCAGCTGCTGCCGGGCGCCAACGCCCTGAACGTGGCCGATGCGGTGCGCGCCAAGATGGACGAACTGCAGCCCAGCTTCCCGTCCGGCGTGACCTGGTTCTCGCCGTACGACAGCACCACCTTCGTCAAGATCTCGATCCAGGAAGTGGTCAAGACCCTGTTCGAAGCGGTGTTGCTGGTGTTCCTGGTGATGCTGATCTTCCTGCAGAACTTCCGCGCCACTCTGATCCCGACCCTGGTCATCCCGGTGGCCCTGCTCGGCACCTTCCTGGGCATGTGGATGATCGGCTTCACGATCAACCAGCTGACCCTGTTCGCGATGGTGCTGGCGATCGGCATCGTGGTCGATGACGCGATCGTGGTGATCGAGAACGTCGAACGCATCATGACCGAGGAAGGCCTTGCGCCGAAGCCGGCCACGCAGAAGGCGATGACCCAGATCACCGGCGCGGTGGTGGCGATCACCGTGGTGCTGGCTGCGGTATTCATCCCCTCGGCCCTGCAGGGCGGTGCGGCCGGTGAGATCTACAAGCAGTTCGCGCTGACCATCGCCATTTCGATGGCGTTCTCGGCGTTCCTGGCCCTGGGCTTCACCCCGGCGCTGTGCGCGACGTTCCTCAAGCCGACGCACAACGACAACCCGAACATCATCTACCGCACCTTCAACAAGTACTACGACAAGATCAGCCACACTTATGTGGGTCACATCACCTCCGCGGTGCGCCATGCGCCGCGCTGGATGATCCTGTTCGTGGTGCTGACCGCACTGTGCGGCTTCCTGTTCACCCGCATGCCGGGCAGCTTCCTGCCGGAAGAAGACCAGGGCTATGCGCTGGCGATCGTGCAGCTGCCGCCGGGCTCGACCAAGGGCCAGACCAACGAAGTGTTCGCGCAGATGCGTGGCGTCCTGGAAAAGCAGGATGGCTATGAAGGCATGCTGCAGGTGGCCGGCTTCAGCTTCGTCGGTTCCGGTGAGAACGTGGGTATGGGCTTCATCCGCCTGAAGCCGTGGGAAGAACGCACGTTCACCGCGCCCGAGTTCATCCAGAACATGAACGGCGCGTTCTACGGCATCAAGGAAGCGCAGATCTTCGTGGTCAACCTGCCCACCGTGCAGGGTCTGGGCCAGTTCGGCGGTTTCGACATGTGGCTGCAGGACCGCAGCGGTGCCGGCTACGAACAGCTGACCCAGGCGCGCAACATCCTGCTCGGCCAGGCCGCGCAGAAGCCGGACCATCTGGTCGGCGTGCGCCCGAACGGCCTGGAGAACGCCCCGCAGCTGCAGCTGCATGTCGACCGCGTGCAGGCGCAGACGATGGGCATGTCGGTTTCGGACGTGTACAGCACCATCCAGCTGATGCTGGCCCCGGTCTACGTCAACGACTTCTTCTACGAAGGCCGCATCAAGCGCGTGACCATGCAGGCCGATGGCCCGTACCGCACCGGCCAGGAGTCGTTGAAGAGCTTCTACAGCCCGTCCAGCCTGGTCAAGAATGCCGATGGCACCAACTTGATGATCCCGCTCAACACGGTGGTCAAATCCGAGTGGGTATCGGCACCGCCGTCGCTGAGCCGCTACAACGGCTACTCGGCGATCAACATCGTCGGTTCGCAGGCACCGGGTACCAGCTCGGGTGAAGCGATGCAGACCATGGAAGCGATCGTCGCCGACGACCTGCCGGCCGGCTTCGGCTACGACTGGTCGGGCATGTCCTACCAGGAAATCCTGGCCGGCAACGCCGCGACCCTGCTGCTGGTGCTGTCCATCGTGGTGGTGTTCCTGTGCCTGGCCGCGCTGTATGAAAGCTGGTCGATCCCGGTGGCGGTGCTGCTGGTCGTTCCGCTGGGCGTGCTGGGCGCACTCGGCCTGTCGATGCTGCGTGGCCTGCCCAATGATCTGTTCTTCAAGATCGGCCTGATCACCGTGATCGGCCTGGCGGCGAAGAACGCGATCCTGATCGTCGAGTTCGCGGTGGAACAACGTGCGGCAGGCAAGAACCTGCGCGATGCCACCATCGAGGCAGCCCGCCTGCGCTTCCGCCCGATCCTGATGACATCGTTCGCGTTCATCATGGGCGTGATCCCGATGGCGATCTCCAGTGGTGCCGGCGCCAACTCCCGCCACGCCATCGGTACCGGCGTGATCGGCGGCATGCTGTTCGCTACCCTGCTCGGCCTGCTGATGATCCCGGTGTTCTTCGTGGTCGTGCGGCGCATGCTGGGTGACAAGCTGGATGAACCCTCCAAGGAGTTCATGGAACGCCAGCGTGACGCAGAATCCGCGCACCGCCCGGACCGTTGATCCGGCGGTGAGCTGAAATGGAAAGGCCCCGGAGCGATCCGGGGCCTTTTTTCTTGCCGCTGGGTAGAGGCTAACCTTGGTTGGCGGCTCTTCAATTCGTGCCAACCAAGGTTGGCACCTACCAGGGCTGTGTACGAGCCGGTGGTTGGCGCATGGCAAACTGTGGACGAGCCAGTGGTTGGCGTATGCCAACCTGTGGACGACCCGGCGGTTGGCGCATACCAAGCTATGGGCGGCCCGGTAGTCGCCAACCTTGGTTGGCGCATTCCAAGCTGACGCCTCAGTGCAGCAGTGCAACCACCACGCACACCGCCACGAGAACCAGCGCCGCCCACTGCATCGGCACGAAGAAGAAATGATGCGGCGCGGCCTCGCCCTTCTGCCGGGGCGCACGGTTCAGCCACAGCCCCAGCAGCACATTCACGGCAGCGCCGATGCCTGCACCCAGCAGCACCTGCTGCAGCGGAATGTTGCCCCTGGGGCCCTCATGCGGGAAGAAGTACGCCAGCAGCAGGATGGCTGCAATCGGCGTCACCAGTGTCATGATTCCCCAACCGCGATAGATCATCGTGCAGCTCCGTGCAAAAGAGGGGCTGCATTGTAGCGGGGCTTGTGCGGTTGGTTGCCTTCTGTAGAGCCGAGCGCATCCACGCATGGCGTGGATCTACTGTACCGGAGCCGAGCATGGGCTCGGCTCTCCAGATATCCAATGCCACGGCGCATCCACATCCATCGGCCGCGCCGCCGTTGCAGCGGCGCGGCCGTTGCGACTCAGCGCAGGCCGGTCTCGTTGCGTGCGATCACCAGGCGCTGGATCTCCGAGGTGCCTTCGTAGATCTCGGTGATCTTGGCATCACGGAAGTAGCGCTCCAGCGGCATTTCCTTGGAATAACCCATGCCGCCGTGGATCTGCACCGCCTGGTGGGTGATCCACATGGCCGCTTCGGAGGCGGTCAGCTTGGCGATGGCCGCTTCGTTGCTGAAGCGCTTGCCCTCGCCCTTCACCCATGCCGCGCGCAGGGTCAGCAGCAGGGCTGCGTCCAGCTTGCACTTCATGTCGGCGATCTTGGCCTGGGTCATCTGGAAGGTACCGATGGCGGCACCGAAGGCCTTGCGCTCCTTCACATACTCGATCGTTGCTTCATAGGCGGCGCGGGCGATGCCGATGGCCTGCGACGCGATACCGATGCGACCCGCGTCGAGCACGCCCATGGCGATCTTGAAGCCCTCGCCCTCCTGGCCCAGCACGTCTTCGGCCTGCGCCACGTAATCGTTGAACTCGATCTCGCAGGTGGCCGAGGCACGGATGCCCAGCTTCGGTTCGGTCTTGCCACGACCGAAACCGGCCTTGTCGGTGTCGATCATGAACGCGGTGATGCCACGCGCGCCCTTGTCCGGCTCGCTCATCGCAAACAGCACGATGTACTTGGCTACCGGGCCGGAGGTGATCCAGCTCTTCTTGCCGTTGATGACGTAGGTGCCGTCGGCCTGCTTCACCGCGCGGCAACGCATGGCGGTGGCGTCCGAACCGGACTGCGGCTCGGTCAGCGCGAATGCACCGATGGCCTCGCCCTCGGCAATGGCTCGCACGTATTTCTGCTTCTGTTCCTCGCTACCGTGGGTGAGGATGCCGTTGCAGAACAGCGAGTTGTTGACCGACATGATGGTCGAATGCGCAGCATCACCGGCGGCGACCTCCACCATCGCCAGCACGTACGCGATCGGATCCATGCCGGCGCCGCCATACTCGGCCGGCACTTCGATGCCCATCAGGCCGTTCTCGCCCAGCAGGCGGATGTTCTCCAGCGGGAACTCGCCGGTACGGTCATGGTGCTCCGCGCTCGGTGCGATCTTTTCCTGCGCGATGCGCCGCGCCACGTCCTGCAGCATCAACTGCTCTTCAGTAAAGCTGAAATCCACAACACCCTCCCGGGTACATGATGAATTGGGCCACGCAAGGCGCGTCCAGGTGTCCCGATTGTACCGGGCCCACGCACATCCGTACGCCAGCGACTTGACCACGGCAGGCCCTTTCAGCGAATATATCTCTATATCGCGATAGGTAGATATTTATGGATCTGGAAGACTGGTCGACCCGCCTGAAGGTGTTCGCCGACGCCACCCGTGTGCGCCTGCTGGCGCTGCTGGAGCAGGAGGAACTGACCGTGGCCGAACTGTCGGCGATCACCCGGCTGGCACAGCCGCGCGTGTCCACCCACCTGGCACGCCTGAAGGAAGCCGGCCTGGTCCGCGACCGCCGTGCCGGCGTGTCGGCCTATTACCGCTTCGACGAGGCCCAGCTGGACCCGGCGCAGCGCGCATTGTGGCATGCCTTGAGCAACGGAAGCGACGACCCGCTGCTGCGCCAGGACGCTGAACGCGTCGCGGCGGTGCTGGCCCATCGTGCCTCCGACCAGAACTGGGCCGACAGCGTGGCCGGTGACATGGAACGCCATTATTCGCCCGGTCGTACCTGGGAAGCGCTGGCACGTACCGCCTTGCCGCTGCTGGAAACCGGCGACGTGCTCGACATCGCCTCCGGCGACGGCGTGCTGGCCGAGCTGGTTGCCCCGCATGCCAAGCGCTACATCTGCATCGACACCAGCGCGCGCGTGGTCGCCGCCGCAAGCGAGCGCCTGCGTCGCCTCCCCAACGTTGAAGTGCGCGAGGGCGACATGCATGCCCTGCCGTTCAAGGACAGCAGCTTCGACCTGGTGGTGCTGATGCACGCGCTGACCTACGCCAGCAAGCCGGCGCAGGCGGTGACCGAAGGCGCGCGCGTGCTGCGCCCGGGCGGCCGCCTGCTGCTGTGCAGCCTGGCCCGCCACGAACACAAGGCCGCGGTGGAGGCCTACGGCCACGTCAACCTCGGCTTCAGTGACAAGGAGCTGCGCAAGTTCGTCGACAAGGCCGGCCTGCAGGTGTCGAGCCTGGAGACAGTCACCCGCGAGAAGCGCCCGCCACACTTCGAAGTGATTTCGCTGATCGCCAACAAGCCCTGAGCCCGAGAACGCCATGTCCGCCCTGCCCTGGTTGCATCCTGATCGTGTCAATGCCCTGCTCGACGCCCTGCGCCAGCGGATCCTGATCATCGACGGCGCGATGGGCACGATGATCCAGCGCCATGGCCTGCAGGAAGACGATTACCGCGGCGAGCGTTTCGCCGGCGGTTACGACCACGCCCATGGCCCCGGCTGCGACCACGGCACACCGGAAGGTCACGATCTCAAAGGCAACAATGATCTGCTGCTGTTGACCCGGCCGCAGGTCATCGCCGACATCCATACTGCGTATCTGCAAGCGGGTGCGGACCTTGTCGAGACCAACACCTTCAACGCCACCTCGGTCAGCCAGGCCGACTACCACCTCGAACACCTGGTCTATGAGCTGAACAAGGCGGGCGCCGCGGTAGCTCGTGCCTGCTGCGATGCCGCCGCTGCGAGCACCCCGGACAAACCGCGCTTTGTCATCGGCGTGCTCGGCCCGACCAGCCGCACGGCCTCGATCAGCCCCGACGTCAATGACCCCGGCTTCCGCAATACCAGTTTCGACGAACTGCGCAGCACCTACCGCGAAGCCATCGACGGCCTGATCGACGGCGGTGCCGACACGATCATGGTCGAGACCATCTTCGATACGCTCAATGCAAAGGCCGCGCTGTATGCCATTGAAGAAGCCTTCGACGCGCGCGGTGCGCGGCTGCCGATCATGATCTCCGGCACCATCACCGATGCCTCCGGCCGCACCCTGTCCGGTCAGACCGCCGAGGCATTCCAGGCATCGCTTGCGCATGCACGTCCCCTGTCGATCGGCCTGAACTGCGCACTGGGTGCCGATGCGATGCGTCCCCACGTGGAAACCCTGTCGCGAGTGTCGGACTGTTATGTCAGTGCGCATCCCAACGCAGGTCTGCCCAACGCCTTCGGCGAGTACGACGAAACCCCTGAAGAAATGGCGGCGACGCTGCGTGGCTTTGCCGAGGACGGGCTGCTGAACCTGGTCGGCGGCTGTTGCGGCTCCACGCCCGACCACATCCGTGCGATCGCCCAGGCCGTGGCCGGGCTGCCGCCGCGCGCCCTGCCGGGCCATCAGGAGCAGCAGGCCGCATGAGCATCCCGTCGTACACCCGCCTGTCTGGCCTGGAACCCCTGGTCATCACCCCAGACCTGCTGTTCATCAACGTCGGCGAACGCACCAACGTCACCGGCAGCGCGCAGTTCCGCAAACTGATCAAGGAAGGCCGCTACGAAGAGGCGGTGGACGTGGCCCGCCAGCAGGTGGCCAGCGGTGCGCAGATCCTCGACGTCAACATGGACGAGGGTCTGATCGATTCGGAAGCGGCGATGACCCGCTACCTCAACCTGATCATGTCCGAGCCGGATATCGCGCGCATCCCGGTGATGGTCGACTCCTCCAAGTGGAGCGTGATCGAGGCAGGCCTGAAGTGCCTGCAGGGCAAGAGCGTGGTCAACTCGATCTCGCTGAAGGAAGGCGAAGCGCTGTTCCGCGAACATGCGCGCAAGGTGCTGCGCTATGGCGCCGCCGCAGTGGTGATGGCGTTCGACGAGAACGGCCAGGCCGACACCTGCGCGCGCAAGGTGGAAATCTGCACGCGTGCCTATCGCCTGCTGGTGGACGACATCGGCTTCCCGCCGCAGGACATCATCTTCGATCCGAACATCTTCGCCGTCGCCACCGGCATCGAAGAGCACGACAACTACGCCGTGGACTTCATCGAAGCCACCCGCATCATCAAGCAGACCCTGCCGCACTGCCATGTGTCCGGCGGCGTCTCCAACGTCTCGTTCTCGTTCCGTGGCAATGAAACCGTACGCCAGGCCATCCATTCGGTGTTCCTGTACCACGCCATCGCCGCCGGCATGGACATGGGCATCGTCAACGCCGGCGCCATGCCGATCTACGATGAGCTGGAACCGGAACTGCGCGAGCGGGTAGAGGATGTGATCCTCAACCGCCGCAGCGATGCCACCGAGCGCCTGCTGGAGATCGCCGAGCGCTACAAGGGCCGGAAGGGCGCGGCGAAAACCGAAGATCTGGCCTGGCGCGAGAAGCCGGTGGCGCAGCGCCTGGCGCATGCGCTGGTGCACGGTCTGGATGCCTACGTCGAAGAAGACACCGAACTGGCCCGACAGGCCTCCAGCCGCCCGCTGGACGTGATCGAAGGCCCGCTGATGGACGGCATGAATGTAGTCGGCGACCTGTTCGGCGCCGGCAAGATGTTCCTGCCGCAGGTGGTGAAGTCCGCACGCGTGATGAAGAAGGCGGTGGCCTACCTGCTGCCGTACATCGAGGCGGAGAAGGCGCGCAGCGGCGACACCGCCAAGAGCAACGGCAAGATCATCATGGCCACGGTGAAGGGCGATGTGCATGACATCGGCAAGAACATCGTCGGCGTGGTCCTGGCCTGCAACAACTTCGAGGTGGTCGACCTGGGCGTGATGGTACCGGCGCAGAAGATCCTCGATGCGGCACGCGAGCACAACGCGGATCTGATCGGCCTGTCCGGGCTGATCACGCCGTCGCTGGAAGAGATGAGCCATGTTGCCCGCGAGATGCAGCGCCAGGGCTTCGAGCTGCCGCTGTTGATCGGTGGCGCCACCACGTCGCGCGCGCATACCGCGTTGAAGATCGACCCGCATTACCACGCACCGACGGTGTGGGTGAAGGACGCTTCGCGCGCGGTCGGCGTGGCACAGTCGTTGATCTCGCGTGACCTGCGCGAGGCCTTCGTTGCCGCCAACGAAGCCGACTATGCCGAGATTCGTGCCCGCCACCGCAATCGTGGCGACGCCAAGCGCCTGGTCACGCTGGAACATGCACGCGGGCAGAAATTCCAGGGGGGATGGGACAGCTACACGCCGCCGGCACCGAACCAGCCCGGCCTGCACGTATTCGACGACTACCCGCTGGCCGAACTGGTCGACTACATCGACTGGACCCCGTTCTTCCAGGCCTGGGAGCTGGCCGGCAAGTTTCCCGCCATCCTCACCGATGAGATCGTCGGCCCACAGGCCAGCGATCTGTACAAGGATGCCCGCGCGATGCTCGACCGCATCGTCGGCGAGAAGTGGCTGCAGGCGAAGGCCGTGTTCGGCCTGTGGCCGGCCAACAGTGTCGGCGACGACGTGCGCGTGCAGCACCCACAGGGCGAGACCACCCTGCACTTCCTGCGCCAGCAGGTGGACAAACCCGCAGAGCGCCCGGACTTCTGCCTGGCCGATTTCATCGCACCGGCCGACAGCGGCCGACAGGACTGGATAGGCGCATTCGCGGTCACCGCCGGCATCGGCATCGATGTGCACGTGGCCCGGTTCGAGGCCGACCACGACGACTACAACGCCATCCTGCTGAAGGCCCTTGCCGATCGCTTCGCCGAAGCGTTGACCGAGCGCCTGCATCAGCGGGTGCGTACCGAATTCTGGGGCTACGACCACGCCGAGACGCTGGACAACGAGGCGCTGATTGACGAGCAGTACAGCGGCATCCGCCCAGCACCCGGCTACCCGGCCTGTCCGGAGCACAGCGAGAAGCGCCGCCTGTTCGACCTGCTGCAGGCTGGAGCCAACGCCGGCATGGAGCTGACCGAGAGCTTCGCGATGCTGCCCACGGCTGCGGTATCGGGCTACTACTTCAGCCATCCACAGAGCCAGTACTTCGTGGTGGGCCGGCTCGGCCGCGAACAGGTCGGCGACTACGCCCGGCGCAAGGGCGTGGACCGTGCCCAGGCCGAGCGCTGGCTGGCCTCCAACCTCGACTACGACCCCGAATGAGGCGGTAGCGCCGGGCCATGCCCGGCGTCATCTCCCGTCCGCCGGGCACGGCCCGGCACTACCGTGCATGATTCCCGCGATGACCGTTCCCGTAGCCCGCCTCTCCAGCTTCTACCTGTTCTACTACGCGGCGCTCGGCGCGTTCACTCCGTACTGGAGCCTGTTCCTGACCGCACGTGGCATGAGCGTGACCGCGATCAGCGTGATGATGGGCCTGTGGTACGCCACGCGCGTGATCGCCCCCAGCACCTGGACCAGCCTGGCCGCGGCCTCGCCACGGCCGATCCGCCTGCTGCGCATCGGCTGCGTGCTGGCCCTGATCAGCTTCACCGCCTTCCTGCTGCCGCTGCCACAGCCATGGATGTACCCGGCGATGGTGGTGTTCTGCTTCTTCTACAACGCGGTCATGCCGCAGTTCGAGTCGATCACCCTTACCCACCTCGGCAGCGACAGCCATCGCTACGGCCTGATCCGGGTCTGGGGCTCGCTCGGCTTCATTGCCATCGTCACCCTGTTCGGCTGGTTGATCGAGGGCGATGGCGGGGGCAACCGCGCCGAACTGCTGCCATGGATGATGCTGCCGTTGTTTGCGTTGATGGTTGCTTCGGCCTTCAGCAACCACTACGCACGTGACATCAGCAAGACCGATGGAGATGCCAGTGGCTTCTGGCGGATCGTGCGTCGGCCTCCGGTGCTGGCGTTCTTCCTGGCCGCCTTCATGGAACAGTTGTCGTTCGGCCCGTACTACACGTTCTTCTCGGTCTACATGGACCATCACGGCTACCGCACCTCCACCCTCGGCCTGCTGTGGACCATCGGCGTGGTGTTCGAGGTCGGCGTATTCTTCACCATCGGCCGCTTCTTCCGTCGCTACGACGCCAGCTGGATGCTGCTGATCGCGTTGGTCAGCTCCTGCCTGCGCTGGACGGTGACCGCATTGTTCCCGGAGAACCTGCCGGTGATGCTGCTGGCGCAGACCGCGCATGCGCTTGGCTTTGCCGCATTCTTCGCCGCAGCGATGCAGATGCTGGCCACCTATTTCCCGGGCCGCCTCAACGGCCATGGGCAGGGCCTGCTGTATGGGTTTTCGTCCGGTGTCGGCGGCGTACTCGGCGCGCTCATTGCCGGCCAGCTCTGGAAGATCGACGATGGCCGCACCGCGTTCCTGGCCGGCAGTGGCTTCGCGCTGGTCGGTGCCCTGCTGTGCTTCTTCGCGCTGAGCCTGCCACTGATCCGCGCGCGCAGGCATGGCCCAACGGTTTGACGTTCGTGTTCGGTACTAGTGCTGCCGCAGCACCTGCTGCATCGATGGCAACAGCACGCGGTTGCCGTATCCGCTCAGGTGGTCGCCATCGAAGTACAGCGGTCTTCCGTCACGCTTGGCCGGACACAAAGCAGCGTCACACAGTACCGGCAACGGATCCCACAACACTGCACCGGGCAAGCCATTGACCACCTGCTGCAGGCTGCCCAGCATGGGGGCGCGCAGGTTTTCAATGTCCGCACGGCTGCTGTCCAGCCCATTACGGCAGATCGCGTTGTCCTCGTTGAAGCGGTCCGAGCAACGGAAAGGCGGTGCCGGCAGCACCGGCTTCGGCGCCTCCAGCACGATACGTACGCCCCGCTCGGCCAAGGGCTTCCATCGTGCGATCGCCTCAGTGGCTTCGGCGTCGCGCCCCGCAGCGGCCTCCGGGACCCGCTCACCCGCCAGCTGCGCCTTGGCATCAAACAGCACGAACTGATCGGACAATCGCGGTATGCGCAGCGACACCAGCACCACAGCGTCTCCAGGCTGCGCACGACGTGCGATATCGGAAAACACCGCCGCATCAAAATCGGCGCAACCGGCTCCGGCTCCCCGCCACTTCAACAGACTTACCTGCGGGCATCCTCCGCGTCCATAGAGCGACACCCGGAATCCGCTCTCCAGCGCCAGGCGCTGCAGCAGCTCGATGTAGGCCATCGCATGCGAATCGCCAGCAACGAACACCTGCTTCGGCGCATCTGCAGGCACCGGACGATCGCAATCACCACGCGCATAGGTCCGCATGCTGCCACCTTCGAAACGCTGCTTGGTGGTCACCAGGCTGCAGCCGGCAAAGTCACCAGCCACGCTCTTGCCGTTGGGATACCAGTCGGCCGGATGCCGGCTGACCGTGCTCAGTGATATCCGCGGTGCCTGCAGGTACAGCAGCGTCTGGACGCCGGCCGCCACCAGCAGCACGGCCGCACCTGCCAGCACCCAGCGACCGGGGCGCATGCGCTGCGCCAATGTGCCGCGGAAAGGTTGTTCCACCCAACGCCACGACAGCCACGACAACAGCAGCACCAGCGCCATCGCAGCGCTCATCTGCAACGGTGTCTGCAGGCCCACGGTCCAGCGCATCAGCACGAACACCGGCCAGTGCCACAGATACAATGAGTACGACAGCAGGCCGATGTAACGCATCGGCCTGCTGGCCAACAGGCGTGCCACCCAGGACTGCGGATGATGATGCAGCGCCCACAGCAGCCCCGCCGCAGCGAAGGTCGGCAGCAGGCCATCGGGCCACGGCGAACGTCCTGCCCGTGCAGTCCACAACGCCCAACCCAGCAGCGCCAACGCTGCCACTGCGAGCAGCGAGAACACGGGCGCAGCGCGCTTCAATGCCGCCCCCGTCACTTGATCGAGTGATGCGCGCACATGCAGCAACTGGAACAGCAGCACGCCGACGCCCAGCTGCCACAACCGCGTGCTGGTTGCGTAGAACGCCCACGATGGCGGCGCCTCACGCAGGCCCAGCATCGCGGCATGCAGCAGCGACGCCGCGCTGACGACCGCGAACAGGCCCAGGCTCATCCATCGCCCACGCGTGCCACGTGCCCAGGCCAGGAACAGCAGCGGGAACAGCAGGTAGAACTGCTCTTCCACGCCCAGCGACCAGGTATGGGTGTAGGGATTGAATTCGGCCTTGGGCGCGAAATAATCGTTGCCGATCAGCGCCAGTACCCAGTTGCTGAAGCCGAAGAATGCCATCAGCCCGGTCTTGTCACTGGCCTCGCTGAGCCAGGACTCGGGAATGAACAGCACGCTGGCGACGGCGGTCAACAGCAGGCAGCTGATCAGCGCAGGGGCGATGCGACGGATGCGGCGCGAATAGAAGCGCAGCATCGACTGCCACAGCGACAACGGCGGCAGCCGGTGCACCGACGCGCTGACCACGAACCCGGAAATGACGAAGAACACGTCTACGCCGGTGAACCCGCCCGGCAACCAGGCTGGGTCCAGGTGGAACACGATGACGGCCAGCACGGCAATTGCGCGCAGGCCGTCAATGTGCGGCACGTAGCCATGACGTGGATCAGCGGTCATCCCTTCCCCCAGAAGCACGGCGGCACTACACCGCGGCGCTCACGCCTTTACCAGACCAGGTCGTCCGGCACTTTGTACTGCGGATCGGCGTACGGATCTTCCTCGGCCGGCGCATTCGGATCGACCTTCAGCGCCACCGATGCGGCGAACACCGCCTCGGACTGTGCCAGCACCTCGGCGGTAACCAGCAGGTAGCGGCCGTTGAGCTGGACCACGCCCAGCTCACCGGCATTGAGCGCGGTCAGCTGTTCGGCAGTCACGTAGATGCGCTTGATCTTGCCGCCATACGGGAAGTGGCGGGCAATGTCCGCTGCCTCGGCATTGAGGCTCTTGTCCTTCAGCAGTTCTTCCAGCTTGGCCTTCGCCTCGCGGCGCACGCGTGCTTCTTCCTGCTTCAGGCGCTCGGTCTCGATGCGCTCTTCCTTCTCCCGCTGCGCAC
The DNA here is from genome assembly GCF_004684085.1 of Stenotrophomonas maltophilia. Lineage (GTDB taxonomy): Bacteria > Pseudomonadota > Gammaproteobacteria > Xanthomonadales > Xanthomonadaceae > Stenotrophomonas > Stenotrophomonas maltophilia_AS. The sequence continues at coordinate 21,027 of NZ_SRHZ01000053.1, forward strand.
GGATGGCATAGGCCTTGGCCAGGTCCATCTCTTCGGCACTGCGCGGCTTGCGCGGGCCCTGCTGCCCCTGGCCACCACGCGCCTGCCCACCGGGCTTGCCCGCGCCACCATGGCCATGCCCACGACGCTCGCCGGGCTTGTGTTCGCCCTTGCCTGCGCCCTGCGGCTTTCCATTGCCATTGCCACCCTTGCCCTGCGGGCGGCCATCACGGCGGGGACCATCATTCTTGCGCTCGGGCTTGGGCGCTGGCTTGAAGCCCAGGCCCATCAGCTGGTCGCGGAGGGTATCGCTCATAGAGTTCGGATCAATAGTGCGGCGGCGGTGGTTCGCTCGCCGGATCGGAAGAATTCAGTGCGTTGCGGACCTTGCCCAGGTCTTCCAGCAGCACGCGCAGTACATCAGCATTGCGCATGCCCTGCATGCTGGCCGCAGCCAGCGCATCGCTCAGTTCGGCAAGCGCCTGTTCCTGGAAGGACACGCGCATCTCCAACTCGACCAGGCGCGCTTCCAGCGCCTGCTCACGTTCGGTCGGCAACTCAGACATGCAGCGAACGCCCCCGGCCAATCCCGTAGTACGCCAGGCCTGCAGCTTCCACCTCGGCCGGTTCGTACAGGTTGCGCCCGTCGAACACCGCCGCATCCTTCAACTGCTCGCGCAACTTCTGGAAATCAGGGCTCCGGAACTGCTTCCACTCGGTGACCACGACCAGGGCGTCGGCACCCTGCAGCGCTTCGTCGGCACTGTTGCAGAACACCAGGTCATCGCGCTCGCCGAAGATGCGCTGCGATTCGTGCATCGCTTCCGGGTCATACGCACGCACCGTCGCGCCACCTTCCCACAGCTGCGCCAGCAGGCGGCGGCTGGAGGCTTCGCGCATGTCGTCGGTGTTCGGCTTGAAGGCCAGGCCCCACACGGCAAACGTCTTGCCGCGTACACCTTCGTCCTCGCCCTTGTCATAGTGACGCTGGATGAGGGCGAACAGATGGCCCTTCTGTGCATCGTTCACTGCTTCCACAGCGTTCAGCAGCTTCGGTTCGAGACCGTACTGCTGCGCGGTACGGGCCAGCGCCTGCACATCCTTGGGGAAGCACGAGCCACCGTAGCCGGCGCCCGGATAGATGAAGTGCCAGCCGATACGCGGGTCCGAGCCAATGCCCTGGCGGACCTGCTCGACATCGGCACCGACGCGCTCGGCGATGTTGGCGATTTCATTCATGAACGAAATCTTGGTCGCCAGCATCGCGTTGGCCGCGTACTTGGTCAGCTCGGCCGAGCGCACGTCCATTTCCACCACACGGTCGTGGTTGCGGTTGAACGGCGCATACAGGCGGCGCATCACGGCCACCGACTCTTCGCTGGTCGCACCGATGATGATGCGGTCCGGGCGCATGCAGTCGGCAACTGCGTCGCCTTCCTTCAGGAACTCCGGGTTGGATACCACGTCGAAGGCGATGTCCGCACCACGTGCAACCAGCTCTTCGGCAATGGCCGCGCGTACCTTGTCGGCAGTACCCACCGGCACCGTCGACTTGTTGACCACCACGGTCGGCACGCTCATGTGCCGGCCGATGGTGCGGGCCACCGCCAGCACGTACTGCAGATCGGCGCTGCCATCCTCGTCCGGTGGTGTGCCAACAGCGATGAAAACGACCTGGCCATGGTCGATGGCGGCCGCGGCATCGGTGGTGAATGCCAGCCGCAAGGCGGCATGGTTGGCCTTCACCATCGGCTCCAGGCCCGGCTCATAGATCGGGATGATGCCCTGGTTGAGGCCATCCACCTTGGCCTGGTCGATATCGACGCAGACCACCTGATGACCGACATCGGCCAGGCAGGTACCGGTTACCAGTCCAACGTAGCCGGTACCAAAAATCGCAACGCGCATGTCCGTATTCGCTCCAGAATGACTTACGGCAGGACGCCCAGCAGCTCGACGTCGAAGGTCAGAGTTGCGTTCGGGCCGATCGGGCCACCCGGGGTGCCGTTTTCGCCATAGGCCAGGTTGCCCGGGATCCAGAAGCGGTACTTCGAGCCGACCGGCATCAGCGCGACGCCCTCAGTCCAGCCCTTGATCACCTGATCCAGGCCGAACTCGGCCGGCTGGCGGCCGTAGGAACTGTCGAACACGGTGCCATTGAGCAGCTTGCCTTCGTAGTTCACGCGCACCTTGCTGCTCGGCAGCGGACGCTCGCCGCTACCCGGGCGGATCACCTGGTACTGCAGGCCCGAAGCAGTGGTCACCACGCCCGGCTGGGTCTTGTTCTTGGACATGAACGCATTGCCTTCCTCGCGGTTGGTCTGCGCAGCCTGGGCAGCCTTGGCCTGCATTTCGGCCTGCTTGGCGCCCATGAACGACTGGATGGTGGCGGTTGCGTCAGCTTCCGTCATCTTCGGCTGGCCCTTGCTCAGGCCGGTGCTGATCGCGTCAAACAGCGAGGCAACGTCGATATCGTCCTTCAGCTGCGCCAGCGACGGACCGACCGAATAGGAACCGATCATCTGCGACACCTTGACGCGGTCGACCTTCGCCGGCTGCGAACCCGGCGCCATGCCCGGCACCTGCTGGCCGCTACGGGCCATCACCACCTGGCGCAGCGCGGCATCGGTGGCCTTGGCCTGTTCCTGGGTGATCTGCGGCTGCAGGCCTTCGAAAGAGCGTTCCACGGCGGTGCGCAGGGCAGCCACGTCGATCTCATCAGCAATCGGAGTGAACGACTTGGCCACGTCCAGGCCGATGGCGTAGCCGAGCTTCTGCTTGGGGGAATTCAAGGTTGAGGTCTCCTTGGCGGCTGCGGGGGCAGCCGGTTGTTGCGACAGAGCGACACCCGAAGTGCCCATTGCCAGAATCAGAACCGACGCCGCGGCGCCGCGCATTCCCATCTTCATTCGCTGCATTCCTGAAAGTGTCTGGGCGCCGACGTCGGCGCGAAAAGAGACATTGTCGCACGCATGCCGTCGATGTCGAGGCATGCATGCCGGATATCAATGCGTGGCGGCCGCCAGCGCTTTATCGATGGCTGCGGTGAGCTGCGGATCATCCGGCGTCACCTTGCTGGCGAACTGGGCGATGACCTTGCCATCGCGTCCGACCAGATACTTGTGGAAGTTCCAGCCCGGCGCCACGCCAGTGGCCGCAGCCAGACGCTGGTACAGCGGCGTGGCCTCGGCACCGACCACATGCACTTTTTCGAACATCGGGAACTTGACGCCGTAGGTCAACGTGCAGAAATCCTGGATCTGCTTCTCGTCGCCCGGCTCCTGGCCCCTGAAATCATTGGACGGGAAACCGAGCACGGCAAAGCCGCGACCCGCATAGCGCTTCTGCAGCGCTTCCAGCCCCTCGTACTGCGGGGTATAGCCGCACTTGCTGGCGGTGTTGACCACCAACAGTACCTGGCCCTGGTAGCGCTGCTGCAGGTTGACCTGCTGCTTGCTGGCCAGCGGCCGGTAATCGAGGTCGAGCAGATCAGCTGCCAGGGCGCTGGCAGAACCGGCGACGCCGGCCACCATCAGGACCAGCAGGGACAGGCCGCGCAGGCGGCGCGGGGAAACAGTCGGCAGGGGCATCAGGAGCGGTCCGCAGTAGCCATTCACAAGGCCCGGCCAGCACCGGCCGGGAATCGGCCGAACTATAGCACCGGGGTTCCACAGCCCCGGTGGCAGCAGCCCAACGAGGCTTTGCGCGGTGTGGCGACTACGCCGTTCGCGCCGATTCCATGGCGAAGCGATGACATAGCATGGACATCGCTGAATGGAAGGCGGGCCTGGATCGGCCCGCACGACAGTTTTATTTCCCTTTAAAATCAATAAAATAAAGGGATATTTCAGTGAACTGACCACCCCTGCCATCAGTTGGGGACGGCAAGGGGTTGCACCCAGGCGTGCCGGTGTTATAGTTGCATACAACACCAGTCACCTGAGACAGGGGGAAGCCATGAACGCCCGGATACGTCGCAACCTCACCGCACCCGCGGCCGCTGCCGTTTCGACCCTGATCGTGCTGGCCTGGCTGGCCGCACCAAGCTCCCCCGCCTCATCCGACAGTGCGCAGGACGCGACCGTTTCACCGGCAGCCGATGCTGCCCCCTCCCCCTCCCCCCCGCGTCGGCTGCACAGCTCCCTGTCCATGCCGTACTTCTCGTTCGCCCAGCCGCTGACCCCACGGAGCTGAATATGAGCGACATCCAGTGGAGCGACGGTGCTCCCATCTACCGTCAGTTGAAGGAGCGCGTGATCGCCATGATGCTCGACGGAATCCTCAAGCCGGGCGATGCCCTGCCTTCGGTACGCCAGGTGGCCGCCGATTACCAACTCAACCCCATCACCGTTTCGCGCGCTTACCAGGAACTGGCCGATGAAGGCCTGGTCGAAAAGCGCCGCGGGCTGGGCATGTTCATGACCGAGCAGGCGGCCACGCAGCTGCGCAGCAGCGAGCGCGAACGCTTTCTCAATGAAGAATGGCCGGCGGTTCTGGAGCGCATCCAGCGCCTGGGCCTGAGCCTCGACGAACTGCTGCCCCAGGGGAAATTCTGATGAATGCCAGTCCCACTACTGCTGCACCCGATGATGCCGTCATCACCGCCCGAGGCCTGCGCAAGGCCTACAAGACCACCGTCGCCCTCGACAACGCCAGCTTCAGCATTCCGAGCGGGCGCATCATCGGCCTGATCGGCCCCAACGGCGCAGGCAAGACCACCGCACTGAAAGCCATCCTCGGCCTGACCTCGGTGGAAGGCGAGCTGAGCGTTCTGGGCCGCGACCCGCGACTGCACCGCGATGAACTGATGAACGACATCTGCTTCATCGCCGACGTCGCGGTGCTGCCGCGCTGGCTGAAGGTACGCGAGGCGATCGATTTCGTCGCCGGCGTCCATCCGCGCTTCGACCGCGCCCGCTGCGAACGCTTCCTTGCCAACACCAAGCTGCAGCCGAAGCAGCGCGTGCGCGAACTGTCCAAGGGCATGATCGTGCAGCTGCACCTGGCGCTGGTGATGGCCATCGATGCCCGCATCCTGGTGCTGGACGAGCCTACGCTCGGCCTGGACATCCTGTACCGCAAGGAGTTCTACCAGCGACTGCTGGAAGACTACTTCGACGAGCAGAAGACCATCATCGTCACCACCCACCAGGTGGAAGAGATCGAACACATCCTCAGCGACGTGATGTTCATCCGTGACGGGCGCATCGTGCTGGATGCGGAAATGGACGAAGTCGGGCGTCGCTACACCGAGCTGCTGGTCAACGCCGACCAGCTGGACACGGCGCGCGCCCTGAAACCGATCGACGAACGCAGCCTGACGTTCGGAAAAACCGTGATGCTGTTCGATGGCGTGCCGCGCACCCAGCTTTCCACGCTTGGCGAGACCCGCAGCCCGGGCCTGGCCGACCTGTTCGTCGCCATCATGAAGGGGACCTACGCATGAATGCCGTCAACCACCCCGTCAGCCCACTGGGTACGCTGCGCTGGCTGCTCAAGCGCGAGTACTGGGAAAACCGCGGCGGATTCCTCTATGCCCCGCTGATCGCCGGGCTGATTTCGCTGGTGATGAGCACCGTCGGCATCGCCTTCGGCCTGTTCGCGCTGAACCGCGCGGCGCGCAACGGCGCACTGCATGTCGATGGCGAAAGCGTGAACGTCAACGGCCTGGACCTGGCGCTGCTGACCCGCAATATCGACAGCAAGGACCTCACCGATCTTGGCAACGGCCTCGACCTGACCCTGGTGCTGAGCTCGGCATGGCCGTTCCTGGTATTGGCCTTCGTGGTGTTCTTCTACTGCCTGGGCGCGCTGTACGACGACCGCCGCGACCGCAGCATCCTGTTCTGGAAGTCGCTGCCGCTGTCTGACACCCAGACCGTGCTGTCCAAGGTGATCAGCGCACTGATCGTGGCCCCGCTGATCGCGGTGATCGCCGGCATCATCACCATGTTCGGCTTCATGCTGGTCATCAGCATTGTTGCGCTGATGCACGGCGGCAGCCCGATGACCCTGATCTGGGGCCCGGCGAGCCCGCTGACCCTGGCCGCCGGTCACCTGGCCTGGATCCCGGTCTACGCCCTGTGGGCCCTGCCCACCGCCGGCTGGCTGCTGCTGTGCTCGGCCTGGGCGCGCACCAAGCCGTTCCTGTGGGCGGTGATGTTGCCGCTGTTCGCCGGCGTCATTGTCAGCACCACCAAGGTGATGCCGCTGATCGGCCTGACCACCGGCTGGTTCTGGCAGAACATCGTCGGCCGCCTGCTGCTGGGCGGCGTGCCGGGCACGGATCTGGTCTACCGCCTCAGCGCCGACGAAAACGCACGCCGCGATCTGGAGTCGGTGGTCGGCCTGATGTCGCCGGCCTCGCAGCTGAAGTCGCTGGCGATGCCGGAACTGTGGATCGGTGCCGCCGTCGGTGTCGTGTTCATCGTCCTTGCCATCCGCCTGCGCAAGCGCGCCGGCGAAATCTGATCCCATCCACCCGGAGGCACTACCCATGCGTTCCCTGCTCGCTTGTTCTGCGTTGTTGCTGTTGCCGCTGTCGGCGCTGGCCGCCGATGCTCCGAACTGCAAGTTCACTGCCGCCCGCACGCTGAAGCTGGACGTGGCCGGTGCCAAAGCAGTGGTGTTCGAAGTGAACCAGCACGATCTGAAGGTCGTCGCCAGCAACGGCGGCGGCCAGCTCGATGGCCGCGCCTGTGCGTCCAGCCAGGAATGGCTGGACCAGCTGGTGCTGGACCAGCGCAAGGTGGGTGACAAGCTGGTGGTGAGCCTGCGTCGTGATGGTCGCCACAGCGGCATCAGCCTGGGCAACAGCTACGCCTGGCTGGACATCCGCGGCAGCGTGCCGGACAACCTGCCGCTGCAGGTCAAGGTCGGCTCCGGCGACGCCAGCGTGGAAAACGCGCAGTCCTTGAGCGTGGACGTCGGATCCGGTGACGCGGTCATCCGCGGCACCCGCGGCAGCATCCACGCGGCGGTGGGCTCGGGCGACCTCGACATCGACGGCGGCAGCGCCCTGAACCTGCTGTCGCTGGGTTCGGGCGACGTTACCGCGCGCAACATCGGCGGTGATGCCAGCACCGGCACCGTCGGTTCGGGCGACCTGAAGATCAGCGATGTGCGCGGCAACGCACGGCTCGATACCGTGGGCTCGGGCGACATCGAGTTCAAGCGTGTGCAGGGCAATGTCGAAGTGGGCGTGGTCGGCTCCGGCGGCGTCGATCTGGCCGACATCGGCGGCAATGTGCATGTGCGCAGCCATGGCTCGGGCGACATCCAGGTCGATGGCGTGCGCGGCAGCCTGACCGTCGATCACAGCGGCAGTGGTGACGTCGGTCACCGCAATGTCAGCGGCAAGGTCACCCTGCCGCGCAACAAGTAAGCCTCATCCAACCGATCCCAGGGGAACGCCATGAACCTGTTGCGCCTGCTGCCCGCCACTCTGCTGTGCCTGCCGCTGATCGCCTGCGGTGGCACGTCCTCCCCGCCTGACAAGAGCGTCGGCAAGAGCGTGGCCGAAGCCACCGGCGGCGTCGGCCAGACCGTCAAGGACGCCATGAACGATGCCCGCAAGGACATCGCCCAGGGCAACATCAAGATCTCCGCCGACAAGCAGCCGCGTGCGGAAATCACGCCGGATGGACACCTGTTGATCGCGGGCAAGGACGTCGTGGCCAACGACGCACAGCGTCGCCAGCTGCTGGAGTACCGCGGCCACGTGGTCGCCATCGCGATGGACGGCATGGACGTCGGCCTTGCCGGTGCCAAGCTCGGTGCGAGCGCCGCGGGCGAAGCACTGAAGGGCATCTTCAGCGGTGACAGCGAAGGCGTCGAAAAGCGGATCAACGCCGAAGCCGCCAAGATCGAGGTCCAGGCCAAGCGCATCTGCGACCGCCTGCCTGCCATGCTGGCCAGCCAGCAGGCGCTGGCGCGCGAGCTGCCAGCGTTCAAGCCCTACGCAACCATGGACCAGAGCGACGTGGACGACTGCGGCAAGGACACCGTGGTCCTGCGCTAGACCTGTGACAGATCAGCGCACCCGGCCGGCAGTGGCACCCCGCTGCCGGCCGCGCTGCGATGACCGCTTACAATGGCAGCCCCGGACGCCCCCGAACCGAATGCCATGAAGAAGTTGTTCCTGCTGCTGGCCGCCCTGCTCTGCCTGGGCCTGGTCGGCTGTGACAAGGATTACCGCAACCACCGCGCCGAGCGCGGCAAACCCAAGATTTCCGTCAGCGAAGGCATGGTCACCGTGCGTCGCCCGCCGGCACCGAACATCATCATTCTCGCCGATGGCACGATGAAGATGGACGAGATCCAGATCCCGCTGGACGACGCGCAGAAGCAGATGCTGCAGACCCTGTTCGGCAAGCTGCAGGTGCTGCGCCAGAATACGCTGGTGGCCGCACCGGCCGATCCCAACATGCAGCCGGTGAAGATCCAACCGCCGGAGGGCCTGGAGGTGATTCCAGCGGACCTGATCCAGCGCATCCCCGAGTTCAAGGATTACACCGACACCTTCGGCAACATCGTCGCCGATCGTCGCTGAAGAAAAACGCCGCCCGAGGGCGGCGTTTTTCATTGACCCGGTAGCGCCGGGCATGGCCCGGCGCTACCCGTCGGCCGATCAACCGCCGGCGCTACCACCACCGGCCTGGATGCCACCGGCCGTCAACGCGGCCGGATCCAACAGCCGGCGCAGCTCGGCTTCGGCCAGGCCACTGTCTTCCAGTGCCACGTCCAGTACCGGGCGCTGTTCCTTGTAGGCACGCTTGGCAATCGCCGCGGCCTTCTCGTAGCCGATGATCGGGTTCAGCGCGGTGACCAGGATCGGATTGCGCGCCAGCGCCTCGGCCACGCGGTCCTCGCGCACCTTCAGACCAGCGATGGCGCTGTCGGCCAGCAGGGTGGAGACGTTGGCGAGCAGGCCGATGCCATCCAGCAGGTTCACCGCAATCAGCGGCAACGTGACATTGAGCTGGAAGTTGCCGGTCTGCCCGGCCACGGTGATCGCCGTGTGGTGGCCGATCACCTGGGCGCAGGCCATCACCGTTGCTTCCGGAATGACCGGGTTGACCTTGCCCGGCATGATCGAGCTGCCTGGCTGCAGCGCCGGCAGTTCGATCTCGCCCAGCCCGGCCAGTGGACCGGCGTTCATCCAACGCAGGTCGTTGGCGATCTTGATCAGCGCCACCGCCAGTGCATTGAGCTGGCCGGACAGTTCCACTGCGTCGTCCTGTGCGGCCAGGCCTTCGAACTTGTTCTCGGCACTGTCGAACTTGAAGCCGGTCTGCTGCTTCAGCGCCTTGGCCACCTGTGCACCAAAGCGCGGGTCGGCATTGATGCCGGTGCCGATGGCGGTGCCGCCCAGCGGCAGCCGGCGCACGCGCTTGAGGCTGTCTTCGATGCGCTCCTGCGCCGAGGCCAGCTGTGCCGACCACGCGCCGAATTCCTGCTCGAAGGTCAACGGCATCGCATCCATCAGGTGCGTGCGGCCGGTCTTGACCACCTTGCGCAGGCTGCGGCCCTTCTTGTCCAGGGTCTTGCGCAGGTGCACCAGCGCCGGCAGCAGCTGCTCATGCGTCGCCAACACCGCCGACACGCGCAGCGCGGTCGGGATCACGTCGTTGGAGCTCTGCCCCTGGTTGACGTGGTCATTGGGGTGCACGGTGGTCTTGCCCGCCTTGCCGGCACGGTTGGCCAGGGTGGCGATGACCTCGTTGGCATTCATGTTCGACGACGTGCCCGAACCGGTCTGATAGACATCGATCGGGAACTGCGCGTCCCAGTTGCCGGCGGCCACTTCGGCGGCAGCGGTCTGGATGGCCTTGGCCACGTTCTTTGGCAGGTGGCCCAGCTCTGCGTTGACGCCGGCAGCGGCACCCTTGACCAAGCCCAGGGCACGGATGAAACCGCGCGGCATGCGCTGGCCCGACACCGGGAAGTTCTGCACGGCACGCTGGGTCTGCGCGCCCCACAGGGCATCCGCAGGCACCTGCAGCTCGCCCATGCTGTCGTGTTCGATTCTGAAACCCTTGCTTGCAGCTTTGCTCATTGCATCAACTCCGCACTACTTCAGTTGGGGAAAGGGAAGCGGCGGCTGGCAGGGTGTCGCTTCCCGGGCTGGCGGCTGCGCCAACGATACTCCTTTGTCCGCAGTGTGGGATGACGCTGCGTGGACCGCATCGTTCGCTCGGTAGCGCCGGGCCATGCCCGGCGAGCGCGCAGCGCGGCGGCCCGTCGCGTCGTAGAATATCGGCCCCGCCGCTCGCCCCAGCCCTGCCGACATGTCCGATTCCGCCCTGCTCGCCCTGTCCCCGCTCGATGGCCGCTATGCCGGCAAGGTCGACGCCCTGCGCCCGATCTTCTCCGAGTACGGCCTGATCAAGGCCCGCATCACGGTCGAAGTGGAATGGCTGCTGGCCCTGGCCGCCGAGCCGGGCATCGTCGAGCTGGCGCCGTTCTCCGACGCCGCCGTCGCCCGCCTGCGCGCCCTGGCCGCCAGCTTCAGCCCGGCCCAGGCCGCGCGCGTGAAGGAGATCGAGCGCACCACCAACCATGACGTCAAGGCGGTGGAGTACTTCATCAAGGAACAGCTGAAGGACGACGCCGAGCTGGCCCCGGCGCTGGAATTCGTGCATTTCGCCTGCACCAGCGAAGACATCAACAACCTCAGCTATGGCCTGATGCTGGAACAGGCCCGCCGCGAGGTGCTGCTGCCGACCCTGGACGGCATCGCCACCGCACTGCGCACCCTGGCCCATGCCCAGGCCGGCCAGCCGATGCTGTCGCGCACCCATGGCCAGACCGCCTCGCCCACCACCCTGGGCAAGGAACTGGCCAACGTGGTCGCCCGCCTGGAGCGCCAGCGCAAGCAGATTGCCGCCGTCGAGCTGACCGGCAAGATCAACGGCGCGGTCGGCAACTACAACGCCCACATCGCCAGCTACCCGGACGTGGACTGGCCGGCCTTCGCCGAGCGCTTCGTGACCGGCCTGGGCCTGGTGTTCAATCCGTACACCACGCAGATCGAGCCGCACGACAACATCGCCGAGATCGGCGATGCCGCACGTCGCGCCAACATCATCCTGATCGACCTGGCCCGTGACATCTGGGGCTACGTTTCGCTGGGCTACTTCAAGCAGCGCTTGAAGGAAGGCGAAGTCGGCTCGTCGACGATGCCGCACAAGGTCAATCCGATCGATTTCGAGAACGCCGAAGGCAATTTCGGTATCGCCAATGCCCTGTTCGAGCACTTCAGCGCGAAGCTGCCGATCAGCCGCTGGCAGCGTGACCTGACCGATTCCACCGTGCTGCGTGCACTGGGCACCGCGTTCGGCCACAGCCAGGTGGCGCTGGATTCGCTGGCCAAGGGCCTGGGCAAGCTGGAAGTGAATCCGCAACGCCTGGATGCCGATCTGGACGCGGCCTGGGAAGTGCTGGCCGAGGCCGTGCAGACGGTGATGCGCCGCCACGGCCTGCCGAACCCGTACGAACAGCTGAAGGCACTGACCCGTGGCCAGGGCATCACTGCCGAGTCGATGCGTGCGTTCGTGGAGACGCTGGCGCTGCCGGAGGATGCCAAGCAGTCGCTGCGTGAGATGACCCCGGGCAGCTACACGGGCCTGGCTGAGGCGCTGGCTCGCAAGATCTAAGGGTTTCCTTTGCGGCGGCGGCCGCGTGCGCTGCCTGCGGCAGGCTTTACTGCCAGGGCAACGGCAACAGCAACGTCAAGAGCGGCTCTGGTTTTTTGCCGTGTTTGGCGGTGCGGGTTGGGGTCGCGGGACACGCCGTAAACCCATCCTTGGGGGCTCGATGGCGCCATCCATGGCGCCAACGGTCCCGCGACCCCAACCCGCCCCACCTCTGACAGATTCCCGGTGACGGATCGAAGAGCATTG